>JAPYPT010000016.1 GCA_029937535.1 Alphaproteobacteria bacterium
GATCAGCAGCGGCCCGTCCTCGGGCCCCGATGCAAGATAGAATGTTGTGTGCCGACCCGTGCGCGTTATCATGCGCTGAATCTTGACGGGCCATGGCAAGAATATCGCTTGGCGTGACACCGCGGCCGCCAAGCTCTTCGCTGAAGAATGTGAGGTATTCCTCGATCCATGCCAGGAACCGCGCAAGATCGTCATTGTTCTTTACATAAGGCGTTTGGCCCGGTTCAAGCGAGCCGCCGTGGTAGCTCACATTGAAAACTCGCTGGCCCCGCGCGAATAAATCTCTTGTCAGGGCCTTGGCTTCATCGATTCCCACTCTTTCGGGAGAGAGTTGGACATGATTGAGCAGGCCAACGTTGACACAAAATCTTTCGGCCAAGCCCCGACCAATGAAACGAGACACCCAGTCATCATGGCCACTCAAGACGCCGGTGAAGCCGGCGGTAAGTGGTAATTCCAACAGGCGATGATCGACATCCCGCCAAAAGGGTGCCGCGGCATTCGCGCGAAAGTCCGGTCCATCTTGGTTTGAGTTGTCGCGTTTCGGGAAGACGCTCGAATTCATCGAATAGCCAAGCTCGATGAGCGTCTGCGTCGTGTCGGGCCCAATCCCATGTCGACCGGCGCGATAAATGATCGGCTGGACACCGAGATTGTCATGGATTTCCGAGGTAAGGCGGGCGATTTTTTGGCGCTCTAGGCCCGGCGGCAAATTTCCAGCAAAAGAGTTCTTGAGTTCCGTATCTTCGTTGAAGGGTGGGTTTACCCAGGGATTTAATTGGCTGCCGATCGTACAGGTGCCATCCTGTAAGAAATCCAACAAGGGGCCATAGCCATCGGATTGGCTGGCTACGGGAAAATCGACCAGATAGGTTGGCGCTATGCCAAATTCTTCAAATACAAGATGCGCCCGATATTGATAGCGCATTGATCGTACGTCATAATTCGTACTAGAGAACGGCGCATTCCCGTCAAACTCCTCTTCGGCGTCAATTGTTACGATCAAGCAAGGGTCAATCCCTTGTAGCGCGGATATCTCCTGTCCTTGATCCGAGCGGTATACTTGAAATGTTTCTCTGGGCACTTTCATCGCTCACTGCCGTTGCAATAATCGTCTTAGCCCAACAAATTTTGATATATCGAATTCAATCTGCCGCCAATGGTGGCTTTGTCAAAACGCCCGCCGACACTAATTTTGCCCAATGCCCCCATTTTCCGTCCCGAATCCTTCCTGGCCAAGACTTGATCAAGAGCCAATGCGAACATTCTTGGTTCAATTGGTGAGACAAGATAACCGATTTCTTCATTCGTTATTATTTCAGGAATGCCGCCGATCCGACTGGCGATAACAGGAAGCCCCGCGGCCATGGCTTCTATCACTACTATGCCAAATGCCTCGGCACGTGTTGGCAGCATAAAAATGTCTAAGCTAGCTAGAATATCCGGGATGTCGCTACGGCTCCCAAGAAATCGAATCCTTCCCGAGAATTCAGATTCCGCGGCGATATTGCGGATATCTTGGGCATAGTCTTGTTCATCGGCACCGTCGGGCCCAATTATCAAAAAAACCAATTCTGGACGGTCCCGCAAACATAGACGGGCGGTTTCGACAAATATATCGATCCCTTTACCATGGCGTATTTGAGCCACCACGCCGACCACGATATCATTCTGGGACAGTCCAAGTTCCTCCCGAATGGGCTTGCCAGATTCAATCCACTCAATGTCAACTTGATTATGTAAGACTTGGCACTTTTTATTGATATAAGAAATATTGCCTATCGAATTGTATAAGGTCTCTGAACAAGAAAGAACGGTATTTGCCGCAAACCGATTTAGATTTCGCCATTGAATGTCTTGCGGATTGTGTAAATGGAGTATGGTAAATGCGCCTGCTATTCGTGCCGCAAACACTAAATCGTTGTTCCAGCCGAACTGATTCAAGTGAACTATGTTGATGTTGTTTTCTTTCAATAAACGCGCCTGTCGCCGAATACTAACGACTGACCTGAACGGGTGCTTCCAGGAAATACTATTAGAATTGCCATGTAATATCTTGACGCCATGTTCTTTGAGAACCTCAATTAGCGGTCCGTTTTCGGACGCGAGAAATAAAGGCTCGAACATATTCCTATTTAGGCCATCAATCATAGAAACCAACGATTTTGGAGACCCCGTATCGTACTGCAAATACGGATAATGGTACAATACACGAGATATATTCATGACAAATATCTAGTTAAGGCCATTCTAATCGATATTATAGTTCCGAACTGCATCATTATTAACCCTGGGGTATTCCGGGTAATATAACATTGTAGGTGACTCGCGGTTGTCTATGTCAAAACCGCGAACTTCGTTGCTTCGAAACATCAAAATGCCGCCAAGGGCAAGTCCGCGGCCTCGCGCGTAATTCAAACGTGATCGAAAATATCCGTTCCCTAACCAACCACTTCAAAAGGCCGCCATCCTGCCGAAACTGGGGCCCGCGAGGCCAACGGCGGGGCCCGCCACGGGGATGCCGCCCTTGATGACGAAACGATGATTTTCCCGCCGCGAGGCCATTGTGATGTCCGTCCCCGGATTGCCATTGACGACCAGGAAATCCGCCGCCATGCCCGCCGCCACCCGGCCCTGGTCCGTCAGGTCCATCAAATCGGCGCCGTTCGCCGTGCCCATGCGCAGGGCATCGATGGGTTTGATGCCCAGATCGGCCATGAATTCCAGCTCCATGGCGTTGGCGCCGTGTTTGTTGAAGGGTGTGCCCGCATCCGTGCCCAAGGCGATATTGCCGCCCGCCTTGTAGTACATCTGGAGGGAGCGGCGATGGTTTTCCGAGATGCGTTCCGCTTTTTCCACCACGTAATCGGGGATGCCGTTCTTGGCATTGTCCAGGATATTGCGCAACGCGGCCACTGTGGGGACCAGGTATGTGCCCTGGGCCAGCATTTCCCGGACGCAGGTTTCGTCCATGAAAATACCGTGTTCGATGGAATTGATGCCGCCGCGCACCGCGTTCAGGATACCGTCCCGGCCCTGGGCGTGAGAGGCGGAGCGGCGGTGAAAGCGCCGGCCCTCGGCAATGCCGGCGGCCATTTCCGCGGCCGTGTAGTGGGCGTCCTCCGGGTTAACGCCTGGCGTCATGACGCCACCCGTGGCCATGATCTTGATCAGATCGCTACCGGCGTGGATCTGCTCGCGCACGGCGCGGACCACTTCATCGATGCCATCGGCGATCCGGCCCGATCGGCTGCCATGTCCCCCCGTCATGCAAATGACCTGGCCCGAGGCACGGATGGTCGGGCCCATTTGCTGGCCGCCATTGACCGCATCGCGTACCGCGAATTCCAAAAAATCCTTGCCGCCGCAATCGCGGATCGCCGTGACGCCGCCCGCCAGGGTATTCTGGGCCCGTTCCAGGGCCTTCATGGTGATCTGTCCCGGCAGCAACTTGTCGGCGGCGGTTCCCGGGTCGCCTTCGGCGCCCAGGCACAGATGCACATGACAATCGAACAGGCCGGGCATCAAGGTGCCTTGGGAGGTATCGATGGTCTCGCCATCGAAGCCGTCGAAGGTGCCCGACGGGGCGACCTCGACGACCTTGCCGTCTTCGACCATGACGCCATGACCTTCAACGATCTCCGTCCCGCCGTCGTACAGCAGGCCGCCGGTATATAGTTCGGTCACAATTAGTCCTCCCCAATTATTTGCAACGCCAATAATAGCTTAGGTTAGGCAGCCGCGCCATTGGCGGGCGGCGTCCACAGAGTGCTCATCTGGCGCATGACCCGGCGCTCGCCTGGGTCCCAGGCATCGCGGCGGTGCAAGGTGCCCAGGGTATCGAACATGATCATGTCGCCAACGTGCCAGTCGTGGGCGTATACGCATTCGGGCCTGGTGGAATGGGCGGCGAGCTGTTTCAGCAGATCATCGCTTTCATCCTTGGGCAAGCCGACAATGCGCCGGGTGATCCCCCGGCTGACGTAGAGAATTTCGCGTCCTGTATCCGGGTGCTGCAAAATTATCGGATGTTCCGCTTCGGGAATGTCGGGACGGGTCAGGCCAAGCTGTCGGTTACGCTCCCGCTTGGCCTGAAAATCATCGCGAAAATCCTCGCCTTCCCGTGGCGTACGCCGGCCGCCGGCGGCATAATTCGTGATGCTGTGATGGCCGCGCAGGCCTCGCAAGCGCGTGGCCATGGCAGGCGAAAGGCGGTCAAAGGCATCGTATTGGCTGCAAAAATAGGTCCGCGGCGGGTTGACGCTTGGGATTTCCACCGCTTCCAGAAAGCTCTCCTTGCCCACGGTTTCCACATAGGAATAGTCCGAATGCCATTCCAGGGAATCCGAGGCGCCGGTGCCTTGGGGCACGCCATCGTCATCGAGTAAATTGTTGACCCGCAGGATTTCCGGCTTTGGCGCGATATCGCCAAACCATTCCGAACCCTTGACCAGATCGCCGAAGGTTTCCGCGAAGCGCACCAGTTGCTCGTCCGTGGGTTGGGCTTGGCCACGGAATACCAATACCGCATGTGCCCGCAAGCCATCCCGAAGGTCGGTCTCGTCGGCGGCCGATAAGGCGTCCTTGGGTTGCCAGCCATGAACAACCGCGCCCAGGGGTCCGCCCAGCGGTGTTATCTCCAATGCCATGTCATCCCTCCACAGGTTTGCCGGCGTCGGCGGCGTATCGTCCATTATTTTAGACCAAGATCCCTCGGGACGCTAACGGGAGGATGGATCACGGGGCCGGCCGTTTGTGCCGGCTCCGGGGATGTGCCGCTGGATAAGAGGAAGGCCTTGACCCGCGCCAGATAGTCCGGGTCCTGTTCGGCCCAATCCAGATCAAGATCGCCGATAATCATTGGTCCGCGCCCTCCCTGCCGCGTTACCGCCAAAATGGCAAGCTACGGGGCCAATAGGGCAGGGCAGGGTCATCATTGCGGCCATTTGGCGGCAAACCACCTTGCCCCAAGCGGCGTTCGGGGTTAAAGCGGAAGGATGTCTGTCTTTTTGGCGCGACGGTTTCTGAGCTTCCTGATCACCGTATCCGGTGCGTCGGTCATCATCTTTTTGTTGTTGGAAGTTTTGCCGGGCGATCCCGCCTTGACC
Organism: Alphaproteobacteria bacterium; assembly: GCA_029937535.1. Taxonomy (GTDB): domain Bacteria; phylum Pseudomonadota; class Alphaproteobacteria. The sequence goes on from JAPYPT010000016.1 coordinate 5,109, forward strand.
ATGCTGGGGGTGGACGCCCCCGACAGCGCCATTGAGGCGATCCGCCTGGAACTGGGTTTGGACCGGCCCGCCTTCATCCGCTACGTGGATTGGATTGCCGGGTTGTTTCGCGGTGAGATGGGTCTGTCCTATGTTTACAAGGTGCCGGTGACGGAGTTGATCGGTCAACGCCTGCACGTCACGTTGCCCCTGGCAATCGGCGCCATGGTGCTGGCGACCCTGGTGTCCCTGTCCCTGGGTATTTTTGCCGCCACCAACCACAACCGCATCGGCGACTATGGCGTTATGGGGTTTTCCCAACTGGGTCTGGCGATCCCCGATTTCTGGTTCGGCATTTTGTTGATCATTTTATTCGCGGTGGTCTTGCATTGGCTGCCGTCGGGCGGCTTCCCCGGCTGGGATGAAGGCATCTGGCGCGGGGTCCGCTCATTGATGCTGCCGGTTTTTACCCAGGCCCTGGGTTTGACGGCCATCATGACCCGGGTCACGCGGTCATCGGTGCTGGAAGTCGCGCGGGAAGATTTCGTCCGCACGGCGCGGGCCAAGGGGTTGAGCCGCCGCGCCGCCCTGTGGCGCCATGTTCTGCGCAACGCCTTGGTGCCGGTCCTGACTATCGGCGGTCTGCTGGTGGCCACGGTGGTCACCGGTACCTTAATCATCGAGAATGTCTTTGCGTTGCCGGGCCTGGGCAAGTTGATTTTCGACGCCATCTCAAACCGTGATTTGATGGTGGTGAAGAATGTCGTGCTGTTGTTCGCCGCCATCGTCGTCGTGGTCAACTTCGTGGTCGATATTCTCTACGCCCTGGTCGATCCCCGCATACGAATTCAAAGTTGAGGCGGGCCATGGCACGGATGACCTCGATAGATCCGGAGCATGCCCAGGGCGCCGCGGACCTGGGATTTGTGCATCGCGCCCTGCGCCACCGTTCCTTCATGATCGGTTTGGTGCTGACCGGGACGATGATATTCCTGGCCCTGCTCTCGCTGATCTGGACGCCCCATTCCGCGACCGAGATCGTCATCGCCCAGCGCCTGAAACCACCTAGCCTGAGCCATTGGTTTGGTACCGATCAGTTTGGCAGGGATATCTTGTCGATGATCATGGCCGGGGCGCAGACGTCCATCGTGGTGGGTTTGATCGCGGTGTCCCTGGGCGCCGCCGTTGGCATCAGCCTCGGTTTGTGGGCCGCCGCCCGGCGCGGCTGGACCGAGGACGTAATCATGCGTCTCAGCGATCTGAACATGGCTTTCCCCGTTATTCTAATCGCTATACTGCTGACCGCCGGTTGGGGGCCCGGTATCACCAATGCCATTATTGCTCTGGGAATATACAATATCTCCGTCTTCGCCAGGCAAGTGCGCGGGGCCGGTATCGCCATGTGGGAGCGTGAATTCATCCTCGCCGCGCGAGCCGCCGGCAAGGGCGATTTATCCATCACCGTTGCCCATGTCCTGCCCAATATCGTTTCGGTGATCGTGGTTCAGGCAACCATATCCTTCGCCATCGCGATCCTGGCCGAGGCGGCGTTGAGCTACCTTGGCGTCGGCTCCCAGCCACCTAATCCAAGCTGGGGCCGAATGCTGAGCGAAAGCCAAAGCTATATCTTTTTCAAACCGGTCATCGCGGTGTGGCCCGGCCTGGCCATTGTTCTTTCGGTCCTGGGGCTGAACCTGATCGGCGATGGTCTGCGCGATCTGGTTGATCCGCGCCTGGCGCGGCAAAGGTAGGTGGGCATGACGTTGCTGTCGGTACGGGATTTGACGGTAGAGTTGCAAACCAGCCGCGGCATGGCCGCCGCCGTCCGCGGCGTGTCGTTCGATCTGGAAAAGGGCGGCACCCTGGGCATTGTCGGTGAATCGGGTTGTGGCAAATCCATTACCGCTCTCTCTCTTCTGGGTTTGTTGCCCGATGGCGCGCGGGCGACGGGGCGGGTTGATCTGGATGGCACGGATTTGTTGTCCTTGGACGAAGATGACCTGTGTCATGTTCGCGGCAACCGCATCGCCATGATTTTTCAAGAACCCATGACATCCCTGAACCCGGTGCACCGTATCGGCCGGCAAATCGCCGAACCGCTGCGTCTGCATCGCGGACTTGGCGGCGCCGGCGCCAGGGAGGAAGTCCTCCGTCTGCTGCACCGGGTCGGTCTGCCTGATCCGGCCCGGCGTATCAATGCCTATCCCCACCAACTTTCCGGCGGCCAGCGCCAGCGGGTGATGATCGCCATGGCGTTAAGCTGCGCGCCGGATATTCTGCTGGCCGACGAACCAACCACCGCCCTGGATGTCACCATTCAGGGCCAGATCCTCGATCTGATCAACGAGCTGGTGGAAGATACCGGCATGGGTCTGATCCTGATCAGCCATGATCTGGGCGTGATCAGCGAGAGCGTGGACAATGTTGCCGTGATGTATGGCGGGGCGATTGTGGAACAGGGCACCACCGATCGTCTGTTCGCGGACCTGGTCCACCCTTACAGCCAAGGCCTGTTCGCCGCCGTGCCCCGTCCTGGCGCGGTGCGGGGCGCGCGGTTGCAGACGATTGCAGGCACTGTCCCGGAACTGGCCGATCTGCCGCCCGCCTGTACTTTCGCCGATCGCTGCGCAAAGGCCTCCCCTGTCTGCTGGCGTGAGACGCCCGCCATGACCGCGTTCGGTCCAGGCCATGCGGCCGCCTGTCATCACCACGAAAGGCGGGGGGATGCGTGACACCGTTCTGCGTACCGAGGGCCTGAGCCGTCATTTCGTGCTGCCGCGCGAGAGTCTGTTTCGGCCGGGCGAGACGGTTTATGCCCTGAACGGCGTCGATCTCAATATCGAGGCTGGGCGCAGCCTGGGCGTGGTCGGTGAGTCGGGTTGCGGTAAATCGACCCTGGCACGGCTGTGCATGATGCTGGACAAACCGACTGCCGGCCGCGTCGAGGTTTTGGGCCAGGATCTGACCAAACTGTCGGCGCGGGAACTGCGCCGGGCCCGGGCGCGGTTTCAAATGGTCTTCCAGGATCCCTATGGCTCCCTTGACCCGCGCCATAAGGTGCGGCGGATCGTCGGCGAAACCCTGGATGCCCTGTCCGCCGCCGACCGCATGACGACCCGTGATGAAGCTATCGCCCGCGCGATCGATGCCGTCGGCCTGCGCACCAATGATTTGGATAAATACCCTCATGAATTCTCCGGTGGGCAACGCCAGCGGATCGCCATCGCCCGGGCCCTGGTAACCCGGCCCGCCTTGATCGTGGCGGACGAGCCGGTCTCGGCCCTGGATGTCTCCGTTCAGGCCCAGGTATTGAACCTGATGCAGGATCTGCAACGTGATTTTGGCGTCACCTATATGTTGATCAGCCATGATTTGGGCGTGGTTGATTATGTCTGCGACGATGTCGCGGTGATGTATCTGGGCCTGGTCGTGGAGCATACCAGCCGGGCGCAACTGTTTGCCCGGCCGGCCCATCCCTATACACAGGCGTTGTTCGAGGCGATGCCGCGGATCGGCGCGGGGCGGCGCAAGCGTGCGGTCTTGCAAGGCAATATCGGCAGCCAGACAAAACAACACAGCGGCTGTGCGTTTGCCGACCGCTGTCCAAGGGTGCAATCGCGCTGTGTACGGGAGAAACCGGATTTACGGAAAATCGACAACGGGCATATGGCGTCTTGCCATTTTGCATGACAGAATAGCACTCAAACGAGTTCACGAGGTCGGAGAATAATAAACTGATGACCGAGGTTGTCACATTCGAGCAGGCCCGTCGTCGGCGCCACCCCAAGGCCGGCGGCTTAAATACCAGGGGAAAAACCGAATTTTTCAATCGCCAGGAATTGGGCGAAATTTTGCAGTCCTACAGCCGTGGCGTCATCGCCGGGGATTGGTTGGATTATGCGGTGGATTGGAACGAAGCCGGTGCCATCTTCGCCATTTATGGTCAAGTGTCGGCGGTGCCGATGTATTCCATTTTCAAACGCGGCAAACAGGCCCGCCGGCCGGCTGGCTACCAATTGCTCGGCCGCGGCGGTGTCTTGAAATCCGACCGCACCTTGGCCGCCGTGTTAAAGATGCTGGACAGCCGACGCACGGCATTGGTCAAACCCGACCGTTAGATTGGCCTCTGTTTATTTTGGCGTCGCCATGTTCTGCTTTTGCTTAGAATGAAAATTATTCTTGCATAAGTAGCATTACGGTTGGGCGGAAATTCATCTGTTTTGCAGGAAGTTCAACTTTCTGTTCACTTATTGCGGGCAAAATGCTTTCCTTTTTGAAAAGCCTGCGTTTGGTTTAGCCTTACCGGAAGGCGAGGAAGCATTGTCAGCCCACGAGACCGATAGTTCGGAAAGCATGGAATCGACCGAAACCGGTGCGATGGATCAGGCGATTTACGTCTGTTCCGCCGACGGCATCGTGCAATATTTCAATCAGCAATTTCTGGAATACACAGGCCTGCCTGAAAGTGTCGCCTTCGTCGGCGCGCGGCGTGTCGATATATTCAGATATATCGCTGAACGGGGGGATTTGGGGCCAGACGATCCGCAAAAATTGATTGCTGAGCGAATGCGTATTCTCGAACGTCACGGTTCCTTCCGTTTTCAACAAGAAACGCCTGGCGGCTTGGTTCTGGATATCCGGCAACAAGTCACGCCGGACGGCCAGCTCATCTCCACCTTTACGGACATTACCGCCGCCCGCCGATTGGAAACCGCGGTGACAATGATTGCCGATGCGGTGTCGCATTCCGTCGGCCAGGGATTTTTGAATACGCTTGCCAATGCCTTGTCCCGCGCCCTCGGCCTGGAATGGGTCATCATTGGCGTGCCCGATGAGACGGAAGCCGGACACATTACAACCCTGGCCGCCAGCCGGAATGGCGAGGCGATCGAAAATCTAAAATATCCGTTGCGTGGAAGCCCCTGCGACAACGTCATGGGCCAATCGATCTGTGTGCATCCCAGCAAGGCGTGCGAACTGTTTCCAGAAGATGAAATTCTCGTCGAACTCGGGATTGAAAGCTATGTGGGGGCGCCGCTGTACGATGCCGACGGTGCGGCGCTGGGCGTCCTGGCGGCCTTCGATACGCAACTGCTGCGGGATGACCCCATTGCCGAGCCGGTGTTGGAGATTTTCGCCTCGCGGGCGGCAGCGGAATTGAACAGGCTGCGCACCGACGAATTACGGCGCACGGGTGAACAGCGATTCCGCAATTTTGCCGAAATCGGCTCCGATTGGCTGTGGGAATTGGATTCGGATCTACGCTTTAGCTGGATCGCCGACAAGATAGAGGCGATCACCGGTTTGCCGCCCGCATTCTACATCGGGAAAAATCGTGACGAATTACGCGCCAGCGACAACGATCCGGAGCTGTGGGCCCGGCATATGGCGAGCCTGCGGGCCCATCAACCTTTCAAGGATATGCAAATCCGGCGGGATCTTCCCGATGGCCGGACCATTTGGATCCGAAGCAGCGGCAAGCCGGTCTTTGACGACAACGGCGCCTTTCAGGGCTATTTCGGCGCCAGTTCCGATATCACTGATCATGTGGTCGCGCGCCAGGAGGCGCAATCTTCGAACGAGCGTCTGGCCATGGCCATGAGCGGTACCGATGAACCCGTGGCGCTTTTCGACGCCGATGACCGTCTCGTCATATGCAATGATGCCTATCGTGGACTGCATCCCACGTTTGCGGAGAAACTCCAGCCCGGAATTTCTTTCCGTGATGTCGCCACGATTTTTTCCGATGTGGGGGGAGGTGCGGCGGTTTATGATGTTGATGCCAGATTGGAGCGTCACCGCGAGGCCCGTCTGCCCTTGGAAATCACCCATCCAAATGGTCGTTGGTATCTGCTCCAAGACAGGCGGCTGTCCGACGGTAGCACCATCACCCTCGCCCTGGACATCACCGATCAAAAAAATACCGAGGCGGAACTGCGGAACGCCAAGGAGCGGGCCGAGGACGCCAATCGCGCGAAATCGCGTTTTCTGGCCAGCGTCAGCCACGAATTGCGCACGCCATTGAATGCGATTATCGGCTTTTCCGAGATCATCGGGACCGAGATGTTCGGCGCCATCGAAAATTCCGCCTATGTGGAATACGGTAACGATATTCAGGTGAGCGGCCAATTACTTTTGGGCTTGATCAACGATATCCTGGATTTGAGCCAGATCGATGCCGAGGAAGTCTCCCTGAACGAAAAACCCGAGGATCTTGCCAAACTGGTTAATGAAAGCGTGCATCTTTTCCGACGGCGGGCGGATGAAGGCGCAATCGACCTTTCGGCCGATCTGTCGGATGCGCCTGGTTCGATCTTGGTCGACGGCCGGCGGATCAAACAAATTCTTGTCAATTTGATCGGCAACGCCATGAAGTTCACGCCGTCCGATGGTTCGATCCTGGTACGGGCTGATTTGAATGAAGATGGTTGGCTTGTCCTGGCCATCCAGGACAGTGGCATTGGCATGGCTGAAAAGGATATCGAGCGAGCTTTGCAACCGTTCAGCCAACTGGATACCAGTATCAGTCACGGCCAGGAAGGCGTTGGGCTGGGCCTGTCCATCGCCAGCCGCCTGACGTCGCTGCATGGCGGCGAACTTCGGATAGACAGTAAACCGGGCATCGGCACCGTGGCCCAGGTTCTGTTGCCGCCTCACCGCATCATTGACTAGCTGCGCCCATCTCCGTCACAGAGCGGAAGGTAGAATAGGGATGTATTTCCCTTTGCCGCATTCGCCGGTAGACTTTCAAAACTTTCGGCGTTTCGTGAAGGCAGTGTCATGCTGACCAGACAGACCCTATACGGCCGAGAAGGAAACTGGAGTGACGGCGGATGGACCCCAATAGTTACGTTGGCCCCTTCAACGTGAAATACCAAGGCATGGGCGCCCCGCCTAGACGGCGGCGCATTCATGACGATGCCCCGTTGACGATGAATTGGGATTGATATGCGATTTTTCCTGATAGTTTTGTTCCTGCTCGCCCTTATCGGGGCGCCCGTGGCCTTTGTTTTCGCCGCCCTGGAACCGCGCCCGGCCCTTGAAAAAGGCGCGACGGTGGAGGGTTTGGATGCCGAGCTTGCCCAGCGGGTTCTGAGCCGGTTCAGCAAGGCCTTTTCAACCACCGCCGGGCAACCCGATATTTCGGTCTCCGAATCCGAGATCGATAGCGTCATCCTGTTCGCGGCCCGGGCCTTGCCGGTTTTTCGGGCCCAGGTGAAGGTCGCCCCAGGGGCGATCAAGATGGCGGCATCGGCGCAGCCGCCCATGGTGCCAGGTGATAAGTGGCTGAACCTCGAGTTAACGATCGCGCCCTCGGACGCCGGCTTGGATATCGCTTCTATTCGGGTTGGTGATTTCGATTTGCCCCCGCGCCTTGTGGTTTGGTTGGCCACCTTTACCATGAACACAACATTAGGCGATCATCTCGGCTCCCTGGCCTTCAACGGTATAGAGCGTGTCTCCGTGGACGGTGAGAATATTTCCATTGGCCTGAATATCTCGCGGGAAACGCGCGAGGCCTTGTTTGCCCGCTCGAAGGCGCGCTTGCGCCAGGCACTGTCCTTTGGCAATGCCGCTGATGTCCGCGCCTACTATGTCGCCATCCATGAAGCGGCGGTTGCCGGTCAACTGCCCAGTAGTGGCTCTTTCATGCCCTATCTGCATTTCGCCTTTGACCGGGCGCGGCGACAATCAGCGTCCGGCGATGGTGCGGTCGACGGATCAAAGGAGATTCGCTCCGCCTTCCTGGCATTGGGGATTTATTGTGGCGTCAGCCCGTTGGAAATTCTGGCCGGCAAGGTGGTGCCGGACAATCTGCGGCGGGAAAAAAGCCGATGCGGGGGGACGACCTTGGGCGGCCGGGGCGATCTGCGTCAGCATTTCGTTGTTTCCGCCGTGCTGAAAGTCGCATCTGACTTCGGCATGGCTTTCACGGTCGGCGAATTCAAGGAACTGCTCGATTCCAACAAGGGGGGCAGTGGCTTCAGCTTCGACGATATCGCCGCCGACCTCGCGGGCATACGGTTTGCGGAGACATTGTCCACGGACGATATGAAGGACGGCGTGCCGGCCAGACTGCTCGATAAAATGAAACGGGAAGACCAGCTATTCCCCGAAATCGGCGGCTTGCCTTCGGGCCTGACGGAGGCCCAGTTCAAGAGCCGCTTTGGCGCCGTGGATAGCGATGCCTACAGGGCCATCATGGCCGACATTGAAAAGCGCGTCGGTAGACTGGCGTTCCATGCGGCCCAGTGACGGGAATTAGCCAAAACCGCGGCCAATCGAAGACTACGCCGAGGTCTTTTAGAAAATCATTGGCAGCCGCCGCACCGGGGGCAAAATGACGCTGTCGTCCGGTTCGGGTGTAGATGAACTTTTCCACAGGTATGGCTCGAGCTATCGTTGGCTGGTCACTCTGACCGTGATGACCGGCGCCATTGCCATGGGGCTGGCGTCCTCCATGGTGAATGTGGCCGTGCCATCCGTGATCGGCGCCTTTGGGGTTGGGCTGGATCAGGCGCAATGGATGGCGACGGGTTTCCTGGCCACCATGTCGGCGACCATGCTGGTCAGCTCCTGGTTGATCGAAGTGCTGGGCCAGCGGATTACCTATACGCTCATCCTGACGGTGTTTGGGCTCGGCTCATTCCTAAGCGCGACGGCGCCGAATATCGACATTCTGATTGTCGGCCGCGTGTTGCAGGGGGCCGCGAACGGCGTTGGCCAGCCGCTTGCCATGTACACCATGTTCAATGTCTTTCCGCCCGAGCGCCGCGGTACGGCGATTGGAATTTACGGATTGTTCAGCGTCCTCGCACCGACCTTCGGGCCTATCGTGGGCGGCATTGCCATTGATGGCATCAGTTGGCGCTATTTGTTCTTTCTGCCCCTGCCGTTCTGCGTGCCGGCGTTGATGATGGGGCTGGTCTTCATGCCGGGCAAAAAATTGGCGCCACGGCTGCCGCCATTCGATTGGCTTGGTTTGGGACTGGTCCTGACGATTTTATTCAGTCTCCTGAGCGGCCTCGCCAACGGACCGCGCATGGGGTGGGATTCCGATTTTGTCGTGTACCGGCTCATGGCCGCCGCCGGGGCGCTGGTTGCCTTCATTTTTTGGGAGCTGCGGGCACCCTATCCGCTGCTGGATCTAAGTCTGTTCAGAAACCGGCAGTTCGCCCTGACCATGGTGGCGGGGTTCGTTTTCGGCACCGGCCTGTTTGCCTCCGGCTACTTTGTGCCAATTTTCGTGCAGACCATTCAGAACTACAACGCCACCCGTGCCGGCCTGCTGCTATTCCCAGGGGGCATGGTGATGATGTTGTTCTTCCCGTTGGCCGGGCGGATTACCGATGCCATGCCGGCCCATATTCCCATCGCGGCCGGTTTATTGATTTTCTCGATCGGCTTTTTCCTGATCCAGGCGGTTGATGTTAACACCACGTTTTTTGCCTTGGTCATTTACACCGCCATTAACAAAGTCGGCCTGAGCCTGGCTATTCCCTCCCTAAGCGTCGCCGCCCTGCGGGCGGTCCCCCCTGAAAAGTTGGCTCGGGCCGCGTCCGCCTCGACTTTTTTCCGCAATCTTGGCGGCGGTATCGGGATCACCATGCTGACCGCCTTCTTTCAGCACCGCACACAGTTTCATGCCGAGGCGCTGACCGAAACCCAGACCTGGTCCAACCAGACAACGCGGGAGCTGCTCGGCGGCATACAACATCTGCTGGCCGGCACCGGTTTGTCCGACACTAACCAAATGGCCGGCGCCATCAACTATCTCTCCCATGTGGTTCAGGCCCAGGCCGCCACCATCGGCTTCAAGGATACCTTCCTGGCCATCGCCGTGATGGCCTTGCTGGCGGTCGGCCCGGCATGGATGATCGGCCGCGGACCGAGGTGGCGAATGTCCTGACGCGGGGCAAGCCGTGGATAGCGGCGTTGCGAATTGCCATAGGCGACTTGAATGGTGGGCTTGAATGGCTACCTTGGCGCTTGTAATCATAAACATCCAAGAAACCCCGGTCGGCAAGGCCGGGGGTGGGGAGACGACATGAGTGAAATCGACGGCCTGCCGTACGAAGGTCTGAAAGTCCTGGATATCTCGCAAGGTGTCGCCGGACCCCATTGCGGCATGCTTCTGGCCCGCCATGGGGCCAGCGTCGTGAAGCTTGAACCGCCGGCGGGCGATTGGGGCCGGCGGATCGGTACGACCCATGGCGATAATTGCGCCTATGGCCTGGCGTTCAACCGGGGCAAGCGTAGCCTGGCGCTGGATCTTAAGAACCCCGCCGGAAAGAAAATTGCCCTTGCTCTGGCGAACGCCGCCGATGTGGTCATTGAAAACAACCGCCCCGGCGTGACGGCGCGCCTCGGGCTTGATTATGACACGGTGCGCAAGCAGAACCCCGGCGTCATCTATCTTTCGATCACCGGCTTTGGTCAAAATGGTCCGAACGCCAACCTGCCGGCGACGGATTCGGTGATGCAGGCCTTTTCCGGCCTGATGTCCATCAACCCGGATGCGGCCGGTCTGCCGCAGCGCATCAATCTTCTCGCCATCGACGTGGTCACCGGTTTATACGGATTTCAGGCCGTGGCGCCGGCGCTGTACCGGCGTGCCATGAAGGGCGGCGGCAGGCATATCAAAACCAGCCTGATGGAGGCCATCGGCGCTTTCCAGTCAGCCAAGATGATCGAATTCGAGCTCGAAAAAGGTGAAGCCGCACCCCTTGGGGTGCCCGTCGCCATGTTCGCGGCGAAGGACGGCTATATCAACATCAACGCCCGCCGGGATGGCCATTTCGTCTCGCTGTGCGAGATTGTCGGTCTACCCGACCTGGCCGATGATCCAAAATATTTCACCGCCGTGGCGCGTATCGGGAATGGGGATGAACTGATGCTGTTGCTCCGCCCGGCGGTGAGTAGGATGACACTTGCGGAGCTGTCGAAGGCCTTGACGGCGGCGGATGTCCTGCATGCCCTGGTCCAGGACTTTGGCGATTATTTTCAATCCGAGCATGTTCGGGCGGTGGAGGCCGTGCGCTGGATTGAGCAATCCGGCGTCGGCTGTATCCCGATGCCACTGATCCCCGGCATCAGGCCGCCGCGCGAAGGTGATGCCATGGTCCATGCCCCCCATCTCGGTGAACACAGCCGGGAAATTCTCCTGGAACTCGGGCATTCCGACCGGCAGATTGATGGCCTTGCGGCGAACGGGGCCATCGTATTGTTCGAAAAGAGCTAAACCGTGCGGTGTTTTTTGGCCCAGTCACGGGCCTCTTCCTGGGCTTGGGCGATATGATCCATGGTCATTTTTTCAGCCACGAGTTCCCGGTTTTTCCGCCCCATTTCAAGGCCGTTCGAACCTGAAATATTGAACCATTTATGTGCCTGCACAAAATCCTGCGGTACGCCGGTCCCATTCAGGTACATGATGGCGAGTTCAAATTGAGCCTTGGCGTTGTTTTGAGCGGCGGCCTTGAGAAACCATTCCGTAGCCTTCCTGTCGTCAGGATCGACGCCATGGCCCTGCAGGTGCATGACGCCCAAGGTGTATTGTGCCTTGGCATTGCCCTGGGCGGCGGCCAGGCGTAACAAATTGATCGCTTCGCCATAATCCTGAGACACTTCCTGGCCGTTGGCATGCATGATGGCCAGGGTGTATTGCGCCTTGGCATTGCCTTGATCCGCCGCCTTGCGAAACCACGTTGCGGCTTCGCCATTGTCCTTGGGCAGGCCTTCGCCGTCGTAATACATGATACCCAGAGTATATTGCGCCTTGGCATAGCCTTGATCGGCGGCCATTCGAGACCATTTTACCGTTTCGGAAAAATCCTGCGCGACCTCTTGGCCCTTGGCGTACATGATTCCCAGGTTGTACTGAGCATTGGCGTCGCCCTTTTCAGCCAATGCGGTGATATGTTCCAGACGTCCCATCTCACCTCTCCCACCCCGAAAAAATCACCGTCAGCATAACAGTCACCATATCGATTATCTCGCTATTGCGTCCGTCGAACGACCATGTCCTCATCGTAATGCTGATTTATCGCGTTATCACACCCATGCGGCCGGCTTGGTAATCGTCAAAGGCCTGCTGCAACTCTTCACGGGTATTCATGACAAAGGGGCCGTAACGGGCGATCGGCTCGCGGATCGGCACGCCGCCGAACAGCAGGAACCGCGCCGGGCTCTCCGCTTGACCGTCAAGCGCCAGATCGATGCTGTCGCCCTCTGCAAAGATAACCAATTGTCCCTCTTCGATTTGCTCTTCGTTGGGGCCTACGGCAAGGTTGCCCTGAAACAGATACAAGGCCATTTGCTGTTCCCGTGGCGGCGCCGGTTGAGCCCGGCCGCCGGGCCGCATGGTCCAATCCTGCAAGGTGACCGGGGTGTATGTATCGATCGTCGCCTGGACGCCAAAAGCCTCGCCCGCGATGACGCGGACGCTGACAAGGCCATCGTCGCTCTGACCCAGGGGGATTTGATCGCCGGCGACGAATTGATAGCGTTGCGCGGCCATTTTGTGCTGGCTGGGCAGATTGACCCATATCTGAAAGGAGTGCGCCCTGCCCCCCTTGGCCCGCATGGCGGGGCTGGGCATTTCCGAATGCACGATGCCCGACCCGGCCGTCATCCATTGTACATCGCCGGGGCCGAGGATCTGCCGGTCGCCGGTCGAATCCTCGTGCAATTTTTCGCCCGAGAGGATGTAGCTGATGGTTTCGAAGCCACGGTGAGGATGGTCGGGCGCGCCCACGGCCTCGCCGGGCGGCCAATCCACGGGGCCGACCTCGTCCAGCATGAGGAATGGATCGAGGTTGTCCAGTTGCGGCGTGGGGAAGGGGCGGCGGATGGGAAAGCCCGCGCCCTCCGTGGCGTGTTGGGCGGTGATGATATCCTGTATGGCTCTGCTCATAGGCGTTTCGCGACCTCTTCCAACATCACTTCCGTGGCGCCGCCGCCGATGGGCAGCAGGCGGGCATCCCGGGACATACGCTCGATGGTGCTTTCACGCATATAACCCATGCCGCCATGGAATTGGACGCAATCATAGAGCACCCGGTTGGCCACCTCCGCCGACATGGCCTTCAGCATGGAGACCTCGGCGACGCAGTCCTGTCCCTCGCTGTCCAGCCAGGCCACGTGATAGGCCAATTGCCGGGCCGCCTCGACCTCCGCCGCCAGCATGGCCAGGCGCTGCCGGATGGCTTGTTTATCCCAAAGCGTGGCGCCAAAGGCTTTCCGTTCCTTCAGATAGGCGAGGGTGATCTCCAGCGCCTTGCCGGCCTCGCCAATGGCCATGCCGGAGAGGACCAGCCGTTCATTCTGGAAATTGTCCATGATGGCGTAAAAGCCCCGGTTTTCCTCGCCCAGCAAATTGGCGGCGGGTACGCGGCAATCCTCGAACACCAACTCCGCCGTATCGGAGCTGCGCCAGCCGTGCTTGTCCAAACGGCGGCTGACGGAAAACCCATCCGTGCCTTTTTCCACCAAGAAGATCGATATGCCCCGGCTGCCCTTGACGTTTGGATCGGTGCGGGCGGCGACGAAGAACAGATCCCCGTGGATGCCGTTGGTGATGAACATTTTGGCCCCGTTCAGGATATAATCGTCGCCATCCCTGACCGCGCGGGTCGATAGCCCGGCGACATCCGAGCCCGCGCCGGGCTCCGTCACGGCAACGGCGGTGATGATTTCGCCGCGGCAGATCGGGGGCAGATACTTGGCTTTTTGGGCCTCGTTGCCATAGCGGGCAAGATGAGGCGAGGCCATGTCGGTGTGCACCAGCACCGTGGCCGAGACGCCGCCAAAGGTGGAACGGCCGAGTTCCTCCGACAAGATCAGTGACGCCAGGGCGTTCAGGCCGGAGCCGCCATGGGTCTCGGGATGCCGCATGCCAAGGAAGCCTAACTCTCCCATTTGGCGCAGTACATCCCGCGGCACCATGCCATCCGCCTCCCAAGCCTCACCTTTGGGCACGACTTCTTCCGCCACGAACCGGCGGATTTGGTCACGGATCAGGCGTAGATCTTCGGTGAGGTGGATGGGGTCATGCATGGGCGCGGGTTGCCTTCGACTATCAAGGTTGAATTTGGTGCATCGGGCGCCTGTTTCGCTTGCCAATTTGACCCTGCTTGGGATGGCGTGGGAAGATTTTCATCTGTAACGTTGTGCCGTGGTTCCGTCAGGCGCCGTCTCGGACGCGTGCCCATGCGCGGGAACAAAACTACTCTCGGGATGCGCATCCATCGTTGTGAGCTTCCTTTTTACAAGCAAACGCAACGATGCCGCCATGGCCACAACAGCCCAATACACATCGTAATAGGCAAGAGACAGGGCCGCGCCGCCAATCGCAAATCCGGCAATTGACAGCTCCATCATAAGCGCCAGATTACGCGCCCATTCAAGTTCTGGCTGTCCTCGAGTGGCATTATATACCCATCGCGTATTGCGCCACGTTAGAAACCCAATTAACAAATACAAAATCAATCCACCATAACCATGATCCCCCAACACTTCAAAATAAATACTGTGCATGGCGAGCGCCTTCGTCGCTATTCCGGGGGGGGCATACTTTCCGAATACATGGGGCTTCTGATAGGCTCGAAAGCCTACTCCCAATGGTCTGCTTCCGGCTATTGCGATGGCGGTTTGCCAAGCTTCCAAACGTCCGATAAAAGAGCCGTCCTCATCCACCGCCGTCTCGATCGTGTTGAGACGGTCAAAATACTTATCCGGCATAAATGCGGCAGCCATGGATCCAAGTGCAAGAATGAATACGAGACTGAGCACCTTACTTTTCGATCGCCACCAAAAGAGAAAAGACAGGCCGGCGATTGCGAGAAACCCACCCCTGGAATAGCTACCCAGGACGGCAAAGGCAGTAAATATCATGACGCCTAGCAGGATCCGCCGGATCCACTTATTTTCTGTCTCAATCCGCAGATAGTTGACAAGCGGCAATGTCAAGACCAAGGCGGTCGCAAGTAGATTATTGTCGCCGATCATAGTGTTTGCGGGGCCGTATATATTGTATTGGCCACCCGTCGCCACCATGAATGCACCACCTTTTACGCCGTAATAACCAAGAGAAATTGTTATTACCCAGATAAGAGAATGCAAACGGGTGCGACTGTTAATAAGTGCCAAGATGGCCAGTGATAAGACAAGTGTTTTTAGATTTCTTGACAAGAATCTTGAGGAATAATCAGGTGCTTCGCCAGTATATGTTGACGCCACCATCAACAAAATAAAGATGATAGTTAATACGGTTACCGGGCTTGCGGGAATTTTTTTTGCTTCACGAGAAAACATCCACGATAAGAACGTACAAGCGGCGATGATAAGGTTGAATTGAAAATCCTGAGCGAAACCATACACTTCCCGATGCGGGTTCATAAAGGCGAACCAACTCCACAACAACACTCCTGCGTGAGGCATCATGAATGTGGGAAACAACAACGCCAGAAAAACCATCATGATAAGTAGATCACGCATGTTATGATCCGACCTACTCTGTCGGTCCCGAAGTTGAATGGCCCGCTGGTTCGTCAGTATAATATGATAATTTTAACCATGGCGCCAATTTGATATATTCTGCCAATCGTTTCAAAGTTGGCTGAATTTTCGCCACACAAGCTGGGAGCGTGACTTTGGGAGAGCGGATAGCTGATTTTCTTTTTCTCAGCACAATGATTGGAATGTTCATTGTGATATTCTGGAGTATCAAGAATGATATTCTCCGCGATGACGAGAAGACAACGGGCTTGTTGGCAATGAAGCACCCTGACGTTGCGGACAAGGATGACTGACCGCCCAGGTCTTTGTTTCACGGGGATCAATTCATGAACTACCGCACACTCGGTGCCTCTGGCCTGCGCATATCCCCCATTTGTCTTGGCACCATGATGTTTGGCGGCAGGACGGAACCGGGCGAAGCGGAGCGGATTATTCATCATGGCCGGGATGCCGGCGTCAATTTTATTGATACCGCCGATGTCTATACGGGCGGGCGGGCGGAGGAAGTGACGGGTGCGGCGATTGCCAGGGACCGCGATCATTGGGTTTTGGCGACGAAAGTTGCCGGCGCAAAGGGTGAGGGGCCGAACCGGCGGGGGTTATCGCGGAAATGGCTGATGCGGGCATGCGAGGATAGTTTGGCCCGGCTGGGCACCGACTATATCGATATTTATTATCTGCATAAGGAAGACCCTGATACGCCGTTGTCCGAAACCGTGCGCGCCTTGGCCGATTTGGTCCGCCAGGGCAAGATCCGCTATTTCGGGCTGTCCAATTACCGCTCCTGGCGGGTGGCGGAAATTTGCCATATTTGCGATCGGCTGGGCATCGACCGTCCCATTGTCAGCCAACCCTATTACAACGCCATGAACCGCATGCCGGAAGTGGAGCATTTACCGGCATGCGATTTTTTTGGCTTGGGCGTCGTGCCCTACAGCCCCCTGGCCCGCGGTGTGTTGACCGGCAAGTATCCCCCCGGTGCGGCCCCGCCCGAGGACAGCCGCGCCGGCCACAACGATCGCCGCATGATGCAGTCGGAATGGCGGGAAGAATCCCTGATCATCGCCCAAACCCTGCGCCAGCATGCCGAAGCGCGGGGCATTACAGCTGGTCAGTTCGCCCTGGCCTGGGTACTGCATAACCAGCTAATCCACGGCGCCATCGCCGGCCCGCGCACGTTTGAGCAGTGGAACGAAAACCTGGGCGCCCTTGACTATCGGCTCACCGCCGAGGATGAGGCGTTGGTGGATCGCCTGGTGCCGCGGGGGCATCCCTCGACACCCGGCTACAACGACCCGGCCTATCCCATCGAGGGGCGCATTCCGCGTTCGTGAAACCGCCATGCCGCGTTACAAGATAATTCTGGAATACGACGGCAAGGGTTTCGTCGGCTGGCAGCGTCAGGCCAACGGCCTGGCCGTGCAACAGGCCGTGGAAGAGGCCATCCATGCCTTTTCCGGCGAGACGGTAACATTGTTCGGGGCCGGGCGTACGGACGCGGGCGTGCATGCCCTGGGCCAAGTTGCTCACTTTGATTTGCGCCGTGACTTTTCGGCCGACAAAGTCCGGGATGCGGTGAATGCCTGGTTGCGGCCGAACGCCATCGTCGTCTTGGCGGCGGCGGTGGTGGGCGAAGATTTCAATGCCCGGGTGTCGGCGATCGCCCGGCATTATCTCTATCGTATCGCTGATCAAAGGCCGCCCCTGGCGCTGCGCCGGGGCCGGGTCTGGCATGCGCGGGGACCGCTGGATGCGGGCGCCATGCATGACGCGGCGCGGGGCCTCGTGGGCAAGCATGATTTTACGACTTTTCGGGCTGTTCAATGCCAGGCAAATTCGCCGGTCCGTACTTTGGAAGTGCTGGATATTTCGCGCCAGGGGACTGAAATTCATATCCGGGCGACGGCGCGGTCTTTTTTGCATCATCAGGTCCGCTCCATCGTCGGCAGTTTGCATATGGTTGGCGTGGGCAAATGGACGGCCAGGGATCTGACCGATGCATTGGCCGCCCGGGACCGTACCCGTTGCGGCCAGGTGGCGCCGGCGGAAGGCCTTTATCTAACGGCCGTGGATTATCCCGACAATGCCGATTAGACCAATTTCAGCATTGGATTGAGCAATCAGGGCTGCGGCGGCAGCCCGGCGCCAATGCGCCGCCCCCGTGGAGCCGTGCGCCTCGGCGCACCGGCGTGAACGAAAAAAGTCTAAAGCAGACGGCCAGCCAGAAGGCTCAACAACAGGCTCAATAACAAATCCAATACAACAACGCCGATGGCCGTGAGTGTCTTGCACTGCAGGCCCGCCCGCGCCACCAGGTAGCCATAGAACAGCATGGTGACCTGGGCCGCCATCAGCACCATCTTGGCCGACGGACCAGCCTCGTCGGCGGGCGGAAACATCAATACCGTGGGCAAGATGACCGCCATGACCAGCACATTGGACCAGTTCCAAACAATGATGTAAGGGACATAGGTCTGGCTAAGGTCCAGCATACGGGAAATAGGCACCATGACCAGGGGGAAGGCCAGCCAGCTGGCGATGTAGGCGACCAATTTCACGGCGACGAAAAATTCTATTGAAACAGCTGGGCCCGTGGGTAGTTCCAGACCGGGCTGGTTGCCGTGATTGAATATCAGGAACACCACGTAGAAGGGCGCGACGACCAACACGGCCGCAAAAGACCGCCAAAACCCGTCGATGGTCAGATCAAAATGTTTCAGCGCATCCGGGTCCATGCGGGCAATGCGCCAGGCGCCATGGAGCGAACGGGTGATCTCAGACAGCATGCAGACCACCGCCAGCGTCGGTCTGGTCGAAATAATATTCCAAAATACGGGCGTAGATGCCGCTCAAGCGTTCGATATCGCTGACCGATGCCTGCTCGTCCACCTTGTGCATGCTCTCCGATATCAGGCCGAATTCCGCCACCGGACAATGGTGATGAATGAAGCGGGCATCCGAGGTACCGCCCGTTGTGGTCAAGGCGGGCCGGCTGCCGGTCACATCTTCCACCGCCCTGGAAATCAAATCGGTAAATAGACCCGGCGCCGTCAGGAATGGCTGGGCGCCAATACGGATATCCAGGTCATGCTCACCGCCAACGGTTTCGCATTGCGCGCGCAACCAGGCTTCCAGGCCGGCGGAGGTCTGTTCCGTGTTGAAGCGGATATTGAACATGGCCGTGGCCCGGGCGGGGATTACATTGGCGGCGGTGTTGCCCACATCAATGCTGGCCAGTTCCAGGTTGGTCGGGGTGAAATGATCGTTGCCGGTGTCAAAAGTATGCTGGCAAAGGCGATCCAGCATCTTGATCAGTCGGGGCAGGGGATTATCCGCCAGGTGGGGATAGGCCACGTGGCCCTGAACGCCTTTGACCACTAAAGTGCCGGTCATGCTGCCGCGGCGGCCGATTTTGACCATGTCGCCCAAGGCTTCCGGATTGGTCGGTTCGCCCACCAGGCAATGGTCCAGTTTCTCGCCCCGTTCGGCTAGCCAGTCCAGCACCTTGACGGTGCCGTTGATGGAGGGACCTTCCTCGTCACCGGTGATCAGCAAGGAGATCGAGCCATCAAATTCACCCCTCCGCTTGGCCAGGAAGACATCCACGGCGGCGATGAAGGCGGCCACGGCGCCCTTCATATCCGTCGCGCCGCGGCCATACAGAATGCCATCCCTGATGTCGGCCGCGAACGGCTCCAGGCTCCAGGCATCGGCATCGCCCACGGGGACCACATCCGTGTGCCCGGCGAAGCAGAAATTCGGGCCACCCTCTCCCAGCCGGGCGTAAAGATTATCCACGTCCGGCGTGCCGGGGTCGGAAAACGTCATGTGATGGGTGGTAAAGCCTAGGCGTTCCAACGCCGCGCCGGTGACGCCAAGGGCGCCGCCGTCCACCGGCGTGACCGAGGCGCAGCGGATCAGGGCCTGGGTCAGTTCCACCGCATCCGTGGGCTTGTTATCGGACATCTGGTGACATCTAGTCGCGCAGCAGTTCGTTGATCGAGGTTTTGGCGCGGGTGCCCGCATCGACCTGTTTGACGATCACGGCGCAATAAAGGCTAACCCCGCCCGTCGTCGGCATGGAACCGGGCACCACCACGGAATAGGCGGGCACGCGGCCATAAGACACCTCGCCCGTGGCGCGGTTGACGATTTTCGTGGAAGCGCCAATGAAGACGCCCATGGAAAGGACCGAACCTTCCTCGACGATGACCCCTTCCGCGACTTCCGAGCGGGCGCCGATGAAGCAATTGTCTTCGATAATCACCGGTTCGGCCTGCAAGGGCTCCAAAACACCGGCGATGCCGGCGCCGCCCGAGATGTGGCAGTTCTTGCCGATTTGCGCACAACTGCCCACCGTTGCCCAGGTATCGATCATGGTGCCGCTGTCCACATAGGCGCCCAGATTGACGAAAGAGGGCATCAGCACCACGTTGGGCGCGATATAGGCGGAACGGCGGACGATGCAGTTGGGTACGGCACGGAATCCGGCGGCGCGGAATTGATTATCGCCCCAGCCCTCGAATTTGGACGGAACCTTGTCATACCAACGGGTATCTTGACCCGGTCCGCCATCGATCGCGGTCATATCGTTCAGGCGGAACGACAACAAAACGGCCCGTTTCAGCCATTGATTGACAACCCAGCCGTCGGCGCCCCTCTCGGCGACCCGTTGTTCGCCCTTATCCATGGCATCAAGGGCGGCATCGACGGCGTCGCGCATCTCGCCGGTGGTGTTGAGGTTAATGCTGTCGCGCTGTTCCCAGGCGTCATTGATGATGGTCTCAAGGCCCGAAGTATTCATGCTGTCTCTCCAGCTACAAAAGTGGCGGCAAACTACCCCGGTTCAGGCGTCTGTCAACCGCGCAAATCCGATATCCAATCCGCCAGGTCGTCGGTGATGTGATCCACATGCCCGGCCTGCTCGTTCGTTAGCTTTATATCCCGCCCGCCCCGGACCCAGACCGTCGCCATGCCGAGGCTGGAGGCGGGGACCAGATTTTGGGCGATGTCCTCGACCATGACCGCCCCGGCGGGGTCGATACCATGGCGTTCCAGCAGATCCTCATAGGGTTGTTGGTGGGGTTTGGGCAGAAAATCCGCGTCCACGATGTCGAAAGACGCCTCGAAATGATGTTTGATGCCCAGCCGGTTCAAGACCCGGTGGGCATGTTCATTGGTGGCATTCGTATAGATCACCTTGCGTCCGGGCAGGGCCGCCAAGGCTGGGTCCAGGCGGTTATCGATGGGGATGCCGGACAGATCCAGATCATGGACATAGTCCAGGTATTCCCCCGGCGCCAGGTTATGCTCCACCATCATGCCCCGCAGCGTCGTGCCATGGGCATGAAAGTACTTTTTCTGCACGACTTTGGCCTGATCCAAGGGCAGATCCAGATATCGCGCCACGAACTCGCCCATGCGCCGGCCCAATTGGGCGCCCAGGTCGCAGCCGGCGGGATAAAGCGTATTGTCCAGATCAAAGATCCAAACAGCGGCATCCGCGAGATTGAAATTTGGTGTTGCCCCCATTTCTTTACCCTAGAGCAATTCCGATCCAATGTGAATCGCGAAGCTATCCTAAGTGATTGGAAACATTTCTCTGATCTTAGGGTTCGGAGCATTTCCCAATCGGAAATGCTCCAGGCGCCCGGCGGCCATTAACAAGGCTTTAACGGCCTGCCGCTAGTCTCTACTCCGCCATGCTTATGAAATTACTGAAGCGCAAATCGAAGTCGACGTCGCTGATACCCGCGCCGTCAAGAAAACTGCCAGCTCCGGTCCAGGGGCTGGATTACGGCTCGCAAAAAAACCTTCTTGCGGGCGCCGATCTGGCTGCGCGGCTGCAACTGGCCCAGGCTGCGGATACGCGGCCCGAGATATTGTATTTTCTGTCGGGGGACGAATCGTCCGAGGTCCGTCAGGCCGTCGCCGCCAATCCGGCCACGCCGGTACAGGCGGACGAGGTGCTGGCCGACGATGCGGATGCAGAGGTGCGCGGCGACCTGGCTTTGAAAATTGCCCGTCTGTTGCCCGATATGCCCGATGACGAACAGGACAAAGTCCGCGAGCTGACCTTCGAAATGCTGCGGCGCCTGGCCTCTGACCAATTGCCCCGTGTGCGTGCCATGCTCTCGGAAGAACTGAAAAGCAGCCGCCATGTACCCCATGCCATTGTGCGGCAACTGGCTTTGGATGTGGCGGTCATCGTCTCGGCGCCGGTGCTCGAATATTCGCCCTTGCTTAGCGATGCGGACCTGATGGAGGTGATCGCCGCAGGCTGTGCCGGGCAGGCATTGTGCGCCATCGCCAACCGGACGCGGGTTTCCGAAGATGTTTCCGATGCCGTGGTCGCGACATTTGATGTGCCCGCCGTGGCGACTTTGCTGGCCAACAAGAAAGCTTCGGTGCGGGAAGCCACACTGGACAAGGTCGCTAAAAATGCGGCGGACGTGCAATCGTGGCATGAGCCCATGGTCATGCGGCCCGAACTATCGATCCGTGCCGTGCGCCGGGTGGCGGGCTTTGTCGCCTCGTCCCTGCTGGAGAAACTGGCGGAACGAAACGATCTGGACCGAGAGACCACCCGGTTTTTGACCAAACGCCTGAAAGACCGTATCACCGAAAGCGAGGGCGAGGTACAGGAGGCGGAGCGGGATCAGGCTCAGGTTCTGGACCAACGCACGCTGCTGGACGAGGAGGCGTTGGAGCAGGCGCTGTTGTCCGGGCGCCATGATTTCGTCATCGAAGCGTTGGCCTTGCGGGCCAAAATGGATTCTGAACTTGTTCGCAAAATCATCGCCTCCGCCTCGGCCAAGTCCATCACCGCCCTGGCCTGGAAGGCCAACTTATCCATGCGCACGGCGATCCAAGTACAAAGCCGCACCGCCCATATTCCGCCGAAAAAACTACTGAATGCGCGGCATGGCACCGATTACCCCATGTCGGAAGCGGAAATGGAAAAGCAACTGGCAAAATTATTCTGAATTTGACGCCCCGATGTTTCGATTTGGCGATTAAGGCGTCGTTAAGGGGCTGTCTGGTAGATTTAGAGGGATATGAGCTAAATAAAATGAAGCGGAGACGGTGACACATTTTCCTCTTTTACGCACGGCCTTTGGCTTGGGACCGGCGACTTCGGGCGAACTTGGTAGTGCGGAGCCATTGGCTCTGGCAACAGCTGAGTTGCTGGCTGACTATAACGGACCGGCGATTTTGTTTGATCGCGCCGGTCGTGTGCAGACGGCGAACAGTTTTGCCAAACCCATTCTCGCGGCCCTGGACGGCCCCCGCGCCGGGGACTTGCGCAATCTGCTTGAAGATGTCCTGAGTGGCTCCGGCGTGGCTTCCGGCCGCCTGCAACTGCCCATTCTAACAGGTGAGGGCGTTTTTGACGTCATCTTGATGCCCGAGGAGAGCATTGACGATCTGGTGCCGCCAAGAGTGCTTCTGCTGGCGCGGGACAGCACTTTTGATGTTAATTTCAGTCAAGCCCTGGTCGCCTCCCGGCAGTTGTTCAAGGACCTGGTCTCCTGTTCGGCGGATTTCGTTTGGGAAACCGATGCCGAGGGCTGTTTCAATTTTGTCTCCGGCCGTGGATTGCTGGGCTATACACCGGACGAACTGGACGGGCGTCCGGCCCGGGAATTGCTGGCCGACGGGGACGGGGCCCCCGGCGGCGAACCGGTCCTAAATCCATTTGAAAGCCTGGCGCATTTGGATGAGGTCGAATGTTGGTTGTTGGATCGTGACAATGACCGCACCTGTGTACGCGCGTCCTGCGTGCCGGTGTTCGACGAGGAAGGCGCCTTGCAGGGTGTGCGGGGTATTTGCCGCGACATCACGGCCGACAAGCAACGGCTCGCCGCCTTGGACCGCGCGCGGGAGCGTGAACGGTTAAGCCGTTCCATCATCGATACCATTCGCGACGCCCTGACGCCTGAAGAGATGTTCACGGCGGCCGCCACGGCCACCGCCACGGCCATGGCGGCCAGCCATATCTGGATCCTGCGAAAAGACAAGGTTGGCAGCCTGAACCTGGCGGCCGATCGTATCGTGGAGAACGCGCCGGAACTGGACATATCGACGGAAGCCCAGGCAACTCTTTCCCTGGCGCCCGAACGGGTGCATCACACGGTCATGGATGGCCATCAATTACTGTTGGTGCCCTGCCATTTTCGCCACCAGCCCAAGGGCGTTCTGGCCGTTGCCCTGAATATTCCCGACCCGGCCGATGTCACGGATGCCTTGGAAGAAGCGGTTACAACCCTGTTGGATATCGCCGCGCAATTGGGTATCGCCATGGCGCAGTCGGAAATTCAGGAGCGGTTGGAGGAGTTATCCAGCGTTGATGAGTTGACCGGATTGCTGAACCGACGCGGCTTTCACGACAGCGTGGGCAAGCGCATTGCCCAGCATCGGCGTCAAAAACGTCTCGGTGTTCTGCTGTATATCGATTTGGATTACTTCAAATCCGTCAACGATACCCATGGACACCAGGTTGGCGATGCCGCGCTGGTTGCCGTCGCCAAGATCCTGAGTGACAACGAGGATGGCCGCCAAAGCGATATTGCAGGCCGCCTGGGCGGTGACGAATTTGCCATATGGCTGGAAGAAACGGATTTGGAGGGTGGCCGCGCAAAGGCCGAAAAACTGCTCGAAAGCGCGGCCGCATTACAAGAATACTCTGGCGATGCGGATCACCCATTGGGTATTTCCATCGGCATCGCGGTGGCTGATCCGGCATTCGACGATGATCTTGATGGTCTGATCCTTCTTGCGGACCGGGCCCTTTATCGCGCAAAGCGGGCTGGCCGCGGCCGGGCGGAGCTGGCGGAACGCGGCGGCGATGAAAATTCGGGCGGAGTAAATCCGGCCCACGCGAAGGAGGCCTAGACATGTTGAAGACACTTTTCAACCGTATGTCGAAGCCGAAAAGTTATGAGCAGCAGCGCGGTTCGTTGGAGGGGGATAGTACCAAGGAGCGGCTGCGCCTTGCCGGCCGGGAAGATACACGGCCTGAAATTCTGTACTATCTGGCTGAAGACAACGTGCCGGAAGTGCGCCGCGCCATCGCCTCGAACCGCTCCACCCCGCGTCAGGCCGACGCAAAACTGGTTCAGGATGGTGATGAGCACGTCCGCTATCAGCTGGCCGACAAGATCGCCCGTTTGGTGCCTGGAATGTCCGCCGAGCAGCGGGAAAAAGCCGAAGATCTGACCATTACCGTTCTGCGTCAGTTGGCCGCCGATCAGTTGCCCAAGATCCGGGCCATCGTTTCCGAACATCTGAAATCGGCCGACGGCGTGCCCAGGGATATCGCCCTGCAGTTGGCTTGGGATTTGGAAGGCATGGTCGCCGCGCCGATGCTGCAATTTTCGCCAATGTTGAGCGATGAGGACTTGCTGGCCATTATTACCGCCGGCCGGGAATCGGGCGCGTTGAGCGCCATCGCCAAACGCTGGGCCCTGGGCAGCAATGTCGCGGATGCGATAGCGCAAACCCTGGATCCCAAGGCCGTGGGCGCATTGCTGGCCAATGACAGCGCGCAGTTGCGCGAGGATACCCTGGACTGGATCATCGACAATGCGGCCACGGTGGAGCCGTGGCACAGGCCTTTGGTGAATTGGCCTAGTCTTTCCGACAAAGCGATCCGCCGCATTGCCGGTTTCGTCACCGCGTCTTTGGTGGATACCTTGTGCAGCCGCAACGATATCGACCCTTCTACCGCCGTTGAACTGGCCAAGGCGGTGGAGGACGGCATGAATTCCATCGATACCGTCACGCCGGAAGCGGTCGCGGTGGCGGCGCCAGAAGTGAAGGAAGTTGAAGACGGGGGCAAGGATCGGGCGGCAGACTTGTTCGCGGGCGGCGGTTTGGACAATGACGCATTGCAGGGTGCCATCAGCGCCGGCGACCGGGAATTTGTCGTCCATGCCCTATCCCTGAAAAGTGGCTACCCAATCGAGGTGGTGAACAAAGTATTGGAGTCGGCCCATGCCCGGCGGATCACCGCGCTGACCTGGAAGGCCGATTTTTCCATGCGTACCGCCATGCAACTACAACTGCGTATCGCCCATGTGCGCCCGCAAAGCGTCCTGAATGCCCGTGACGGCATCGACTATCCCTTGGACGAAGCTGAACTGGCGCGGGAATTGAAGAAAATTCGGTAGAACGGTTCCGGATATCTAGAGCAATTTTCAATTAATCGGAGTCGCTATCGCGACCCGAGTGATTGGTTCAATTGCTCTTTTCTTAAGAGTCCGAGCATGTTTAAAAAGATCATGCTCTAGCCCGTATTTCTCACACTAGTGCTCCGCACCATTTAATTCCAATAGTTTGGCCTGCGAAGGTTGAAGTTACTGGCTTTCGATGATTCGATGGCATCGATTCGAATTATCACGGTGGTGCATGATGTCACGGAAGAAGTATGTGGTCGAGCTTTCGAGCGATGAACGCGAACACCTCGAGGCGCTGATTTCCAAGGGTAAGTCGTCGGCCAAGGCGATTTTGAAGGCGCGTATTCTTCTCAAGGCCGATCAAGGTCCGTTGGGCCCAAGTTGGACTGATGAACGTATTGTCGAGGCCTTGGATAGCAATGCCTCCATGGTCACGGGTGTCCGCCGCCAGCTGGTGGAAGAGGGGTTGGCGGCGGTACTGTCCCGCAAGAAGCGCGCCCACCCGCCAATCATGCCGATCTTCGACGGCGAGGCCCAGGCCCGGCTGATCGCGCTGGCTTGTTCCGAGCCGCCCGCCGGGCACGCGCGCTGGAGCATCCGTCTGCTGGCCGACAAAGTGGTGGAGCTGGAGATCGTCGAGAGCGTGCACTTCAACACTGTTGGCCGGGCGCTTAAAAAAACCACCTTAAACCGCATCTGAACAAATACTGGGTCATTCCGCCGAAAGCCAACGCCGCCTTCGTCGCCGCCATGGAGGATGTCCTGGCCGTCTATACCCGGCCCCATGATAGCAACCGGCCGCTGGTCTGTCTCGACGAGACCTCCAAGCAACTCACCTCGGAGACCCGCGCGCCCATGGCAATGGCGCCGGGCCGCCCGGCGCGCCATGACCATGAATACAAGAGAAATGGCACCGCCTCTCTGTTCATGCTGTTCGCGCCCCTGGAAGGTTGGCGCCATGTCTCGGCCACCGCCCATCGCGGGGCCATCGATTACGCGCATGTGCTCAAGACGTTGAGTGATGTCCATTTCCCCAAGGCCAAGGCCATCACACTGGTGCAGGACAATTTGAACACCCACACCCCGGCCTCGCTATATCGGGCTTTTCCGCCCGACGAGGCACGGCGGATCGCCGACCGCTTCGAGTGGCACTACACGCCGAAACATGGCAGTTGGCTCAACATGGCGGAAGCGGAGTTGTCGGTCCTGGCGCGGCAATGTCTCGCCCGGCGCATCCCAGACATCAAAACCCTCGAGAAACATGTCGCGGCATGGCTACAACGCCGCAACAAGCATCATGTCAAGGCAGATTGGCGGTTTACAACCGAAGACGCCCGCATCAGGCTGAAAAACCTATACCCTGTGCTTTAGATGATTCAGACCACTAGAGCAACCCGCATTCAATTGGATTCAATTGAATACGGATAAGTTGCTCTATCTTAAAGGTTTTAGCGCATGGCCTCGCGTTCCATTAAACGCGACATGCGCTAGCTATGAAATCATCGATCATGCGGGACAGATCATGTGTCGGTTGCCAGCCCCATTCTTCCCGCGCGCGGCTATCGTCGATGGTTTGCGAGCGGCCGTGCAGCAATGGCTTGTCCGGATCGGGCACGAAATCGATCGCCGCGCCGGGAATTTTGGCCCGCACCGCCTCGGCCAGTTCCCCGGCCGTGGGCGTGGGTTTCGCACCATCCACCAGATAGTTGATGGTCTTGATGTTTTCCAGGGGCGCCTGGGCCAGTTGCACGGTGGCGGTGGCGGCCTCGGTGATGTACATCACGGGGACCTTTGTATCGGGCGTGGTCCAGACCGTGAAAGGATTGCCCTTCGCGCACTCCTCGATCATCCAGGAAGTATATTGCACGTTGCCCGGCGTCGTGACCCCCGGCCCGATCACCGAAGGGTAGCGGATGCCGCGGAAATCGAGGCCGTATTTACGCTTGAAGACCAGTCCCAAATGCTCGCCAAAGGCCTTGGTCGCGCCGTAGATGGCCAAGGGGCGCTGCAGGGTCGTGTCGGTGAGGGTTTGGCCAGCGATATCGCCCCCATAGGTGCCGATCGACGAGGAGAATATCATCTGCCGGACATCGAACAGCCGTGCCGCCTCCAGCACATAAAAGGTGCCCATGGCGTTGGTTTGGATGGCGTGGGCCGGGTCGGCATCCGAGGGCACGGACAGCATGGCGCCCAGATGATAGATCACCTCCGGCCGGGTGTCCTTGACCACGTCCAACACGTGGGAGAAATTGCCTACGTCTCCCACAGCGGCGTTGACCCGGCCGGTCAGGTCCCCCAGACGCGCCGGTGATGGGTTGCGGCTGAACAGGGTGATATCTTCCTCGCCCGCATCCAGTAACCGGCGGGCAACCTCCAGCCCGACAAACCCGGCGCCTCCCGTTATTAACGTCGCCATGGCTACGCCTCCTTACATGGTTGTTTTAACTGATCGGTAAATTATCACTTGGCCTCGATCATGGTGCCGACGCCGGCGGCGGTGAAGGCTTCCAATAACAATACATGGGGCAGGCGGCCGTCCAGGATATGGGCCGCGCCGACACCGTTGGCCACGGCGTCCAGGCAGGTTTCCAGCTTGGGGATCATGCCGCCCTTGATGACACCGTCCCGGCGCAGTTCCGCGGCCTTCTCGGGCGTCATTTTCGAGATTAATTGGCCATTTCCATCCAGTACTCCGGCAATATCGGTCAACATGACCAGTTTGGCGGCCTTTAAGGTCGATGCGATCTTGCCGGCGGCGGTATCGGCGTTGATGTTGTAGGTCTCGCCGTCCGGACCGACGCCAATGGGCGCGATCACCGGGATCAAGTCCGATTGGGCGAAGGTCAGCAGCAGTTTTGGATTGATCCGCTCCGGTTCGCCGACAAAACCCAAATCCAGCACTTTTTCGATGTTGCTGTCGGGGTCGCGGGTGGTGCGCCGTAATTTGCGGGCCTCGATCAGGCGGCCGTCCTTGCCGGAAATGCCAATAGCGACGCCCCCCGCCCCGTTGATGGCGGTCACCACGGCCTTGTTGATGGAGCCCGACAGGACCATTTCAACGATATCCACGGTCTCGCCGTCGGTCACGCGCAGGCCGTCGATGAAGGAGCTTTTGATCTTCAGGCGGTCCAGCATGGCGCCGATTTGCGGCCCGCCGCCGTGCACCACGACCGGGTTGATGCCGACCTGCTTCATCAATACCACGTCACGGGCGAAATCTTCGGCCAACTGTGCATCGCCCATGGCATGGCCACCATATTTGATGACGAACGTCTGGCCGGTAAAGCGGCGCATGTAGGGCAGCGCCTCGGCCAGGGTGCGGGCGGTCAGTAGCTGTTGTTCTTGCTGTGTCTCGGTCATAGCGGAGCGTATAACCCAACTAGTGGTGCGAACCAAACAGAAGAGTCCTTCTGTTTGGTGTCTTGTGCACAACGAATCCTAAAATTCTAGAGCATGTTCTTTTTAAACATGCTCGGACTCTTAAGAAAAGAGCAATTGAACCAATCACTTGGGTCGCGATAGCGACTCCGATTAATTGAAAACTGCTCTAGTGATCTTTCGATTCCGACGGATGGGCACCATCCGTTAGGAACGGACCACTAGCCTCTTCGGCCAGCGCGGCGACGGCGGCGCGAACCTCTTCCAGGCCCTGCTTCTTGGCGGCGGAGGTGGCCAGAATTTCCGGGTATGCGGCGCCATGACGGGCAATTTCGCCAGCCGCCGTCTGTTCTATCCTGGCCAGGGCGCCGGCCTTTTCCTTATCCACCTTGGTCAGCACGATCTGGTAGACCACCGCGGCCTGGTCCAGCAGCTCCATCACCTTGCGGTCAGGGGCGCCGATGCCGCGCCGGGCATCGATCAACAGGCAAACCCGGCGCAGGTTGCTCCGGCCGCGCAGATAATCCTCGATCAGCTTGTTCCAGCGTTCGATCTCTTCCTTGCCGGCCCGGGCGTAGCCATAGCCGGGCAGATCGACCAGCATCAGACGGCCGCCCAGGCGAAAGAAATTAACCTCCCGCGTCCGCCCCGGCGTGTTCGAGGTCCGCGCCAGGGTGCGCCGGTTGGTCAGGGCGTTGAGCAGGCTGGACTTGCCCACGTTGGAGCGGCCGGCGAAGGCCACTTCAGGCAGTTCGGCTTGGGGTAGATCAGCCTCCGTACGGACGCCCATGACGAATTCGCATTCCTGGGCGAACAGCACACGTCCCGCTTCGATGGCCGCCGCCTTGGCCTCGACATCCCCGGCGGCGTCGTTTTCGGCCATCTACTTGGGCCTGATGGGCACGCCCATGCGCCGCATGATGAGCCATTGCTGGGTGACCGAGAGAATATTGTTCCAGGTCCAATAGATCACCAGCCCGGCGGGGAAGCTGCCCAGCAGGAAGGTGAAGAACAGGGGCATGAAGAGGAATATCTTGGCCTGCACGGGGTCCGCCGGCTGGGGGTTCAGCAATTGCTGAAAATACATGCTGGCGCCCATGAAAATGGGCCAGATGCCGATCATCAGGAATTTAGGTATATCCCAGGGCACCATGTCGAACAGGGTCAGAATATACATGGGATCGGGCGCCGAGAGGTCGTGGATCCAGCCAAAGAACGGTTTGTGGCGCATCTCGATGGTTACGAACATCACCTTGTAGAGAGCAAAAAACACCGGAATTTGCACGACGACCGGCAAACAGCCCGACGCGGGATTGACCTTCTCCCGCTTGTAG
>JAPYPT010000305.1 GCA_029937535.1 Alphaproteobacteria bacterium
GGATATGGACGTCAACGCCCTGCATCAGGGCTTTTTGCGCGGCGCCCGCGCGCGCGGGGCGGTGTTGCGCCAAAATGCCCGTGTGGAAAGCCTCGAA
This sequence comes from Alphaproteobacteria bacterium, assembly GCA_029937535.1. Classification (GTDB taxonomy): domain Bacteria; phylum Pseudomonadota; class Alphaproteobacteria. The sequence continues at coordinate 98 of JAPYPT010000305.1, forward strand.
CGGGCCGGTCAGGCCTGGCGCGTCCGGGCCGGAGGCGAAGATATCTCGGCGGGGGTGGTGATCAATGCCGCCGGCGCCTGGTGCGATCAAGTCGCCGGTCTGGCCGGCGCCAAAGCCGTCGGGCTGACGCCGAAACGGCGCACGGCCATTCTGTTCGAGGGGCCGGACGACCAGAATTTTGCCGACTGGCCCATGTTCATCGACACGGACGAGGAATTCTATGCGCGCCCGGAAAGCGGCGCCCTGATGGGCTCGCCGGCCGATGAAACGCCCATGGAACCTTGCGATGTGCAGCCCGAGGAGTTGGATATCGCCATCGCCGTGGACCGTCTGCAAACGGCCACGACATTGGAAATCCGGCGCATTCGCCGCCGGTGGGCGGGCCTGCGCTCCTTTGTTGCCGATAAGACACCGGTGGTCGGCTTCGATCCGGCGCTGGCGGGGTTTTTCTGGCTGGCCGGTCAGGGTGGCTATGGCATTCAGACGGCGCCGTCCATGGGCCGGGTGACGGCGGCGCTGGCGACCGGGATCGACATACCCGAGGATTTGACGGCCTTCGGCGTCCGCGCCGAGGAGTTGTCGCCGGCGCGGTTCGCGGACAAGGGGAGCAATCAATGAAGATTTTCATCGCCTGTCTGGGCACGGAAACCAACACCTTTTCGCCCATTCCGACGGGTATGGAAAATTTCCGGGAGACGACATTGTTTCATGGCGATGCGACCCAGCATGCGCCGGATCTGTTTACCGCCGCCTTGCATGTGTGGCGCAGGAATGGCGAGTTGGAGCAGGCCACGGTGGTCGAGAGTATCGCGGCCTTCGCCCAGCCGGCGGGCATCACCGTGCGCCAAGTCTACGAAGATCTGCGCGATGAACTGCTGTCGGATCTGCGCGCTGCCTTGCCGGTGGACATGGTCCTGTTGTCCATGCACGGGGCCATGGTGGCGGACGGCTATGACGACTGCGAAGGGGATTTGTTGAGCCGCTGCCGCGCGGTGGTGGGGCCGGACACGGTTATCGGCGGTGAACTTGACCTCCATTGTTCCATCACCCCCGCCATGTGCGGGGCCGCCGACGCCTTGGTCACGTTCAAGGAATACCCCCACATCGACCCCGCCGAGCGGGCCGAGGAGCTGTATGCCATCTGCCGCGACAAAAAGCTGGGCCATGCCAACCCGGTCATGGCCGTGCATGATTGCCGCATGGTCAGCACCTGGCGCACCCCGGACGAGCCCATGAAGGCCTTTGTTGCCCGCATGGGGGAACTTGAGGGCCGGGACGGCATTCTGTCCGTTTCCCTGGCGCATGGCTTCCCCTGGGGCGATGTGCCTCATGCCACCGCCAGAATGCTGGTGATCGCCGATGGCGACCAGGCCAAGGCGGATGATCTGGCGCGGCAATTGGGCCGCGAGATCTGGGATTTGCGCCATGAAACCGCGCCCGTCATGACGCCCTACAAGGAAGCACTGGCAAAGGCCGCTACAGCGGTTTCCGGTCCCGTGGTGATCGCTGACACGGCCGACAACGCGGGTGGCGGCGCGCCCTCGGATGCGACCTTCCTGTTGCAGGAAATTCTCGATCGCGGCCTCACGGATGTCCTGACCGGCCTGTATTGGGATCCCATGGCGATCCGCCATTGCCGCGAGGCGGGGGAGGGCGCGCGGCTTGATCTGCGTGTTGGCGGCAAGTGCTGCCGCGAATCCGGCATGCCCATTGATCTGAACGTCACCGTCGAACGCATTATCGACAAGGCCCGGCAGACCTTCGGCGAAGTGTCGAACAACATGGGCGCCGCCGTGTGGTTAAGGACGGAGGGCAATGTGAACCTGATCCTAAACTCAATCCGGACGCAGACATTTCACCCCGATGCCTTTACGCAATTCGGCATCGATCTTGCCGCTTTCAAAATCATCGTCGTTAAATCATCGCAGCATTTTTATGCCGGTTTCGCGCCCCTGGCATCGGAGGTGATCTATGCCTCCTCTCCCGGCACCCTGAATTCGGATTTCGCCAATCTGCCATTTGAAAAACTGACAACACCATATTGGCCGCGCGTCGAAGACCCGTTCGCGCAGAGTTAATCCCGGCGGACGGCTAGTATGTTTGAAGGGTCGTCAAATAGACAAGAATGGCTGTCCTGGGCCTTGGTGATCATATGGTCGGGACTTATTTTCCTGACCGTTCCCTATGCACGCGATTGGTTCGAGTTCGTACGGCATCACTGGGGGGCCGAGATAGTCACCTACCTGGTTGCCGCCTGTGTGGTCCTGGTTTTAGCGGCGGCCGTCGCATTGTTGCGAATACGGCGCCGAAAATCGGTCTTGGGCCATGCCTGGCTCATGGGAATTGCTGGCATTGTCATCTACCGGACATTTGATCTCGCCGCCGGCGCAGCGGTTGAGGCGATCCATTTTCTGCAATACGGCATGCTTTCCTATCTTCTATTCCGCGCCCTTGCCCATCGGGTTCGCGACTACGGTATCTATGCCGCCGCCACGATCGCCGGCAGCATCGTCGGCATGATCGACGAGACCATTCAATGGCTGACGCCGGGGCGGTATTTCGCGTTGCAGGATATCTGGCTGAACTTCACGGCCGTCGCTTTGCTCCAAATCGCCTTGGCCGCCGGTATCAGACCGCCGTCAATCTCCGGCTGGCCCGATGGGGCGGGCTTGCGGCGGCTGAGCCGTCTGGGCGCCGTGGCCATCGCCTATCTTGGACTTTGCTACCTCAATACCCCTGACCGCATCTCCTGGTATTCGACCCGCGTGCCATTGCCGGATTTCATCACCGAGGTTACCAGTGTCATGGTCGAATATGGCTATCTGCATGGCGATCCCGCCGGGGGGAGATTTCGTTCGCGCCTGACGGCGGAGGAATTGCGCCGTTACGACCGGGATCGCGCGGTTGAAGGCGCCCGTATCCTCGACAAATTCCGGGACCCGAAGCGGTACGACGAATTCCTTGCGACCTATACACCGATGAACGACCCATTTTTGCATGAAGCCGGGGTCCATCTGTACAGCCGCAACGCCAATCTGCAACGGGCGCGGCGGGCCACGGACGAAAAACCCCGGCGCCGGCATTTCGCCAACGCCTATTGGGAGAACCGCATTCTGGAAGAAAACTTCGGCGGGATGTTGCGTCAATCGAGCTCCCGATGGCCGGCCGGGTTTGCATCCGGGATAAAGGAGAAGATGGATACCGGCTGGGTGATCAAAAGCCGGGTCAGCCGGCATTTGATCACCGCCTACACGCGCCAACAGGCCTTTTGGTTTTTTCTTTGCGCCGTTGTCGGGTTATTGTTGCTGGGCCGTTATTTTGCTCAACGCCGGAGCACCCACGGATATGGAGCGCAGCGCGATGAATGACAAATTCTCCCGCCGCCGCCTCATCCAAGCGCTGGCGGCGAGTGGCGCCATGGCTGCAGCATCGCCCGTTCTGAGCCGGACCGCATGGCCTATTCTAGGGTCGGAGCGCGGCCCCTTGCGGATTGTTTTCTATACGGACGTTCATGCCAACCCGGACCCCGAAACCGCCGCCGCCCTGAAGCTGGCCGCCAAGGGGATCAATGCCTGGAAGCCCGATCTCGTCCTGGGCGGTGGCGATCTGGTCGAGGGTGATTTCCATATGAGCGCCGAGGACGTCGCGCCGAGTTGGGACGCCTTCATGGCCATGCACAAGGCGGTCAAGGGTGAGCACCATGTCGCCATCGGCAATCGCGACCTTGTGGGCGTGTTGCCCAAGGACGGCTCGCCTCCCATTGCGGACCCGCGGTTGATGTTTAAGCAGCGCCTTGGTCTGGACCGCACATACCGCGCCTTCGATGCGCGGGGCTACCATGTCATGTTGCTCGATGCGGTACACATCTCGGACGATCAGTATAAATACCATGGCTGGATATCGCCGGAGCAGCAGGACTGGATTAAGGCGGAACTCTCCCGTATTCCCCGGGGGAAACCCATTATTCTCACCCTCCACCTACCGCTACTGACGGCGTTTTTCGGCGCCACCAAGGGCATGACCTTAGGGGCGCCACCGAACCGTGTCGTCGCCAACAACCGGGAGGTGCTGGCGCTGTTCGCGGAACATAATCTGGTCCTGGTGCTGCAAGGCCATCTGCATGTGAGCGAGCTGCTGCGGTGGCATGGCACCACTTTCATTACCGGCGGCGCCGTCTGCGGAAGATGGTGGCGCGGTTCCTATTACGGGACCGTGGAGGGCATTAATGGGATCACGCTCCATCCCGACCGGGTCGAATGGGAATACATAGACTACGGCTGGCACGACGCCCGCCCCTAGGCGGAATTGAGCTGGTCCGCAACTAGGGTTTTGCGAGAAGTGGTTTGACGGCTTATGCTTTCCAAAAGACAATACCGGGAGCAGCGTTTTATGAATGATAAGCCGGATTTGGTTATCCGCGGTGGCACCGTCGTCGATGGTTCGGGCGGCCCGAAGGTGGATGCGGATGTCGCTATTACGGACGGCCGGATCACCGCCGTTGGCCACGTAGGGGAAACCGGCGCGGAGGAGATTGACGCACGCGGCCGCCTGGTGATGCCCGGTTTCGTCGATGTTCATACCCACTATGACGCCCAGGTTACGTGGGCCAACCAGATCATGCCGTCGTCGTGCAATGGTGTCACGACGGTATTAATGGGTAATTGCGGTGTTGGCTTTGCGCCCGTACGCCATGAGCACCACGATATGCTGATCTCTCTCATGGAGGGGGTGGAAGATATCCCCGAGGTGGTGATGAAGGCGGGGCTACCTTGGACCTGGGACAGTTTCCCCGACTATCTCGATATGCTCGCCGAACGGCAATATGACGTGGATGTGGCGACGCAAGTTCCGCACGCGGCGCTCAGGGTCTTCGTGATGGGAGAGCGCGGCGCCAACCGTGAAGTGGCGACGGCGGAGGACCGGGCGGAGATGGCGCGCCTCGCCGCCGACGGAATTTCGGCGGGGGCGTTTGGGTTTTCGACCTCCCGGCTGTTGCAACACCGCACGGCGGCTGGAGAGGCTGTCCCATCCTATGGCGCGGCGGAGGTGGAGTTGACCGAAATCGCCGAGGCGGTGGCGAAGGTCGGGCGCGGCTGGCTCCAGGTTGTTGGGGACTACGGCGAGGCGATCGACCAGGAATTCGGCATGCTGACCCGTCTGGCGAAAAAGTCCGGACGCCCTTTGACGCTGACGCTTTTGCAAAAGGATTCCGATCCCGAACAATGGCGTGATCTGCTCGACCGGATCGCGGCGGCCAATGCCGAGGGCCTTCAAATCACCGGTCAAATCCGTGGACGGCCGACCAGTGTGCTGCTCGGTTTCGAATTGTCCTTGAACCCGTTTCTTGACTGTGCCGGTTGGCGAGAATTGGCACCGTTGGATATGAATGCACGCCTGGAACTTCTGCGCGATCCGAATTTGCGCGCGCGCCTGGTCGCCGAGGCCGTTGAAGACACGGCGCTGACCGGGCGGTTGCGGGATTGGGATAGGATTTTCCCGTTCGGTGATCCGCCGCAATACGAGCCCGACCCGGGCACCAGCATCGGGGCCGAGGCGCGGCGCCGCGGCATGGATCCGGCCGAACTTGCCTACGATTTGATGATGGAGAATGATGGCCGCGCGGTCCTCTATCATCCCATGACGAATTACGCGGGTGGCGACATGGCGCCGGTTCACGAGATGCTGGGGCATCCCAATACGCTGATCGGTCTTGGCGACGGCGGCGCGCATGTGGGGATTATGTGCGACGCCACGGATATGGTTCATACCCTCACCCATTGGACGCGCGACCGCTCGCGTGGGCCCAGGC
>JAPYPT010000510.1 GCA_029937535.1 Alphaproteobacteria bacterium
ATCCCCGGGTCTTCGCTTCGCTACGCCCGGGGATGACGGTGTGTCGTGTAGTGTGTCCGCTTACGCAAGAGCGACCCAAGTGATTAGTTCAATTGCTCTTTTCTTAAGAGTCCGGGCATGTTTGAAAAGAACATGCTCTAGGGTGTGATGACAATTTAACTATTTGATCCATATAGCAATAGCAGTGATATTGACGAAGCCAAGATAAGTTCTGCAACAGCTTGTCAAATCTGGTGGCGATGCGCTTGAATTCCTTCAGTTTAGTGAAGAAGCGCTCGATCTGATTGCGCTCCTTGTACAAAACCTTTTCGTAGACATGCTGATACCTATCGATGCCGCCTTGGCGAAATGACCGGTTCGACCAGCATCCAAATTCGCCTCCATCAACCTGTCGGTGTCAGTCGCCCGCCTCCTTGTCCAGGTCCGGGGCGGAATGGGCGGAGAAGGCTGGTTTGCTGGTGGTGCCCACTTTCAGGGCCTCGGCGGCTTTCTCATTAGACATGATCTTGTCCATGATGGCGGCGCGGGCCCGGTTGAATGAATCTCTGTTCTCGACCACGAACTGGCGGGAATCGCGATAGGCATCCAGCATGCCATTGACCTCCGGCAGCACGTAGCGGGCCACCAGATCCCAACTGCGGGAGGTGTTTTCCCGGTTGGCCCAGTCATGGACAAAGCCGATCACCGTGCCGAAACCGCCCGTCAGTTCAATCATCTCGCGGATCCGGGCCACCAGGTCATCGGGCGTGCCAATAACGGAGGTGGCGCCTTCGGTGAAGGCCATTTCATCAACGCCTTGGTCCGGGCTGGTGAACGGTTCCACGCCCACTTGCATCAGGGTGCCGGCGGTATATTCGTTGCGCCAGCGGAACAGGCCGTCCCTGGCCTCGATGCGGGCTTGCTCCCGGGTCTCGGCGATATGCCAGAACATGACGATGCGCCAATCCTTGCGGTTGACGATATTGCCGTGCTCCTTGGCGGCGTCCTCGGCGAAACTCCATTGCGTGGGCAGGGCCTGCAGGCCGGCTTCCGACATGGAGCCGATGGAGAGGACGCCGGTGCCGTGCTTGCCCGCCAATGTCATGCCCGAGGGGCTGATCATCGAGGCCACGGCAAAGGGCATATCCTCCTGCAGGGGCAGCAATTGCAGCTTCGCTTCCCGCATGGTGAACCACTCGGCGTCATAATCGAAGCGCTCATCGCCCCGGAGCAATTTGCGGATCACGCCGATGGCCTCGTCCTGGCGGTCGCGCAGGGTCATGGGGTCC
>JAPYPT010000306.1 GCA_029937535.1 Alphaproteobacteria bacterium
CTCAACCTCGTGGCCGCTATGATCGCCGCCAAATGATTGTCAACAGGCCCTAGCAGCGAATTTTTTTCATTTTCGGAGCCGAGCATGCCCCGACCAACGCAAATTCCCAAGCGGCCGGCATTGGCGCCCAAAGAAATAGAAGCCGCAAGCTATGTCAGCAGCGAAGAGCATAAGGTTAAGCGTTGGTGGGGCGGTCTGCCAAAAGCCCGCGAACATCCATATGGCAATGCAAGAAGACCAAAGAAAGAACATACGACTATCTGCCGAAGGACCACCAAGAAGGACGAGGAGGAAGCGAGTCGGTGGGTGCGCCAAGCTCTCGCCGCAGGCCAGTTGCGATTTTTTGAAGGCGATAAGACTTATCCGAAACATATTTGGTATAAGGATGAGAATGGACAATTCTGGTTCGGCTTTGCGGTGAACCAAATCGCCGGAACTTATAAGGGCTGGCCGATTAGCGAGGCAGAAAAAAGTGCGGCATTCGATTGAATGGCAACACGAAGCGGTCAATGCGGCGCCCGAAGAGCGGGCGACGGTTGCTGATCTGCGCCTATTTCTCAACGAACGGAACGTCACACAACACATGTTGGGTGACAGTGTCAGCGATCATGTGACCGTCGCGCTCTATGGGTTGGTGAACGGAGTGGTCCATGACTGGTGGTCGATCTTTGGAGCGCGTGACCAGGAGATTTCCCTAAAGAACTACCGGACCGGCTATCTGATCCCGGACATCCGCATCAAATTCGATGGAGCCGTCTTCGAGATCGCGGCTTTTGAGAGTGCTTACACCGATCCCGATCTTCGGTTTTGGGGCGGAACAACAGAGGTGCTCTCGCGCGCGGAAGGTGAGGCGTGGCTTTCGTCGCTCATAAAAGACGTACTTGCTCAACTAAGATCGCAAGGTATTCGGGGCACAAGTGCAATGCAGCGCTGGCGACGAGTCCAGTTATCCCAACGGTCGGGCGAGAGGGAATTTTGCGAGGCGGCCGGTAGCCTTGGGCTCGATCCCTACCAGATCGCGGACGATGTTGCCGATTTCATTGAGAAGGCTGAAGCCATATTCAAAGGGGAATCGCTCGTCGAGTTTATGTCGGGTTCCAGGGAGGTAGACCATTCCCGGCTGATCGGCTGGGTTGATCGTATGACGCATATGAAGGGGCTTAAGTATCGTCTCGCCGATCTCAGGGCGATAGTCGAAAGCATTGCGCACGAGGTCCCGTTGGGCCGCGCTGAGCCAGCATGGGCCGCTGGCTACAGGCGTGCTCGCGCGATGCGCCGGAAGCTTGACCTAAAACAAAATCATCGATTCGGATCCTTCCAGGATCTTGCTCGTCTACTCGGAGCCTCAGGGAATTACAATCTTGCGCCGAAGGTGAATGGCATTAACGCATTGCGTCGTGAAGCGTTCAACGACATCCATGTACATATCCGGAACCATGGAGAATCAGAGAGTGCATCAGCGAGACATTTGTTCGCGTTGGCGCGTGCAATTGGAGATGCCGCGTGCTTTCCCGAACCCGAGACGTCGCCAATCAATCGCTTACGGCAGGCATTTCGCCAGGCGGCCGGTCGCGCGTTTGCGGCCGAGTTTCTGGCGCCAATCGAGGAAATTCGATCGATGCAAGAGGACGAACACGACGAATATTCGATTGCCAACGAATTTGGAGTGTCAACGATGGTGATTGAGCATCAAGTTGAGAATCGGGAACGCATTATCCAGGCTTGCTCCTAATTTATCGATGATCCGATCGGCACAAATGCCGCGCCGCAAAATCCGAGGTTCTAACTGGACGAACGTTCGATTGCACAATCGTTCAGAGAGTCTAAAACGATGAATGTGCCCCTGCGTAAGTCCGGAGCCTGGACCAGCGCAGGGCCGGTAGCTTCGCTGTCATGGAACAACCGAACGAACACGGCTGGGCGCCCTATCCGCATATCATCCGGGGACAAGTCAATCTGGCCCAAGGCCGCCGGGACGATGCACCTGGAGCATTTCAAACTGCTCATGAATTGGCCGATGGGTATGATCTACCGCTATTCGGGTTGCGCACGGCGGTGCATTTGGCACGGCTGATGGATGAGCAAGACGGCCGCGCCCAGGCCATTGAATTGCAGCGGCCGATCTATCGTTCGTTCACCGAAAGATTCGACACTGCTGATTTGCTTATCGCAAAGGCATTGCTTGGCGAATTGACCTCGGACGGCGGGCCGTCATAGTTTACTGTCAGCAGATATTGCAGCGGCAGCAAACAGGTTCAAGGTCATGAACATTGAAGCAGGAACGTTCGACTACGAGGCGGCGCGGGCGGAATTCAGGCTGGAGATCCCGGAGAATTTTAACTTCGCTTTCGATGTGCTCTCGAAACAGGCCGCCGAGGCCGACAAGACGGCGCTGATCGCCGTCGCCGCGGACGGCGAAAGCGCGGAAGAGCATAGCTATCGGGATTTGGAGGACGCCTCGAACCGGTTCGCCAATGTGCTGCAGGATCTGGGTACGGCAAAGGGCGATTTTGCCTTTGTCATGATCACCCGCGTCCCGGCCTTTTATCATGTGCTGTTCGGCTGCATGAAGAGCGGCGTGGTGGCCATGCCGGGAACCAATCTGTTGACCGCCCATGACATCGAATACCGGGTCAACCGCTCAGGCGCCAAGATCGTCATCGTCACCGCCGAACATGCCGAAAAGGTCGAGGCCGTGCGCGACAATTGCCCGACCCTGGAGCATCTGATCATCATCGGCGCGGAGCGCGACGGCTGGACCTGCAAGGAAACCGCTTGCGCCGCCGCATCCCCCCAATTCGACCGCTCGATGGCGCCGCCGACCCGGGCGGATGATCCGATGTTGATCTATTTCACCTCCGGCACCACGTCGATGCCGAAAATGGTGGCCCGCGATCATTCCTACGGTCTGGCCCATACCATCACCTGTAATTATTGGCAGGGCCTGCGCCGCGAGGATATCCATTGGACCCTGACGGACACCGGCTGGGCCAAGGCTGCGTGGGGTATTATTTTTCCGCCCATTATCGCGGGTGCGGCCATCATGCTCTATGACGCGCCCGGTTTCGATGCGGAGATGCATCTGAAGCTGATCGAGAAATACAAGGTCACGACGTTTTGCGCCCCGCCCACGGTCTACCGCCTGTTCGCGCAGATGGATATTTCCGGCCACGACCTTGGCTCCATCCGCCATTGCATCGGCGCCGGCGAGCCGTTGAATCCGGAGGCCATGCGCAGTTGGAAGGCGGCGACGGGCTGCGACATCCATGACGGCTATGGCCAGACCGAGACGGTGAATATCGTCGCCAACTTTCCCGGCATGGAAATCCGTCCCGGCTCCATGGGCAAACCGGTGCCCGGTATTGAGATCGGCATCATTGATGACGATGGTAATATCGTCGATGACGACACGGTGGGACATATCGCGGTCAAGGTCACCGACCCGCACCCGCCAGGCCTGTTCCATGGCTATTTCCAGGACGAGGAGGCGACGGCGAAATCCTTCCGCCATGGCTGGTATTATACCGGCGATACGGCGACCCGTGACGGTGACGGCTATATCTGGTTCGTGGGCCGTTCGGACGACATCATCTCCTCGGCCGGTTACCGCATCAGCCCGTTCGAGGTGGAGAGTGCCCTGGTGGAGCATCCTGGCGTGATGGAATCCGCCGTGGTCGGCAAGCCCGACGACCTGCGTGGCGAAATCGTCAAGGCCTACGTGGTTCTGGCCGCCGGTTACGAGGCTTCGGATGAACTCGCGGTGGAAATCCAGGACTTCGTCAAGAACCTGACGGCGCCCTACAAATATCCCCGTGAAATCGAATTCCGCGAGGCTCTGCCGAAGACAATTTCGGGCAAGATCCGCCGTGTAGAACTGCGTGCGGAGGCGGAGGGATAGGCCGGCTGAACGGCGGCCAGGCATGACCAGCGTGTAGATTTTACTGTTGCCATCCAATTTCCCGAAATCTATCATTCCCGGAGGGGATGTAGAGTAGTCGGGGAAATGAACAAGCAAGGCAATATCAGGCTGTTTTTCGTTTGCATCGCAGTTGCGGTGGCCATTTTTCTGTTCGATCTGACAATACCGCTTGGGATGGCCGGCGGCGTGCCGTACGTGGCGCTGGTATTGCTCGGTATGTGGGCGCCGAAAACAGCTCATATTTTCATTTTGGCCGGCGCTGGAACGGTTCTTACGATCCTGGGATATGTTTTGTCGGATGCGGGCGGGGTGCCATGGGTGGTCCTTGTAAATCGGGGAATGGCATTTTTTGTAATCTGGTCGACCGCCGTGTTGGTGGCCCACAGAAAACAACGCCAGGATGCTCTTGATCGGTCCCATGAAGAATTGGAGGCGCGCGTGCTCCAGCGCACGGCCGCCCTGCATGAAAGCGAGGAACGTTTTCGGGCCCTTTCCGATCTGACCGAAGAAGGGGTCGTCATTCATAAAGACGGCAAGATCGTGGAGGTTAATCAGGCTTTCGCCGAGATGTCCGGATATGTGATTTCGGAACTCATCGGAATGCCCGTTCTGGAATTGGCCGCCCCGGAAAACAGACAAATTGCGGCCGACCGGATAACCAGCCATGCTGGCAATGCATACAAAGGCAAAAATATCCGTAAAGACGGTAGCCAGTATTCCATCGAAGTAAAATCCTTGCCCATTGTCTATAAGGGCCTGCAAATGCTGGTCAGCCGGGTACGCGATCTGACGGAGGCTGAAGAGGCGGCGGCGGCTGTCCGCGAAAGTGAAAACCGGTATAAAAATATCACCGACAACCTACCGGTTTTAATCGCCTACATCGACCGCGATCAGCGTTACCGCGCAGTCAATAAGCAGTATGAATTTTGGTACCAAAGGCCTGTATCGGAGATTGTTGGGCGGCGATTGAACGAAATCATGCTGCCCGGGTCATATGCTCAGGTCAGCGCATCCATCGATCGGGCATTGGCTGGTGAAATGGTGCTGAATGAGGGCGAAGGCACAACGCCGGACGGGTTTTTTCGCAATTTTAGATTGCATTATATACCGCACAGAGGGGATGACGGCGAGGTCATGGGGATCTATTCCCTGGTCGAAGATATCAGCGACATCCGAAAGGTGACGCGCGAGCTTGAGCTTCAAAGTACCCGTCTGTCTGAGGCACAACGGATTGGAAACATAGGCAGCTGGGAACGCGATTTCGTGACCGGAGGGCTGTACTGGTCGGAAGAGGCCTATGAGATTTTCGGCCAATCCGATAAAACCTCGCCCGGTCCGAGCCAGGATGATTTTATGCTGTTGGTCCATGAAAACGATCGTGCGAAATTTCTGGCGACACGAGAAGCCATGATCGAAAAGGATGCGCCATTCAGTATTGATCACCGTATCCGGATGGCCGCACGCGCGATGTTGAACTCATCTTTCTGCCGCACATAGAGCCCAACGGAGAGATCGCTGGGTTTTTTTCCCTCGGTATCGATGTCACCGACAGGCGCGCGCTGGAAGAACATTTCCGCCAAGCACAGAAGATGGAGGCGGTAGGGCAGTTGACCGGCGGCATCGCGCATGAATTCAATAATTTATTGCAAATCATTGCCGGCAATATCGGACTGCTGGAAGAAGATATCTGCCGGCCTATTCTCCGGATTTCAATCCGATCGAACAATTCTTCGCAAGGCTCAAGGCATTGCTGAGAAAAGCCGCAACCCGAACCATCGACGAGCTGTGGCGCGCCATCGGCCAAATCATCGATACCATCACGCCAAAAGAATGCGCCAACTATCTTGCAAATTCAGGATATGGGTCATACTAAATTGAAAACGCTCTAGTTGTTTAGTCCCAGCGTGTGATGGGTAGGTTTAAGTTTGAATTGTTCAGGCTGTTC
>JAPYPT010000307.1 GCA_029937535.1 Alphaproteobacteria bacterium
CTGTTCCCTCAATCCAGCGACGTCACCGGCGAAATCGCGACGAATACGCTAGAGCAACCCGCATTCAATTAGATTCAATTGAATACGGATAAGTTGCTCTATCTTAAAGGTTTTAGCGCATGGCCTCGCGTTCAATTAAACGCGACATGCGCTAAACCGCCCGTAGGCCCGCTATGCCTTGAGCGGACCCATGCGGGATGGTTTGCGGGACGCCCTGAAACTGGTGCGTGAGCAGTTCCAGCGAGATAATCTGCTGCAGGCCGATGGTGTCATGATGCCTCGCGGTCAAACAGAAAGACGCATTCATCGTGACAATGAGGTTGCCTGGACTTACAGGCGCACGATATGTGGCGGCCCCCATGCCGGCGTCTTTTCTCCAAAGATCTGCCATAAATGTTGGGACAAAGGATTGCGCTAAAAATTTTAGGTAAAGTCGGGCGGTTTAGGTGCCGCCCTGCTTTGCCTGCCTTCTTATCCAATGCAGAAAAACGCGCACTTGTTCGTCGCTGTAACCCAGTAATCGGCCTGTTTCAAACTCATCCTGGTTCGTCGATTTTCGTCTACCAGCGTGAATTTCCGCATTTATGGCGTGGAGTTTTTCAATTCTCCAGGCTTCCTGCGGCAATGCATAATAAACGAGGCGCATTGGAAATAGCATGTCCGGATGTCGAAGAATTTCTTCTCGTTTGATAAAAGTTCCTGCTTGCACGTGAGGTTCAAAATCGGCCTCCGGCCATTCAAAGCTTGACGGGACGACATCGGAGAACATGGCCAACGGCTTCTCGCCGGCAAGCATTAATTCAAGCTCCCGGAGTTCATGGGGCCCGATGCCTTCGGGTATGTCCGGCCTCTCGTCCATGGCCGAATTATCACGCATTTGCGCCTGCGGAGCAACGGAGCCGGAACAAGTGGGACGATGCAACTTTCTCTCGAATTGCCTCTTCGGGTAGGATGTCGCGGGATAGGGGCGTACAATGGGTAAAACGTTTGGGCGAGGAAACGCCGCTCCTTCGGGCGGGTATGGAGAGGAGCAAAAAGATGGCTTTCGAACACATCAAATTCGACGTCAGCGATGAAATCGCGACAATTACGCTGAACCGACCGGAGGCCCGCAATGCCTTGAGTGGACCCATGCGGGATGGTTTGCGGGAGGCGCTGAAACTGGTGCGTGAGCAGGCCGGCGCGGAAATAAAGGCGATGATTTTGACCGGCGCAGGCGGCGCCTTTTGCGCCGGCGGCGACATCAAGGGCATGGGCAGCGATGACCGCACCTCGTGGAGCACGCGCCGGGGGCTGCGTTCGGATCACGATATTATCTACGATTTGGCCAACATCGAACTGCCCGTGATCAGCCTCGTCGACGGCCCGGCCGCCGGTGCCGGCTGCAATGTCGCGCTGGCCGCGGATTTCGTTTTCGCCACGCCCAAGGGCATGTTCATGCAGGCCTTTGGCCGCATTGGCGCCGTGCCCGATTGGGGCGGCTTCTATATCCTGCCGCGTCTGGTCGGCCTGCAGCGGGCCAAGGAATTGATCTACACGGCGCGCAAGGTCTGGGCCGAGGAAGCCAAGGAGATCGGCCTGATCATGGACGTCGTCTCGCAGGACACGGCAATGGAAGAGGTCCGCGAATTCGCCGGCCGCTTCCGCCATGCCTCCACCGCGGCGATCGGAATGTCGAAGAATATCCTCAATCAATCCCACAATCTTGACCACCGGACCCTGCTGGAACTGGAAGCCGACGCCCAAGGCATGGCCCTTGTCAGCCCCTACCACAAGGCGGCCGTGCAGCGCTTCAAGGACAAGGAACCCTCGACCTACGATTGGGAAAAATTGAGCGGTTAAAATACAGTAAGGGTTCTTATCATCACAAGGCGGTACAGCGGGATCGGCAGGCTTTGAGCTAGGCGCTTTTTGCGGACCGTGGCGCCGGGGTTGGGGCCGGATCTCGGGAAGACTCGGGCGGTGGGGTCTTTTTCATGCGCACCATCATGATCAAGGGCAGGGAAACAAGGGCGGTCAGGGTGTAGAAGTGGAAGGCGTTGATATAGCCGATCATCAGCCCCTGGCGCTGCACCTCACCGCCGATCCGCGCCAGGGTCTCGACGGACTCCAGGTCCCATGCGCCGGCGTTGGTCGGCATTTTCCAGGCCTTGGCATAGGGCGTCACGGCTTCCGTCAGATGGCCGTAGTTGACCTTGGCGCTGTGCAGGACCAGGGCCACGGAGATGGAAATATGCGCCGACGAGCCGATGTTGCGCAGCAGATGAAAGATCGACGAGCCTTCGGGAAACAGGCTTTGCGGCAGGGTGTTGAAGGTCACCAGGGTCAATGGCACCCACAAAAACCCCGTGCCCAGGCCCTGGACGAAGCTGGCCGAGGCCACGTCCCAGGTGGTCAGATTGATATCGAATTGCGACATCATCAAGCCGGAGGCGCCTTGCAAACTGAAGCCAAGGACCAGCCAGATGCGCGGATCATACTTGTTGCCGAAGAACAAAACCATGAAGCCCAGCAAGGTGCCCAGGCCGCGCGCGCCCAGCAGTAAACCGATAATGCCGTCGGGATAGCCGCGCAAATTCTGCAACAGGCCGGGCAGCAAGGTCATGGGCGTAAAGTTCAACAGGCCGAACACCAGGGTCAGGGACATGCCCAGGACAAAGTTCCGGTTCAGGAACAGGCGCGGGTTCAGGAACGGTTTGTCGGCGGTGAAGGTATGCACGATGAAGATATAAAAACAAAGCGCCGCGGCGCAGATTTCCAGCACGATTTCCGGGCTTTCCAGCCAAGAGTTTCGCTCGCCGCGGTCGAGTAGCAATTGGAAACAGCCAATCGCGACGGAGAGCGCGATGAAGCCCGTCCAGTCCAGCCGTACGCGGGCCCCGCGTACCCCGTCGGCGACAAAGGCCCAGCAGCCCAGCAAGGAGATCACGCCGATGGGCACGATCATGAAGAACACCCAGCGCCAACTATATTCCTCGCTCAGATAGCCGCCGATGGTGGGAGCGATGAGGGGCCCCAGCACGACACCCATGCCAAAGATCGCGGTCGCCGTGCCGCGTTTGCTTATCGGGTAGGACGCCAGCACGATGGATTGGGACAGGGGCGCCAGGGGCGCGCCGCACATCCCTTGCAGGACGCGGAAAAATACCAGCATTTCCAATGAGCCCGCAAAACCGCACATCAACGTGGCCAAGGTAAAGGTGGCGACGCAGGTCAACAGCACGCGCCGTTGGCCAAAGCGTGCGGTCAACCACCCGGTCAAGGGCGTGGCCACGGCCGTGGCGACGATGTTGAAGGTCACGACCAGGGCAATCTGATCCTGGGTCGCGGAAAGGGCGCCCTGCATTTGCGGCAGGGACACATTGGCGATGGTGACCGTCAAGGCGTACAGCGCCACGGTCGAGGTCAGGGTGAACAGGATGATCCCCCGCCGGAACGCGGAGACGCTGTCGCCCGATAATGTTTCGTCGTTCAGTTTACTCGCCTCGAACTAGAGCAACCCGCATTCAATTGGATTCAATTGAATGCGGATAAGTTGCTCGATCTTAAAGGTTTTAGCGCATGGCCTCGCGTTCAATTGAACGCGACATGCGCTAGCAGCCCAACTGGATGGCAAGATCCTTGAAATCCGTGGCCACGAAATTGTACTCATTTTCCGCCGACCGGTCGGTGGTTTGGGCCGGCCCGTATTCCCCTGGCCGGCAAACAAATGCCGTCCCCAGGCCGCAGCCCGCCGCCGCCATCAAGTCGTTGTTATGTGCCGCGACCATAAGGCATTCACCGGGCGTAAGTCCCAAAAATTCGGCCGTTTTCAAATAAGCCTCCCGCTCGGGTTTGTAGTATCCCGCGACCTCCGCTCCCAGTACCGCATCCCACGGCAGGCCGGCCCGTTTCGCCATGTTGACGAGCAGGGCCACGTTGCCGTTGGACAGGGTGGCCAGGACAAATTTGGATTTCAGACGGGTCAGGCCGGCGACGGTATCGGGCCAGGGGTCGAGGCGGTGCCAAACCCTGTTCCAATGGTCAATCTCATCCTCGGTCAGACCGGTAATCGAAAATTCTTCCAGCAGCTCCAGCAGATTTTCGCGGTGCAGGTCGTCAAGCTTCACCCAGCCCCGCTCGCCCTCGCGCACCCGCCGCATGGCTGGTTGATATTTGGCCCGCCACGCATCCGCGAAAGCGGCCCAATCCATATCCAGCCCCCGCGATTGGCCAAATATCTCGCCCTCGGCGATGATACTGCCGCGCCAATCCACCACGGTACCGAATACGTCAAACAATAAAGCCTTGAACGCCATGAACGAAGTCCTCCAGCGCCTAGCGCATGTCGCGTTCAATTGAACGCGAGGCCATGCGCCAAAACCTTTAAGATCGAGCAACTCGCATTCAATTGAATCCAATTGAATGCGGGTTGCTCTAGCATAAGGCTATCGCCGGCTTGGGTCACCCAGGGACTGGTTGTCCAAGGGCATGAATTTTGCCAAGCTGTCAGCGCTATCGCTGGCGGTTTTGCACGCGGGCGCAATCCATGCGCTATTACAATCCGAGAATTTGTTTTGTTGGGGAATTTGCTATGAGAGCGGCGATATTCGACGAGCATGGCGGCGTGGACAAAATCCATATCGGCGAATTCCCGGACCCCGAATGCGGTCCCGATGATGTCGTGATCAGGGTCAACGCCGTCTCCCTCAACGGTTTCGACCCCATGATATTGTGCGGCACCACGGGTTTGCCGACGCCCTTTCCCATGATCCCCGGCGGCGATTACGCCGGCGAAATTGTTGAACTGGGCGCCAATGTCGCAAATGCCGCCAATGGCTGGGAGCTGGGCGACCGGGTCTGCCCGCACCCCTTCGTGCCGGGCGAGGGGATGACGGGGGAAACCCGTTTGGGCGCGGCGGCGCAGTTCGCGCGCATCCCGGCTGTCCATCTGATCCGGACACCCGATGCCGTCAGCGACGATGACGCCGCGGCACTACCCATTGCCTACGGCACCGCCTACCGCATGATGGTGACGCGGGGCAAGGTGGGGGCGGCGGATACGGTGTTGATCCTGGGCGCCACGGGCGGGGTCGGCACTTGTTGCCTCCAACTGGCCAAGGCCGTGGGCGCCACGGTCATCGTCACCGGCAGCGCCCAATGGAAACTGGATAAGCTCATGGAACTGGGCGCCGATCATGTGATCGACACCTCCCGCGAGGAACTGGTCAAGGCCTGCCACGCCATCGCCGGCAAGCCGCGCATGGGCCTGACGGGGGATACGGGCGGCGGCGTCGATGTGATCATCAACTACATCGGCGGCGAAACCTGGGCGCAATCCTTGCGCTGCCTGAAGCCCGACGGCCGCATGCTGACCTGTGGCGCCACGGCCGGCTACGCCCCGCCCACGGATATCCGCTATATCTGGACCTACGAGCAGAACATCATCGGCTCCAACGGCTGGACGGCCGAGGAGCAGGTCGCGGTGCTGGACATGGTCGCCACCAAGGCGCTAACCCCGGTAATCCACGCCATCCGCCCCCTGGACCAGATCGCCCCCTCAATCCAGGAACTGATCGACCGCGCCATCGTCGGCAAGACGATTATTCGGCCGAATGAATGAATTAATTACGAATTAATTTCATAATTTGAAAAATTGCAATTTATATGTAATAATTAACAGTTTAAGTAATAGAGTAGGCGGACACCGTTAAGAAGCCCGGTCATTGCCAATTCTTCGTCATTGCCGGGCTTGACCCGGTAATCCATGGTGCCGCCCGGCCGGTTGTTACCGGCAGCGCAACTGGATGCCCGGATCATGTGTGGACGGCCCGTTGTTTGCAAGAAAATCTTGGTAT
>JAPYPT010000308.1 GCA_029937535.1 Alphaproteobacteria bacterium
TGCCTCAGGAAACCTCCGTGTAGCTGACCTCCCGGCCAATCGAGGCGCCGGCGTCCTGGCGGGCGCGGAACTGGGTCATCAACCCCGCGTGGTTCTCGTAGGCCTCCCGGCTCAACGCCGCGCCGATCCGCCTCTCGGGCCGGAAATGCCCGTGGTCCTTGCCGCGTACCAGCATGGCGGAACCGGTTGGCGTGCCCACGTCACGCACATGGGCCGGAATGTAACTGATGCCGAAGCCCAGGCGCCGGTCCAGGGCCTGGTTGGGGCGGGAACAATGCACAAGGTTGGTATGGTGCAGGGACATCTCGCCCGCCATTAAGGGCATGGGCACGCCTTCCTCGTCATCGAATTCGCCGAATATCGCCTGCCCGCGCAGGATCAGATTGTTCTCGCCGGGATCATCCTGATGTTCAAGCTGACCCCGTTTATGACTGCCCGGCAGCACCATCATGCAGCCCGCCTCCACGCTGGCGTCCGACAGCGCGACCCAGGCGGTGACGTGCAGGGCCGGGTCGAGAAAGAAATAGGTGCCGTCCTGGTGCCACAATATGTACTGCGGCGTGCCTGGGTCCTTGATCCACATGGTGGTGTGATAGACCATGATGTCCGGGCCGATCAGATCCTCCACCGCATCCAGAACCTTCGGGTGGCGCACCAGACGGTCGGCCCAGTCGAACAGCAGATAGGATTTGGATTTCTCCGGATAATCCAGGCTCTTGCCGGTCCCGGCCTCGAACGCCTCGATCTCGGCCCGGGCCGTGCGCACATCGTCGGCGGTCAAAACGGCGAAGGGATGGACGTATCCATCGTCTTCATACCGTTGGATTTCGGCGTCCGTCAGGCGCTTGCCCATGGTGAACTTCCCGTGGCTATGTGACTTATAATGCTATTCTGGTACGCGGCGCGGGTCATCGCAAGGCCCGCCGTCCATGGCTCCCCGTCCATGCCTCATGATTGGTATCCGTTATGAAAAACGCCCTCTATAGCGACAACCGCGTCAAACTCGGCGTCATGGCCTTCAATTGTTCCCACGGCTCCACCGTGACCAATGTGGATGAAGCCTGGGCCATGACCTGGGAGGATAACATGGCCCTGGCCCGCATGGCGGATGGGGCCGGGCTGGAGGCGCTGTTGCCCGTGGGCCGCTGGAAAGGCTATGGCGGTCAGAGCAATTTCAACCACCGCACGTTCGAGACCCTGACCTGGGCCGCCGCCGTCGCCGCCGTGACCAGCTACAGCACCATTTTCGCCACCGTGCATGCGCCGGTGATCCATCCGGTGGCGGCGGCCAAAATGGCCGCGACCATCGATCATGTCTCCGCCGGGCGCTTCGCCCTCAATCTCGTCGCCGGTTGGTACCAGGACGAATTCGACATGTTTGGCATCAGCCTCGCCCCCCACGACGAGCGCTATGAGTACGCCGCCGAGTGGCTGACGCTGGTCAAAAGGCTGTGGGCGGAGGAGGCGGAGTTCGATTTCGAGGGCACCTATTTCCAGGGTAAGGGCCTTTGGAGCCAACCAAAGCCCCTGCAATCGCCCCGCCCCCCGATCATGAATGCCGGCAGTTCCGAGACCGGCCATGCCTTTTCCGCCCGGCACGCGGACATGAATTTTGCCATGCTGCGGCAAAAGGACGAGGACAGCGACCGCGGCCAGATCGCCCATTTGAAGGCAATGGCGGCGGATTTGGGCCGCGCCTCGCAATGCTGGATCCATGTCTATGTGGTCTGCCGCGAGACCGAACAGGAAGCCCGCGACTATCTACGCCGCTACGTCGTGGAACAAGGCGATGACGCCGCCGTGGCCAACATGATCCGCATTTTCGGCGCCCAGTCCGCGACCTTGAGCGATGACGTCCTGGAAGCCTTTAAGTTTCATTTCAAGGCGGGCTTTGGCGGCTATCCCCTGGTTGGCACGCCGGAACAGATTGTCGAGGGCATCTTGCGGCTGTCGGACATGGGCGTGGACGGCATGCTGATATCCTGGGTCGACTATCTGTCGGAATGCCGGCAATGGATCGAACAGGTGCTGCCGTTGATGGAACAGGCGGGTCTGCGCCAGCCGTTTTCGGCCGCCGGTCAAGTGGGTGGCGATGTCGCGAGGACATGACTTGCGCTTGCTTTGCGTTATGTCAAATGGTAAATTTCAACACCGAATCGGATTCGGGCCCATTAAAGCCGGGAGCTGAAGCGGTATGGGCTGCGTGGCGAGAGCTGCCGGCCGGGCATTAAAAAAACAAAATGGTAGGACGAGCCCGGACCTGCGTCTCGATAAGTAATTGCGGAGCCCCCAGTGCGTAACAGTCCGTGCTAAATTTTTCTGACCGGCCCGCGGCAGTGGGCCGATTGGAGAATTGGCCAGTGTGGTGTTTGCGGGTCTCGGGGCAGGGTGCGCAATTTACGTACAACCGGCTTTCAGGGACCCTTTGGATAGGGGAGGTATCTCATGGAAGCCAAAGTTGTCTGGCTGTTCGTATTCGTGGCGATCTATTGGTGCTATTGCATCTTTTGGGGCGTCAAGAGTGCGATGGCCGCGAAAACCGCAACCGATTATTTTATTGCCGGCCGCAGATTGTCAATTTGGGTCTTTGTCCTGGCGGCGACGGCGACGTCGTTCTCGGGCTGGACCTTCATGGGCCATCCCGGCCTGATTTACCGTGATGGGTTTCAGTACGCCTATGCGTCCTTTTACGCCATCACCATACCCTTTACCGGCGTTATATTCCTGAAACGCCAATGGATGTTGGGCAAACGCTTCGGCTATGTGACGCCGGGCGAAATGCTGTCCGACTATTTCCAGGGCGATGCCATCCGCATTCTCGTGGTGTTGGTTGCCTTGTTGTTTTCCATTCCTTATCTGGGCGTGCAACTGGGTGCCTCCGGCTTCCTGTTCAACGTCCTGACAGACGACATGATTTCCAAGGATGTGGGCATGTGGGTGCTCTCGGCGGTGGTGCTGGTTTACGTCGCCACGGGGGGGCTCAGAGCGGTGGCTTACGTGGACACCTTGCAATGTGTCCTGTTGGCCTTCGGCATCGTTTCCATCGGTTTCATCGCCTATAGCTTCATGGGCGGCTTTGGCGCCTTCAATGACGCCATGGCGGCCTTGGGCAAATCCGAGGTCGGCAGGTGGGGCATGACGCCGGCGGGCCACAACGCCTATCTGGCCATTCCCGGGGTCATCCAGTTCACCTCCGGATTAGGGGTGGAAACGCCGACGGGTGGTCTTTGGACCGGCATGATGTGCCTGACCTACATGTTTGCCCTGATGGGCATCCAGTCGGCCCCGGCATTCTCCATGTGGTCCTTCGCCAATACGGATCCCCGGCCGTTTGCCCCGCAGCAGGTTTGGGCATCTTCCTTTGGTATCGGCCTGATCTTGTTCTTATTCACCGCGGCGCAGGGCATGGGCGCGCATTTTCTGGGCGCTAGTCCCGATATCGCGGCGATCGGCGGGCTTACCTCCGTGTTGCCGGATCTGACGAAGGACTTGCAGGGCGGCCTGGTGCCTCATTACATCAACCTGGTTGGTGATACGGCACCGTGGTTCGTGGGCCTGTTGGCGGTTTGCGCCTTGGCCGCGATGCAGTCGACCGGTGCGGCATATATGTCGACCGCCGGCGGCATGCTGACCCGTGATCTGTACAAACGCTACCTGAACCCGGACGCCGATCATGCCACGCAAAAGCTGTTTGGCCGTTTGGGCGTGGCCTTCATCGTCGTTGCCGCATTGCTGGTGGCGACGTTCTCGGCCGATGCGTTGGTGCTGCTGGGCGGTTTGGCGGTGGCCTTTGGCTTCCAGATGTGGCCGTCACTGGCGGCTGTCTGCTGGGTGCCTTGGATTACCCGCCAGGGCGCGACGTTGGGTTTGGCGGCTGGCCTGATCGCGGTGATCTTCACCGAGAGTTTCGGCCTCTCTATCGCCAAGACCTTCGGTGTCGAATTGGCTTGGGGCCGCTGGCCCTGGACCATGCATTCGGCCGGTTGGGGCATTATCTTCAACCTGGGCGTTTGCATTATCGTCTCGGCCCTGACCCAGGACGAGAAGGCCCGCTCGCACAGGATGGTCTATCATGACTTCCTGACCGAACACGCCGCCCTCTCCGCCGACAAGAAGAAGTTGATACCCGTTGCCTGGATCATCACCCTGGCATGGTTGTTCTTCGGCGTCGGCCCCGGCGCGGTGATTGGCAATACCATATTTGGTGCGCCAAATGCCGGTGTTGAAGGTTGGACCTTCGGTATTCCCTCCATCTGGGCTTGGCAGATATTGTTCTGGGCCTTAGGCGTGGGGATGATGTGGTTCCTGGCCTACAAGATGGAAATGTCTTCGGTGCCAAACAAGGAGATCGTATCCTTGACCGAGGACATTGGCGATACGCAACCCCAATCAGCGGGGTCGTAAGCCAACCCATCCAACGGCGTGGTTTTGTTACGCGCTGCGTCTTGGATAAGAAAATTGGGGGAAGGGCATGGCTCTTCCCCCTTTTTTTGTCAGAGCAACCTGCGTTCATCCGAACGCAGACAAGTTGCTCTAACCTCTTGAAATAGATCAAATTATCAGCATTAAAATGATTTCATTTTTATGCTGTTTGATCTAGCCTCTCGTGATGTTTGACTCTGGAATCATGAGTTTCTGATCGCCATGGCATCATTATTTCAACCGCAATATTGGTTGCTGTGGGGCATGATACTGGCCGTTGCCCTGTTCTTTCCCATTCGCAAGATCATTTGGGTAATGTCCGTGCGCCGGGCCCAGCGCAAGGGCGAGGCGGGGGATGAAGAGGTACAGCAGCGGCTGTTCCGCCGCGCCACCGTGACGGCTGCCCTGCTCAGCTTCGTCTTCGCGCTCCTCTACACCAATTATCTGTTCGGGCCGGCCGGATGAGCCCCACCGTCATACGGCGTTTCGTCTTTTTGATGTTCATCGCCTTCGCGCTCACCGGCGGCACGGTGATGTTCTACGACAGCTTCTTCGAACGCCCCCCCGGTGACTACGAGACCGAGCGGGGCTCCATGTATCTCTCGACCAAGGATTACGCCGACGCCATGGAGAATTTCGACGAAGCGCTGGTGATCAATCCCCATCATCGCGGCGCCCATATGGGCCGGATCAGCGTCCTGATTGCCTTGGACCGTCATGACGAAGCCGTGGCCGAATTGACGATCCTGATAGATTTCCTGACAACCAACCTGACCGAGGATGACGCCACGGGCTGGGGCACCCTGGCCGCCGCCTACGCCAACCTCGGCATCGTGCATGACCGCAATAACCGCCATGAGCTGGCCCTGAAGAATTATATCGAAGCCCTGAAGGTAGACGCCGAGGCGGTGGAAGGGCCGGGCATTGTCGACCGCATCCTGCACAACCCCAGCCCATCGACCATCCGCAAGCGCGCCGAATACCTCTATGCGGAATTGAAAAAGCCAAAGGATCAACAGGTTCTGCGGAAACCGGAGGTGGATGCCAAGTCGCGGGACTACAAACCCTAGATGTTTAGTCCCAGCGTGTGATGGGTAGGTTTAAGTTTGAATTGTTCAGGCTGTTCCGTCCAGCATTTGCATAGGTATTCGTGTGGTGTGAGGCCCTTTAGGGTCTTCAGCCTTTTGGCATGATTGTAGGCCATGAGGAAGCCATTCAGGTGCTCCCGCAGTTGATCGTGACTGTCATAATGGTAGCGCCGCACGGTGGGGTAGGCTCGCCTGCAAGGCATACAGGCAGTCATCAAGCGGCAGTAGGGTATATTTACGAAACGCCACGATGACGGCTTCTTCCTCCAGGCTCAACACCGTCGAGCCGGCCTCCTTGGGGCCCATGGCGGCATCGTCAACAAAATC
>JAPYPT010000017.1 GCA_029937535.1 Alphaproteobacteria bacterium
AGGTCAGCCTGTCCAATCTTGTTCTGACCCTGGGTAAAAGCGACCTGGCCGGCAGCGTCAGCATCGACACCACGGGCAAACTGCCGATGATTACGGCGGATTTGACGGGCAAACGCCTGGACTTGGGCGAGTTGCAACCGCCCGGGAAAAAGGACGCCGGTGAAAAGGCGCCCGAACCTGGGAAATCGGGCCGTCCTGGAAAGGTTCTGCCCGCCGACCCCCTGTCCCTGGATGGCCTGAAGGCGGCGGAGGCGGCGGTGAACATAGCCTTGGCCGAAGTGGTAACACCGCAAATCACCTTGAGCGCGGTCTCCGCCACGATCAAGCTCGCCAACGGCCACCTGACCCTGGAACCCCTAAAGGTGACCGTGGCCGGTAGCCCGGTGACCATGTCGGCCTCGGTCAACGCGGGCGGAAAAGTGCCCACCGTTGCCCTGAATGTGGCAGCGCCGAATCTGGATTTGGGCCGCTTGCTGAGGGAAACCAAGACCACCGATTTGCTGCAAGGCATGGGCAATCTGAAAATCAAGCTGGCGGGCAAGGGGGCCTCGATCGCCGCCATCGCCCGCAGCCTGCAAGGCGGCACCAATTTGTTGATGAACCAGGGCAAGATCAAAACCGAGGCCCTGGATATGGCCGTGGGCGGCCTTACGGCTATTGTCGGCATGATGTCGTCGACAAAATCGGAGTGGACGGTGTTGAACTGTATCGCCTCGCGCTTCGACATCAAAAAGGGCGTCGCCACGTCAAGGGTTCTGCTGGCGGATACGGAATATTCCACGGTGGTCGGCGAGGGCAGCATGGATCTGGGCAAGGAAACCCTGGCCATGAAGGTCTCGCCGCAGTCGAAGTCCGCCACCCTGAACGTTGCCGTGCCCATCAAGATCGGCGGTACGTTCGCCGAGCCCACGTTCCGGCCGGATGAGCTGGCGACGGCGCGGCGTCTGGGCGGCCTGCTGGGCGCCACGCTGTTTCCCCCCGCCGCCTTGCTGGCCCTGGGAGACCTGGGCAGCGGCGACGACAATCCCTGCCTGAAAATCGCCAAGGGCGGCGGCAAGAAATCCAGCCCGCAGGCGGCCCAACCCGCCACGCAACCGGCCGCGAAAGCAGTGACGGATGCTATTAAAGCGCCCCTGGATAGCTTGAAAAAGGGTTTGGGTAGTTTGTTCGGTAAGAAGGATTAGCGGACTGCGTTGAAAATGTTCTAGTTCACCTGACGATCGTAGCCTTCCCAATAGGGCCGGCGCAATTCCCGCTTGAGGATCTTGCCGGACGGATTGCGCGGCAGCTCGTCCACGAAATCCACGGAACGGGGGATTTTATAGCCGGCGATCCGCGTGCGGGCGAAGGTCATGACTTCCGCCGCCGTCAATGTCTCGCCGGGCTTGACCACGATGATGGCCTTGACGGTTTCGCCCCATTTTTCATCCGGTATGCCAATAACGCCCACGTCGGCGATCTTATGGTGTCCGGCGAGGGCGCTTTCCACTTCCGCCGGATAAACGTTCTCGGCGCCTGAGACGATCATATCCTTGACCCGGTCATAGATATAAAGATAGCCGTCCCCGTCGAAATAGCCCGCATCGCCGGTGTAAAGCCAGCCGTCCCGGATCGCCTTGGCGGTTTCCCCGGCCAGGTTCCAATAGCCCTTGGTGATGGTCTTGCCCCTGACGATAATCTCACCGACCGCATCGGCGGCGCAATCACGGTCGTTTTCATCGACCACGCGGATTTCGGCCCCCAGCATGACCTTGCCCACGGATTTCATCTTGTCGCTGCCATCGTGATCTTCGGGCGGCAGATAGGTCACCGCGCCGGTGGTTTCGGTCAGGCCATATAAGTGTCCGAAGCCGCAACCGAACAATTCCACGGCGCGCTCCAATACCGGATACGGAATGGGTGAGGCGCCATACATGATCATCTTCATTGATGAGAGGTCCGCCGTCTCCACCCCCGGCGTCTGCAACATGAACAGGATCACGGCGGGTACCAGCAACGCCTGAGTGACGCGATAAGTTTCGATGGTTTTCAGAATGGCCGCCGGATCGACCTCGGGCATTAGGACGTTGCTGCCACCTACATAGAACGCCGTGTAGGACCAGGTACAGCCGGCGACATGAAACAGCGGGTTGGTCACCAGACAGACATCGCCATCATCCCAGGCGCCCCATTCGTCCATGGCGTTGGGCAGATACTGGATGAAATTGTCGTGGCTGATCTCCACCCCCTTGGGGTGGCCCGTGGTGCCGGAGGAGTAGACCTGGATGATGGTATCGTGTTCCGAGGTCTCCGCCCTCGGGTCAACTTCCGACTGGCCGTCACGCCAGGCCTGGTAGCTGCCGTCGTGCAACGAGATGATCTCCCGCACGCCACTTAGTTCATCGCCGATGCCCGCGATCAGATCCTCATAGCCCGCACCGACGAATAGCAGTTGGGCCTGGGCATCGTTGATCACATAGGACACTTCCGGCGGCGCCAGGCGGAAATTGATCGGGGCCAGCACGGCGCCGATCTTGGTCGCGCCGTACAGCAGCTCGTAAAACAGATCGGTATTCTTGGCCAGTATGGCGATCCGCTGACCGCGCTGGATACCTGCCGCGGCCAGGCCATTGGCCACTTGGTTGGAGCGGCGGTTGAGCTCTTTATAGGTCGTCTCCCGGCCTTCGAAGATCACGGCGACATTGTCGCCGCGGGCGCGTGCATGGTGACGGATCGGGTCCGCCTTGAAGCGGAAGCCATCGCGGTTAGTCATGGCCGATCAGCGCGGCTGATACTTGCGGAAGTCGGGTTTTCGTTTCTCCCGGAAGGCGGCCACGCCCTCCTTGGATTCTTCCGTCTCATAATAGGCCTTGACCGATTGGAAGCCGAGCACGCCCAAGCCCCGGATATGTTCCGTGTCCGCATTGAAACTGCGCTTGGCGATGGCCAGGGCCGTGGGGCTCTTGGCCATGATCTCCTGGCACCAGGTGTCCACTTCCTGGTCCAATTTGTCGAACGGCACGACTTCGTTGACCAGGCCCATCTCCTTGGCCTCTTGGGCGGAATAACGCCGGCACAGATACCAGATTTCCCGGGCCTTTTTCTCGCCTACCAGGCGCGCCATATAGGCCGTGCCATAGCCCGGATCGACAGAGCCCATGGACGGGCCCACCTGGCCGAAAATGGCGTTGTCGGAGGCGATGGTCAGATCGCAAAGGATATGCAGCACATGGCCGCCGCCGATGGCATAGCCATTAACCCGCGCGATCACCGGTTTCGGGATATCGCGGATAATCGTGTGCAGGTCCTCCATCGGCATGCCCAGAGTGCCCCGGCCGCCATAGCTGCCCTCATGAGAGTCCGATGACTGATCGCCGCCCGTGCAAAACGCCTTGTCGCCAACCCCGGTCAGCACCACGACACCGATATCGGGGTTCCAGCCAGCGCGATTGAAGGCCGTGACCATCTCCTCCGCCGTCCGGGCGCGGAAGGCGTTGTATTTTTCCGGCCGGTTGATGGTGATCGTGGCGACGCCGTCCTTCTCCGTATAGATCAGATCCTCGAACTCCCCAGTCTTTTCCGTGGCGTCTTCCATGACCCTTAGCCGTGCATGGTCAGGCCGCCGGAGACCGAAATGGTCTGGCCGGTGATGTAGGAGGCATCATCCGAGAGGAAGAACGAGACCAAACCGGGATAATCCTCCGGCTCGGCCACCCGCTTCATGGGCACGGCGCGTTCCAGGGCGGCGACGAGTTTCGGGCCTTGTTCCGCCAATAGCGGCGTGTTGGTGGGGCCGGGGCAGATGGTGTTCAGGGTGATGCCCTTGCGCGCCAGCTCCCGGCTCATGGTCTTGGAAAAGGCGATCAGCCCGCCCTTGCAGGCGGCGTAAACAGCCTCACCGGAGGAGCCTACCCGGCCCGCATCGGAGGATATATTGACCACCCGGCCCGCGCCCCGCTCGGACATACCCTTGAGGATCACATGGCACAGGTTCAACGGGCCATACAGATTGATCGCCACCACCTTGTGCCAAAGCTCCAGGTCCGTATCCAGGAACGGCATGGATTTATCCCAACCCGCGTTGTTGACCAGGCCATCCACCGGCCCGCAATCGCCCTCGAACGCCGCGACGCTGCTTTCGACCACGCCATAATCAGAGATATCGCAGGCATAGGCGTGCGCCGTGCCCCCCGCCGCGCGGATTTTTTCCACCACGCCGTTGGCGCCGTCGACGTTGAGATCGAAGATCCCGACATTGCAGCCTTCCTCGCCCAAACGCAGGCTGATGGCCTGGCCAATGCCGCTGGCGCCGCCCGTGACGATGACGTTCTTGCCTGTTAATCCGCGCATTTCGGTGTTTCCTCTTCCTTGAACATGAATTTCATCCGAAGATAAGTGCAAACAATCTACGAGTCTCGAAATTGTTGGCGGCTGCTACAATCAGCCGCAACAGTCGGGACCAAGAGAAGGAACTGAAAGATATGACCGTTCGACTATTCGCCATGACCTGCGGCTGGCTGACCATGCCCATGCGCGTCGTTCTGGACGGCGAGGAGGGCGAATTGCGCCTGCCCGTGCCCTGTTATCTGATCGACCACCCCAAGGGCCAGGTCTTGTTCG
Source organism: Alphaproteobacteria bacterium (assembly GCA_029937535.1). Classification (GTDB taxonomy): domain Bacteria; phylum Pseudomonadota; class Alphaproteobacteria. The sequence goes on from JAPYPT010000017.1 coordinate 4,600, forward strand.
ACAGTGGCATCCATACGGATCTACAAGACCCCAAAGACGATCGCGCGGCGTTGCTGGTCAAACGCTTCAAGGCGGAATTCAAGGCCGGCGAGGAGTTGGGCGCGCGCCTGGAACGCTGCGATGTGGACGTGGAAAAGGTGCGCTATCTGGTTAATTCCCACCTGCATTTCGATCACGCGGGCGGCAACCATCAGGTCAAGAATGCTCAATTGGTGATCCAGGACCGGGAATGGCACGCCGGCCACGACCCGGACCTCATGGCCGCCAACGGCTATATGGCGGAAGATTACGACCACGGCCATGACCTGAAACTTGTCGATGGAGAGCATGATTTGTTCGGTGACGGCAGCGTGGTCTGCGTGCCCACCTATGGCCACACGCCGGGGCACCAATCATTGAAAGTCCGTCTGGGCAGCGGCGACGTGCTGCTGACGGGGGATGCCTGTTACCTGCGCCAGACCCTGGAAAACCTGCACCTGCCCCGCGTCGTGCATGACCGCGAGGAGATGTTGGAAAGCCTGCACCGAATCCGCGCCCTGCAAGCGGCCGGCGCGCGCATTTTCTACGGCCACGACGCCGAATTCTGGCAAACCGTGCCGCAAGCGCCGGCGGAAATTGTGTGATGGGTGCCGATGCGGTTTCGGCTGACAGCCAAGACATCTTGAGCAATCAATGCGCTCGATCGACGCCGCCCAAGGCTTCGAGTCTGGTCCACAAGAGACATTTCCCTTTCATCATGAGAACAATTTGCAAGCCCCGCCATATCACCAATAGTCTAACAATGCAGCTTGCCCGCCTCACCTCTGATGCCGTGCTCGACGCTGCCTATGCATGGCTGTGCAACCGGCGACGGAATTATCCGGCGGACGCCGATGTCTGGTCGTTCCGGCATCACTGGCCGGTGGAGAAAAAACGCATTCAACACGACCTATCTGGCGGGGCACTTCCGCTTTGGCCTGTTGGATCGCATCACCTTGGCGGACGGCAGCGACATTGACCTGTGGTCGGCCCGCGATGCGCTGGTGTTGAAGGCGTTGACAATGGTTCTGGCGGATGTCCTGCCAGTATCTCCCTACTGCACCCACATCAAGGGTCACGGTGGGGCCAAGGCGGCTGTGCGGCAGGTGATGGCGGGACTTGGCGACAACCGCTTCGTCTTGCGGACCGACGTGAAGTCCTATTATGCCTCCACCGATCATGTGTTGCTGATGGAGCGCCTTGCCCGTCATATCGTCCGGCGCACCATCCTCAATTTACTGGGTCAGTATATGAAACGCATCTCGGAGCGTGGCGGCCGGTTCTTCGAGCACGAGCGCGGCATTTCACTGGGCTGCCCGTTAAGCCCGCTAATGGCAGCCTTCTTTCTGCATGAGATTGATATCCGGATGGTACGCACCGGGTTGTTCTATGTCCGCTTCATGGACGACATCCTGGTCCTTGCGCCAACACGGTGGAAACTGCGTTATGCGGTGAAGGCCGTGAACGAAGTCCTGCAATCACTTCGTCTGGATAAGCATCCCGACAAGACCTTCGTCGGCAGGATCGAACGTGGCTTCGACTTCCTGGGCCACCATTTCGGCCAGAATGGGTTAACGGCAGCGGATGCAACAATACGGAAGTTCGTCGCACGTACGGCCCGGCTTTATGAGCAAGGACGGGAGGGACGCATCAGTCCCTCCGCGCTTGGGCTGTATGTCAGGCGATGGAGCGGGTGGTTGCAAGGCGGGTTGGGAGAACTCAAGGTTCGACTGGCGTTAACCGAGCTTACGACGCCGCCGTGCCAGGACCAGCCCGAGTAAGGCCAGGCTGAACAAGGTGTTTGTAGCCGGCTCGGGTGTCTGAACTGTGAAAATGTCGGAAATGGCATATAGGTGGAGTGTGGAAGCGTTTGGGAAGGTGGTGTGGGAAATCCATCCATTGCCGGTCAATGAAGATAATCCAGACTTTGGACTGCCGAATTCCAAGGTTGCTCTGTGTGCGGGTAACCCTTCAAATGTCGTACCGGTCCAAACATGATCGGCGATTGTCGCGCCGGTTTCGGCCCTGTTTATAGGTGCTAATAGTGAGCCATCCCATAAATCTGCGTAAGATGTGGCGATCGCCGTGTTGAAGAGGTTGAAAATCGTGACGCCGCAGGTTGTACATGTGGTGGGGTTGGTGCCTGTGTGATCGCGTGCGGCGAAATTGTTATCGGAGCCGATCACACTCCATGTGGTAACTAAGTTCTGTGTCAGAGCACCTGCCGCTGCTGCATTGGCGACTAGGGTATCCTGGACCCACAGCATTGAGGAATACCTGAGGACCTTTGCATTCGAGCGCATGGACAAATTTGATTTCCTATTTCAATTCAGTGGCCCAATGAAGGCAATGTGAGAGACGCCCGATAGGCCGACAATGATGCCGTGGACGCCTCCATCCGCCAGCATCCCGGTGACGAAAGGTGTTAGCGAAGCACAATCATATTAGGGAAAATTGATAGTCTCCTGTTGGCACAACGCTGCTGTAAAATGAGCGTATGCCGCAACACTTTATGTAGTGGTGCCGGTTTTAGTCGAATAGATACAGCTGGAACAGAATCCGCGTAAGATATTGCGCCACTCCGCTGCCGCGGCGGGTGGACTGTGTAAATTGCGGCTTTCGAGATTATAAGTCACCACAATCGGCACGCGCATTTTTTACGGCCATTGCGCCGAATTTTGGAAAACCGTGCCGCAAGCGCCGGCGGAGATTGTTTGAACAGCGCCGATGCGGTTTGGGCTCATAGCCACGACATCTTGAGTAATCAATGCGCCCGGTCGACGCCGCCCAAGGCTTCGAGTCTGACCCGTATGCATCATTCAACAGATTGATCGATCCCCCAGCTTCGAACAGCGAAATCCGAGGACCGGGTCATCATAGTGGAGTCGCATCTTGTGCATCCGCCGCCCCCGCCGAAGTTCGGTCAGACGCTAGTTTTGTGTATTTCCGCTAGGTAGTTAGAGGCAATTTCGCAAACGATTTCTACAAACAAGGGGGTGAGTTCGCGGGCCATTTCCGTGTTCTGCCGGGTGTGAACCCAACCGAGATAGGTGAGGCCACGCAGCACCATAAACAATGGCAAGGCATCCAGGTCCGCCTGTGACAAAGGCCTTTCCTCGGTGTAGCCCTTGAACAGCGCGCTTTCAATGGTCGCGAAATCCGGTTCCTGCTGCAGCCAAAACAGCGCCGTCGCCAGTTCGAACATATGCCAGCCGAAGCCGGCGTCGTCAAAATCGATCAATTGTACCTTGTCGCCCGCCAGCATGACGTTTTCCGGCACCAGGTCGGCATGGATCAGCCCATAGGATTGCGACGAATGACCATGGACCCGCAGATCCTTGGCCGCGACGACGCGGATCTTCTGCATCAGTTCGGCTTGCTCTTCCGAGAGCGCGGCAAGTTCCCAGAACCGGCCCCAGAGCGGATCGTCACCGAGCAGGCCATCGTCATCCCAGGCGTGACGCACCATGCTGTTCTGCGCTGGCCATGCGACCGTCACATTATGCAACCTTGCCGCCGTCCGGCCGATCTCGCCGAACACCTTGGCAAGATTTTCCGGCGCAATATCAAGCGGCTTGCCGATCTCGCCCAATTCCCGGCCGGACAGCCAACTCAACATATCCGCATTCCAGGTGCCGGGAACGCTCTCGGAGGTGGCCCTGAACACGGCATTGCCTTCCGTGGTTAGGATCGGCTTGGGCACGGCAATGCCGCTGTCCGACAACATGGCCATCCAGGTCAGCTCGGACCGCAGGCTTTCGTCACTGTGATAGCCTTGCCGATGGACCCGCAGGGCGGCCCGTCCGCCGCCGGGGGCCGTCACCTCGAACACCGCGTTCTCGCGATACTTGATCAATCGCGGCTGACAGTCCGCCACGCCCCAGGCAGCCAGCGCCTGTTCGGCCAGGACGGTCAGGCGGGCGGCCTGCTCGTCGGCGTCCAACGCGAAAAAATCACTCATATAAAAACCTCATCGTAACCTCGATGTCGTGCCAGCAGCCGATAAGTCTGCCGACAATCTGCGTTGTGCGCCTTCTGCCATGGGGCAAAGTATAACCACCAGCGGTAAGAATCTGTCCAAGACAGATCACCACCACGAAGCGGAAAATAACAACGGTGTATTTTTGCAAGCCGCCTGCTAAATTCAACTCCCAGCAAGGAGGAAACCACTATGTCCGAGAATATCCTAGTCGTGCTCACCAATTCGGTTCCCGGGAAAGAGGACGAATTTAACGAATGGTACTCAAACATTCATATACAGGAAATTTGCCAGCTTTCCGGCTTCAAATCGGCCCAGCGTTTTAAGCTGGGCGATGCCCAGATGGGGCCAGACGGCGCGCACCGCTATCTCGCAATTTATGAGATCGAGGGCGATCCGGCTGCTGCTTTGGAAGCGCTGAAGGCGGCGCGGCCAGATTTAAATATGACGGACGCGCTTGATAGCACTTCGACATCGGTCCAAAACTTTGGCGCTATCACCGGCAAGGTAACGGCGGGTTAGAGATACGGCGTTTATTGGTTGCGTTTGGGCGATGGCTGTTAGCTGCGCCAGACCCTGGTAGACCTGCATCGTATCCACGCTCTGAAAACCGCAGGCGGGCGGGACTATCATGGTCACGACGCCGAATTCTGGAAGGCCGTGCCGCAAGCACCGGCGGAGATTGTGTGATGGGTGCCGATGCGGTTTTGCCTTACAGACACTACATTTTGAGTAATCAAGCCACTCCGTCGACGCTGCCAAGGGCCCGGGTCTGACCCGGAGCGGTCATTCCGGCAGTCCGGCTTTGCGCAGCAAATTTTCGTATTGCCGCATTAATTCGGGGTCTTCGTATCCGTCGGTCTGAGAAAGATGGATGATGCGGTACATTGGCTGCTTTTTCAGGGCTTCCTCCACATGCTGCCGGGCGAGCTCTATTTCACCAATTTCCGCATAAACAGCAGCAAGCCGAATGTCCGAAAATGCATTGTTTGGGTTCATTCCCAGTCGCTTGTGGTCGGCGTCAATGGCATCGTCATATCTCTTCAACAAACGGTAACTGATGGCCAAGATGCCCAAGTAAAAGTCAGGAAATATCGGGCACAGGCGCATCGCTTCATTGATCAATCGGGCGGCTTCGCGCGGTTTGTTGCGCATATTGAGCGTCAGCGCCAGCGGCAAGCGGCTATCCGCGATGTTCGGACCCAGCGCCACCGCCCTACGTTGGATCGTCTCGGCCTCGTCATGATATCCTTGAGCCAATTTGAAGCTGCCCAGCATGGCCAGAATATCGGAATTGTCAGCGGTTATCTCCATTGCGCGTTCGATGACCCTGAGCCCTTCAGCCATGGCCTCATCCCGAGATGGGCTCCACGGTAACCGCGTTTCGACAAGGTAAGTCCATGCCAACAAAGCCAACGCGGTTACGAACCCCTTGTCGTGGTTCAGCGCCGCAATGGCCTGTTCGCGGGCCAAGGCATTGTCGCCAGGGGTAAACCGGCGCATATGATATTGCGCTTGTTGATGTAATTGCCAGGCAGGAATTGAGGCGGTCTGGTCGCGCCGTATTCTGGCTTGTTGGCCTTCGGTCAAACGAACTTCCAATGCATTCGCGATCTTCGAGGTAATCTCATCCTGAAGCTCGAATATATCCGTGAGTTCGCGGTCATAGCGTTCCGCCCACAGATGTGATCCATCGGACCCATCAATCAATTGTGCGGTAATTCGGACCCGGGCGCCGGCACTCCGCACACTGCCTTCCAAAACGTAATGTACACCTAGATCGCGGGCGACCTGCCGCACATCCGGGTTCTGGCCCTTATAGGAAAAGCTTGAGTTGCGGGCGATGACCAATAATTCATGAATATGCGAAAGGCTGGTAAGGAGATCTTCCGCGATGCCATCGGAGAAATACTCTTGCTCGGGATCACCTGACATATTGTCGAACGGCAGCACGGCGATAGAGGGCTTGTCGGGCAAAGGTAGAGACTCGTCCGGTCCGGCGACGATGGTTTCAGCGGGCGTCTGTTGATCGGGCGACCACCGCCAGACCCTCACGGGCCGGGCGATGTTCTTCAATTCCTGATCGCCGTCATCGGCAAACTCTGCGTCGACGCGCCCGCCTACACTGTTGTGTGCGTCGCCAGAAAGAGTAACGCCTTCAGCTTCGCCAATCTCTTGAAGTCGTGCTGCGATGTTTACACCGTCACCGAAGATGTCGTTTCCTTCGACAATCACATCGCCGAGGTGAACACCGATACGGAAGACGATGCGTTTGTCTTCATCGACCGCCTCGTTGCGTACTGCCATGGCTTGTTGCACGTCGATCATGCACTGAGCGGCATCCACGACAGAAGGGAACTCCAATAGCAGGCCATCGCCCATGGTCTTGACGATGCGGCCGCCGTGTTCGGCGATCTTGCCGTCGATCAATTCCGCCCGATGGTTTCGCAACGCCGCCAACGTGCCCACTTCGTCCACGCCCATCAGGCGCGAATAGCCAACCACGTCAGCCGAAACGATGGCGGCTAATTTGCGTTGAATTCCTTCTGTCATGGGATGGAGTGTAGCTGCCAGCACCTAAGGAATCCATGCGCCTGCTTGGCAGGGCTGCATTTCCGTTTATTGACACAACGCTGCTATAAAATGAGCGTATGCGGCAAGCCTATATGTAGTGGTGTCGGTATTGGTCAGGTAGATACGGCTGGAACAGCATCAGCGTAGGAAATTGCGCCACTCCGCCGCCGCTGCGAGTGGGCGGTGTCTACTTGCTGGGCCCTTGGGGCGGCGTTACCATCAAAACCGCAGAATGCGGAATTGAAAGAGGTGGGGTTATGCCAGGTTCCATAGACGTTCGTCCGGGCGTCTTTTTGCGTCACGACCCGGTGGCCGCCGCCGTCCCGGTGCTCGTCGATGTGTCTCGCAGCGGGCGTGAATATCCTCATGATTTCCGCTCGCCCATTGCGTTTTCGGTTCTGCACGATAACGTCTCGATGTATGTCGAGGAACTATGCGCCAAGGCCCCGGAACTGGGCGCGACCATGCTCTACGCCAGCTTTCCCAATACCTATATCGATACCAATCGCAGCGCGGCGGATATCGATGAACGGCAGATTGACGGTAAATGGCCTGGCGCCATTGAACAAAGCGATTTTACCGAACGCGGTCTTGGCCTGATAAAGCGGCTATCGCGCTATGGCGAGGAAATGCAGGAGCGAAAATTGACCGTCGGGGAGGTCCAGGCGCGGCTCGATAATTACCACGAACCCTATCACCGGGAACTGGCGCGCATTCTCGCAGAGATGAAGGCGGCGCATGGCCGCGCCTTTCAGGTCTCGTGCCATTGCATGTCCGCCATCGGCGCCCCGACCCACGCCGATCCGGGCGAAGCGCGCGCCGACTTCAATCTTGGCGACGTTCATGGCACGACCTGTACGCCCGAATTCCTGGCATTCGTGACCAAAACACTTGAAGGCCTTGGCCATTCGGTCAGTATTAATTTTCCCTATTACGGCGGTTATCTCACACGGCGGCATAGCGATCCGGCAAATGGCGTGGAGAGCATTTTCGTTGAAATCAACAAGCGTATGTTCATCGACATCGAAACATTCAAGCGGACGGATGGCTTTCCGGCGGTCAGGGCGGCGATGGATCATCTGATCCAGGAAATCTGCCGCTACGCAGTCTAAGAATTAGGAACCGTGAAGATCGTGGCTACTCTACGATTTTCCAATAGGCATCCTTCAGAATGGCCTTGCCGTTCCGGAATTCATAAAAATCACAGCCGTCCACGTCGATCTTCCTGCCCTCCGGCGTCGTGCCCGTCAGCCGCCATTTAGAGATCCCGGTATTGCCGCAAACATAATGACCGGCAGCCTCATAATGTACGTCGGGTAAACCTTTGAACCGTGAAGCGAGACCGTCTCGGACGGCCTCCTTGCCCTCGCAACGGGCGCCGTGGGGATGGGGTCCCCGTGGCATCCGCAGGACGCAGTCATCTGCAAAGTACGCCATGATGCGATCCAAATCATGATCGTTGAAAGCGTCCAATAGGGCTTCAAGCGTCGCGGCAATATTGGTGTTGTCACTCATGGCCGATATCTCCCTCCTGACTTTCTATCCGATAGGCGCTGGCCGGGTTTCGTGGCGTTATATTAGCATAACGAACTCCTAACCATTTTAAGATAGGTTAGCGTCTTGGTGATGCTCAAACGTTGGCCGGTGCACGCAACCCGCCACGGCGAACTGGTTTCTTGGGCCACAATATACTGTACGGATTATGGAGACTTCGATTGGCGACCCTCAGGCTTGTACTCATGCGTTTTGTTAAAAAAATTCTGAATATCTACCATCCCGAAAAGAAATATATGCGCGGTTGACCGGTTAGGTTCAGCCACCAGGATTGGGCAAGCTTGCCGGATCGATGGCTTGATTAACGTAGTAGTCCATCTGTGGCTGATAGGTTTCCCACAGGAACCGAAGTTCGGTTAGCGGTGAGCGGTCGTACTCGACGCGGAGATCGACGAGTGGAAACGACTGCTCGTGTACCACCAGCAGCACCGCCGATTTGATTTGCTTGAGCTCCCCGCCCGCGGCGTATCCGGCTTCCAGCGCCAGGAGCAAGCGTTCCGCCAGATGAGCATCCGCCCGTTCTTCGAAAGCGCCGACCATGCTGCGTGGAACATCCTCGTTACGGATGATGTTGCCGATGGCGCAGCAGCCATTCCCCGTTGCGGCCCCATGGATCGAGGTTATGCGATCGCCGTTATGGAAGTCGGTGCCGCCATCGCGGTCAACAACGGCGAGCTGGCGCCAGCCGATGGTTGGGTTATGGGCGGCTAGGGCCTCGATCACCTGGGGCGCGGCCTTGCCGTCCTCCAAATGCTTAATGCCCAGCGGGCCGAGGCGGTTATCCGTCAGATGTTGGGTCAGCACCGCGCCGATGCCAGCCTTGGCATGGGCGCACCGGGCGCCGACGTTTATGCTCGATGTTGTCACCGCGGCGCCGAACATGCCGGTCCGCCCGCACTTGCCGACCAGGGAATAGGTCATCCAATATCCTCCGTTAGCCTAAAAATACACTAACTCTGTATCACCGCCTCAACATCAATCTCGACCAGGAACTGCGGGTTGGCCAGACCATCAACGATCAGGCCGGTGCCACAGGGATGCACCCCCTTGAGATGCCGGCCGACCGATTGGTAAACCGCCTCGCGATGGCCGCGATGCAGGATATAGGTCGTTATCTTGCAGATATCGTTGCGCGAGGCGCCGGCGTCTTCCAAAAGCGTCATGATGTTCTTCATCGCCTGATCGGCCTGGGCGCCGGGATCGCCAAGTCCAACGAAATCGCCATCAAGGCTCATGCCGGTTTGACCGCGCAGGTAGACGCGGTCGCCGGCGCGTACCGCCTTGCAAAACCGGCTGCCGAGGTTCTGGCCGTCCTTGTAGGCCTCGTCGGTGTGAAATTTCCGCAAACGCCGGTGCGGCGCGCCCTTCGCCAAGGTGATGGCAATGTCGATCTCGAACAGGATCTCGGGCCGCGCGAAGCCGCGCACGATAAGGCCGGTCGAACACGGGTGGGTGTCGCCAAAATGCTTGCCAATGACCTGATAGATGGGCTCCCGGTAGGCGCGGTCGCCGATGTAGACGCGGATCTTGCAAACATCGTCGAAGCTTGAGCCTGCCTCTTCCAACAAATCGCGGGCGTTCGTCATGGCCTGCTCGGCCTGGGCCGCGGCGTCTTGCTGCCTAAAGCCGAGGCCAAACATCTCGGAACCGTCCAGTTCACATCCCGTTTGGCCTCTCAGGTAAATCTCGTCGCCGGTATTGATGGTCATGCAGGTTTCCCGGTTGATCCCGGTTTGGCCGAACCAATCGCCGGTGTTCAATAGCCGAAACTTCCTGTGCCCGCCCCCAGCCGGGATCACCGCCTCAAAGTCGAGTTCGACCTTCATATCCGCCATGGCCAGGCCCTTGACGATGAGGCCCGTGGCAACAGTAGGATTGCCTTTCAGATGGCGGCCAACGGTATTGTAGACCTCCGTGCGATAGGCGGGATCGGTCAGGTAGGTCGTCACCTTGCAAACATGCGCCAGGCTGGAGCCGGCCTCCTCCAACAGCACCTTGGCGTTTTGCATGGCCTGGTCAGCCTGCGCCGCCGCGTCGTTGGGGTTGACCATTCGTTGGTCCAGGTCCAGGCCGGTCTGGCCACGCAGAAAGATGCGGTTGCCGGCCTTGACGGTCATGCACATGTCGTTATCGAGCGCGCCGCCGGGATAGACGTCGCGGGTATTGAACTTGCGGAACCTCTCGAGTTTCATGCCATCTTGCTCCCATCACGGCAGATACGTGATGCTAATCCACATTATTCGTGACGGCCACCGGCTTTGCGCGATGGGCGAAAGCTTTAGCTCGCGACAGGATTTCGTAGTATCCATGGGCGACCACAAAGCGATGGCACGGAGCACGGAAAATGGCCACGATCGCCGCCAACACGTCCGCCAATGCTGCCGAAACCGTTCGCGCCCATATCCGCCATGGCCGCCACACTACGGTGACGACGGGGCTGGCGCCGGGAATTTTGCAGGCCAACCTGGTCATCCTGCCCGCCGACTGGGCCGATGAGTTCGGGGCCTTCTGCGCCGCCAATCCCAAACCCTGCCCGCTCATGGCCCAAAGCGAGGCCGGCGACCCCACGCTGCCGGCACTCGGCCACGATATCGACGTGCGCACGGATCTGCCGCGCTATCGGATCTTTCATGACGGCGTGCAGACATCCGAAGAAACCTCCATCTCCGCCCTGTGGCGGGATGACCTTGTCGCCTTCGCGCTGGGCTGCTCCTATTCATTCGAGGCTGCCTTGCTGGATGCGGGCGTCCCCATCCGGCATATTGAGCAAGGCAAAAAGGTCTGCACCTACCGCACCGGGATCGATACCGTCCCCGCCGGGCGCCTCCACGGCAAAATGGTCGTGTCCATGCGCAATTTCACCACCCCCAACGCCATCCGCGCCATAGAGATCACCTCCCGGTTCCCAAGCGTGCACGGCGCGCCGATACACTTTGGCGATCCATCCGCCATCGGCATCGTCGACATCGACAAACCTGAATTCGGCGGCGAGCCGGACATCCGGCCCGGCGAGACGCCCCTGTTCTGGGCCTGCGGCGTCACGCCCCAGTCCGTCATCGAGGCGGTGAAACCGCCCTTTTGCATCACCCACAAGGCCGGGCACATGCTGATCACGGACCGCCTGAACGAGGAATTCCGCGCCAGTTGACGCCGGCGTATAGGCGATTGACCGCCATTCCCTTGCCTCCCGGCGCGGGCGGTGTATGTTGCGGCCTTCGGAATTAGATGCCGCAACGCAACGGAATAAATTTGGGCGCGCGTATCCGCGCCATGGAGGATGGAACAGATCATGACAGAGCAAATTCAAACCGGCGAAATGTTGAAAGACAAAGTCATTCTGGTCACCGGCGCGGGCCGCGGCGTGGGCCGTGATATCGCGCTTTTGGCCGCCGCGCAGGGCGCCAAGGTGATCGTCAACGATCTGGGCGGCCAGGCCGATGGCGAGGGCGAGGACAAGACGCCGGCCATGGAAGTGGTCGGCGATATCAAGGAAGCGGGCGGCGAGGCGGCGGCCAACTATGGCTCCGTCGCCGATTTTGACGCGGCCGAGGCCATGGTGCAGCAGGCCATCGATACCTATGGCCGCATCGACGGCGTCGTCAACAACGCCGGCATTCTGCGCGACGTGATCTTCCACAAAATGACCGAGGAAGAATGGGATATCGTTATCGCCGTGCACCTTAAGGGCTGCTTCAACGTCGCCCGGGCGGCGGCGACCCACTTTCGGGCCCAGCAGAGCGGCTCATACGTGCACATGACTTCGACGTCCGGTCTGATCGGCAATTTCGGCCAGGCCAACTATGCCGCCGCCAAGCTGGGCATCGCGGGATTGTCGAAATCCCTGGCCCTGGATATGTCCCGCTTCGGTGTCCGCTCCAACTGCATTTCGCCCTTCGCCTGGAGCCGCCTGATCGGCACCATTCCCATTGCCTCGGAGGAAGAGGCGGCCCGGGTCGAGAAGATCAAGGCCATGACGCCGGCGAAGATCGCCCCCATGGCGGCCTTCCTGCTGTCCGATGCGGCCAACGAGGTCAGCGGGCAGATTTTTGGCGTGCGGCACAACGAAATCTTTCTGTTCAGCCAGCCCCGGCCCATCCGTTCCGTGCAACGCTCGGAAGGCTGGACGCCGGAAACCATCGCCGAACATGCCCTGCCGGCCATGCAATCCAGCTTCATGCCACTGGAGCGCAGCGGTGATGTATTCAGCTGGGACCCGGTCTAGGCGGGTTCCGGTGTCGTTGCGCGATAGCTGGGCCGGCGTTTCATGATGCCGGCCCCGCAGCCTCGCCATGCCGTTGGTGATCTGGTCCGCTACGCCACCGAACTGTTCACCGCCGCCCGTATGCCCGGCGCGCGCGCGGCGGTGGTGGCGGAACTGCTGGTGGAGGCGGATGCCATGGGCCACGACACCCATGGTCTGAACCTGGCCGCCAAGTATCTGGATCATTTGCAAACCGGCCTCATGGCGGCGGCGGGCGAGGTGGAGGTGGTGTCCGACCGTGGCGCCGTAGTGGTCTGGGACGGCGGCTATCTGTCCGGTGTCTGGCTCACCCAGCAGGCGATCGGGGTCGGGTGCGAACGGGCCCGGGAATTCGGTACCGCCACCATTTCCATTCGCCGCAGCCATCATATCGCCTGCCTGGCGGCCTTCCTGCCCCTGGCGACGGAGCGGAATTTGATGATCACCCTGGCCAGTTCGGACCCCTCGGTGGCCGCCGTCGCGCCGCACGGTTCCTACCAGGCTCTCTACACCCCCAATCCCCTGGCGGTCGGCATTCCGACGGGTGGCGATCCGATCCTGATCGATATCTCCGCCTCCGCCACCACCATGGGCCTGTCCGACCGCGCCCGGGACGGCGAGAGCCGGCTGCCGGGGCCATGGCTGATTGATAACCAAGGCCGCCCCAGCGACGATCCGGCGGTGCTGGAAACCGAGCCGCCAGGCGCGCTGCTACCCCTGGGCGCTCCCGATCGCGGCCATAAGGGTTTCGCCATGGGCATCATGATCGAGGCCTTGACCTCCGCCCTGCCGGGCTTTGGCCGGGCTGACGGTCCGACCAATTGGGGCGCCGGCGTTTATGTGCAAATCACCGATCCGGAAGCCTTTGGCGGGCTGGAAAATTTCACCCGCCAGACCAGTTGGTTCGCCGACCGTTGCCGCGCCGCGGCGGTGCCGGAAGGCGCCGACCCGGTCCGTATGCCCGGCGACGGCGCCCTGGCCCGCAAACGAGAGGCCCTGGCCAACGGCGTCGCCCTGTACCCTACCATTCTGGACAGCCTGGCCCCCTGGGCGGAACGGTTCGGCGTGACAGCGCCAACGGCATCCGTATAGGATTTCGTAAAGTAATTTTAGGACCGAATAGGAACGGAAGATGCGAGGTAAATAGTCCATGCCCAAACTATTGCTGGCCGGCCGCTTCCACGCCGATACCGAGACATTGTTGGCGGCACGGCCGGACGTCGAGGTTGTCACGCTGGTGGAGCCGACGGAGCAGGAACTGATCGACGCCATTCCCGGCTGCCATGGCCTGGTCCTGCGGACCACGCCGTTCGGCGCGGCGGCCTGCGCCAAGGCGGACAAGCTGTTGGTGATCTCCCGCCACGGGGTCGGCTATGACAACGTTGATGTTGAGGCGGCGACGGCCCATGGCCTGCCCGTCGCCGTGGTCGGCGAGGCGAATTCCAACGCCGTCTGCGAACACGCCTTCATGCTGATGCTGGCGACGGTGAAGGACGCCCTGCCGCTCGATAACGCGGTGCGCAAACAGGATTATGCCCGGCGCAACGCCATGACCTCGGGCGAGGTGGCGGACAAAACCATTCTGATCGTCGGCTTCGGCCGTATCGGCACCCGCATGGCGCGGCGTTGCGCCGCCTTTGATATGAAGGTGATCGTGGCGGATCCGTACGTGCCGCGCCGGGTGGTTCAGGGCCAAGGCTATGAATTCGTCGAGGATTTCCGCGACGCCCTGGACCGGGCCGATATCCTGTCCCTGCACCGGCCCGGCAACCACGACGGCAGCCCGGTCATGACGGGTCAGGAATTCTCCCGCATGCGCAAGGGCGCGGTGCTGATCAATACCGCGCGGGGCACCTTGTTGGACGAGGATGCCTTGTACCAGGCCCTGACCAACGGCCCCCTGGCCGCCGCCGGGCTGGATGTCACCCGCGACGAGCCACCCCGTGCCGATCTGCCCTTGCTGGGCCTGGATAATGTTTTGTTCAGCCCCCATATCGCCGGCGTGACGCGGGAGGCCTTCCGCGCCATGGGCCTGCGGGCGGTGCAGAATTGCCTGGACGCCTTCGACGGCAAGCTGGATGACTATTATCTGGTCAATCCGGAAGTGTTGCAGGGCCCCGCCGGCTGAAGATGGCCATGCCGCCGCCGCATATCGATGAAGACGGCGTCTGGGTCGAAATTCTGGGCGAGCGGCGGGCCGCGCCGGCCTTGTTTTTGGACCGGGACGGCGTCGTGGTCGTGGAAACCCACTATCTGCATGAAGTCGAGAAGACCGAGCTGATCCCCGGCGCCGGCGAGACCATCGCTCTGGCCAACCGCCGCGGCCTGCACGTGGTCCTGGTAACCAATCAGTCCGGCGTCGGGCGGGAGCTGTACGGATGGCCTGAATTCGCGGCGGTCCAGGACCGCATAAAGGCGGATCTGGCGGCTTTCGGCGCCCACCTTGATGCTGTCTGCGCCTGCCCCTATCACCCTGACTTTGGCGGCCAACAGGGCCGCAACCATCCCGACCGCAAGCCCAATCCAGGCATGCTGTTGAAGGCGGCCAGGGCGCTGGATATAGATTTGGCGCCGTCCTGGATCGTCGGCGACATGCATACGGACATGGCGGCCGGCCGCAATTGCGGCCTGGCCGGCGCGGTCCATGTGCAATCCGGCTGGCCCGGCCTGCGGGACCAGGCCCTGGCCGAGGCCCGCGACAATTTCCAAGTCTTCGGCGCCGACAGTATTGACGAGGTTCGCAAACTTATTCCGCTGTTGTCGGGATGAAATGGCTTCTCATTGACTGGAAACGCAGCACCGTCTGGTATCTTTATCAAGCTGCTGAAAAACGATTTGAAGCATCCGATATCTCAACGGATTGGTCATTCCCGCTCCGGCTTTCGGGAGAATGACGTTTTAGGCATCGATCTATGTTAGGAGTATGCGGGATATGGTGAGTCCGGAAAAATACCAATTCATGGCAGACCCGATCCGCCATCACGCCCAAGTACGGGGCGACAAGGCAGCCTTGATCTTCGAGGGCCGGGAAATCTCCTACCGCCAATTGGATCAACGCTCCAATCAGGTGGCCAATGGCTTGCTCGCGGCGGGCGTCGAACCTGGGCAGCGGGTCGCCATCCTGGCCAAGAACATCGATTTGTTTTTCGAGATCTATTATGGCGCCACCAAGGCCGGCGCCGTGCTGGTACCGGTCAATTTCCGCCTTGCGGCGCCCGAGGTGGCCTTTGTTCTGAACGACGCCGCGGCCAAGGTGCTGTTCGTCACCGATGAATACCACGACCTGGTGGCGGCCATCGCCGATGAGCTGAGCACTGTTTCCTTGATCGTTTCCCTGACCGTTACTTCGCAGGACGGCCGCGATGACTGGCCCGCTCATGTGGACTGGCGCGATGCGCAGAACACCGGCGATCCGCATCGGGAAGGCAGCGCCGAGGCAACGGCGTTGCAGCCCTATTCCTCGGGCACCACGGGCCATCCCAAGGGTGTGGAGATGACGCACCAGAATTTCGTGCAGTTCGTGCCCCACGCCCTGGCGGATTGGGGCGATTGGATGGTGGAGGATGTCTCTCTTGTCGCCATGCCGCTGTTTCATGTTGGCGGCTGTGTCTGGGGCTTTATCGGCCTCTATGTGGGCACCACCAATATTTTGCTGCCCGAAGTTGACCCACCGGTGATCCTCAAGGCCATTGAACGCCACGGGATTACCCAGGTGTTTTTCGTCCCCGCCGTGATCTTGTTCCTGCTGCAAACGCCAGGCGCGGCGGAAACGGATGTCTCCTCCGTCCGGCATGTGATGTATGGCGCCTCGCCCATTCCCTATCCGGTCCTCCAGCGCGCCGTGAAGATGTTCAATTGCGGTTTCGCCCAGTTGTATGGTCTGACCGAAACCACCGGCGCGGTCACCTATCTGGCGCCCGAGGATCATGACGGCGGCGAGAAAATGAAATCCTGCGGCAAGCCCATGCGCGCGGCGACGGTCCGCGTGGTGGATGCCCATGACCAGGATTGTCCGCCCGGCACCGTGGGCGAGATCATTGTGTCGGGCAATCAGGTCATGAAGGGTTATTGGAATTTGGCTGCGGAAACCGCCAAGGCCATTCGCAATGGCTGGTTCTATTCCGGCGATGCGGGTTATTTTGATGGGGACGGATATTTGTACATCCATGACCGGGTCAAGGATATGATTGTCTCGGGCGGTGAAAACATCTACCCGGCGGAAGTGGAAAGCGCCCTCGCCGGGCACGAAGGCATCGCCGATGTGGCGGTGATCGGCGTGCCCGACGAAAAATGGGGCGAAACCGTCAAGGCCATCATCGTGGTCAAGCCTGGCGAAACTTTGACGGCGGAGGAAGTCATGACTTTCGCCCGCGCGCGGATTGGCGGTTTCAAGATCCCCCGCTCGGTCGATTTCATGGACGAATTGCCGCGCAATCCCTCGGGCAAAATTCTAAAACGGGTACTGCGCGAACCCTATTGGCGGGGCCACGACAGACAGGTGAACTAGGAAGAGGCACCAGGCATGATCGCCACGGCAGAACAAGTCATGATCCGCGATATGGCCAGGGCCTTCGCGGCCGAACGGATCGCGCCCCATGCCGCCCAGTGGGAGGACGAGGCGCGTTTCCCCCGGGAGGTCTTCGAGGCCATGGGCAAGCTGGGGCTGATGGGCATGACCGTGCCGGCGGAATGGGGCGGTGCCGGCCTGGATTATGTGACTTACGCCATGGCGCTGGAGGAGATCGCGGCCGGCGACGGCGCCGTCGCCATCGTCATGAGCGGCCATAATTCGGTGGGCTGCATGCCGATCCTGGAATACGGCACGGATGGGCAGAAACAACGCTACCTGCGCGCCCTGGCCCAGGGCGAGCTGCTTTCCGCCTTCGCCCTGACCGAGGCCAAGGGCGGGTCGGATGCCGGCGCCCTGACCACCCGCGCCGTGCGCCAGGGCAACGGCTATATGATCAATGGCGCCAAGCAGTTCATCACAACCGGGAAGAACGCCGATCTGACCCTGGTCTTCGCCGTCACCGACCCCGAGCAGGGCAAGCGCGGTATCTCTGCCTTCATCGTGGCCACGGATACACCGGGTTACGAGGTGGTGCGGGTGGAGAAAAAGATGGGTCTGAACGCCTCGGATACCGCGCAACTGGCGTTCAACGACATGGCGGTGCCCGCCGATAGCCTGCTGGGGGAAGAGGGCCAGGGCTACCGCATCGCGCTGGGCAATCTGGAAGGCGGGCGCATTGGCATCGCCGCGC
This sequence comes from Alphaproteobacteria bacterium, assembly GCA_029937535.1. Taxonomy (GTDB): domain Bacteria; phylum Pseudomonadota; class Alphaproteobacteria. The sequence goes on from JAPYPT010000017.1 coordinate 22,226, forward strand.
AAGCCGTGGGCATGGCGCGGGCCGCCTATGAGGTGGCGCTGGCTTATGCTCAGGAACGGGAGGCGTTCGGGAAACCGATCATGGAACATCAGGCCGTGGCCTTCCGCCTGGCCGACATGGCAACGCAATTGGAGGCCGCCCGTCAGTTGATCTGGCATGCCGCCGCCCTGCGCAGCGCCGGGCAAAAATGCCTGAAGGAAGCCTCCATGGCGAAACTGTTCGCCACCGACATGGCCGAGGCGGTCTGTTCCGATGCTATCCAGACCCTGGGCGGGTATGGCTATCTCAAGGATTTCCCCGTGGAGCGGATCTATCGGGGCGTCCGCGGGGCGCGTATTTACGAGGGCACCAATGATATTCAAAAACTGGTCATTGCCCGTGATCTGATAGCTGATTAGGGGGCGGCGGGGATGGAACTTGAACTATCGGCGGACTTGCGGGACTTCCAAGGCGACGTGCGCGGCTTTCTGGCCGCTAACTTGAGCCCGGAAGTCCGCGAGGCGGCGCGCCTGTCGACCACCATTTTGGCGGAACATGGCGCCACCCAGGATTGGCACAGGATCATGTATCACCAAGGCTGGGCCGCGCCGTCCTGGCCGGTGGAACATGGCGGCCCCGGTTGGGACCCCATGCGCCGTTATCTGTTCGCCACGGAATATGCCCGGGCCGGGGCGCCGATCCTCTCGCCCTTGGGATTGAGCATGGTGGGCCCCGCTATCATGGGCCACGGCAGCACCGAACAGCAGGCCTATTATCTGCCACGCATTCTGTCCGGCGAGGATGTCTGGTGCCAGGGCTATTCGGAACCGGGCGCGGGCTCTGATCTGGCATCGTTGCAATGCCGGGCCGTGGCGAGGGGTAATGACTACATCATCAACGGCACCAAGATCTGGACCACCAATGCCCATAACGCCAACCGCATGTTCTGCCTGGTCCGCACCGCCACCGACGGTAAGCCACAGGCCGGCATCACATTCGTGTTGCTGGAAATGGACAGCCCCGGCATTACCGTGGAGCCGATCCATATTCTGGGCGGCGATCACGAATTCAATCAGGTGTTCTTCGACGATGTGCGGGTGCCCCAGTCGAACCGCATCGGCGCTGAAAACGACGGCTGGACCGTGGCCAAGTATTTGTTGGAATTCGAGCGCGGCGCGGCTGCCCAATCGGCCGCCCTGCGCGTTCGTCTGGAAGATATCCGGATCATGGCGGCGGGGCGGCGAGGGGGCAATGGACAAAGCCTCGGCACCGAGCCCGCTTTCGCACAGGCCCTGGCCGGCCTGGAAATTGCACTGACCACGCTGGAATTTACCGAGCACCGCACCATGGCCGAAATCGCCAAACGTGGCAGCCAGGGCCCGGCGTCCTCCATGCTGAAGACCAAGGCCACGGAGGTGCAAATGGCCGTCAGCGACCTGGCCGTGCAGGCCATCGCCTATTACGCCGCACCCCATCAGCCCGAAGAGCGTCTCGCAGGCGCCAATCTCGCACCCATTGGCGAACGTGATGAAATGTCGATAACCGCGCGCTATCTAAACGACCGGGCCGCCGCCATCTACGGCGGCTCCAACGAAATTCAGCGCAACATCATGGCAAAGCTGGTGCTCGGACTTTAGAGCATAAATACCAGGACCGGCAGCAGGGCCAAGGCCATGTTGGGGAAGTCCGCGAGCGTAGGCATTCTGCCACCCTTCACGATCAAAACGGTAGCGACCCATTATGGCTCCCCCTTTTGGCTCGCAGACCTTTGCAGGACACAGTAGCCTTCATTGACGATGGATCGCTATGGGCACTTGTTTCCATCGGACGACCTCAAGGCGGCTATGGATGCGATTGCTGAGGAGTTGATAGGATGACAAAAAGGGAAATCTTGATTGCGAAAAGGGAGATGCTTGTGACGCGCCTTCATGAACTCGAAGACGAGTTCCGCATCGCGATTGATGCATACGCCTCTATCCAAGATAAGTATGAGGGGATTGGAAACGATAGCGATACCCTGAAAAGACACACCGAGCGTTACCGGCAAGCTGCACAAAACATCGACGACCATCGGAAGCAATGAGATGACGCTGTATCCGAACTAACGGAACTGATCCTCTCCGGTGACGATTAACCGCTGGACTTTAACGAGGACGCTATCCTTTTAACTCCTTTACATAGCAACTGAACGGCGCGGTGAGCTCGTGATGATCAGTAAGGAATTTTGTAAATAACATTTTTTATGTGTAAATAAAGTTGACAGCCATACGGTATTGCCGTATGATGGAGAATGGATATTGTTTCGATCAGCCACAGAGGTTTGAGGGATTTCATTGAAAAAGGAACCTCAAGGACTTTGCCACAAGACAAGGTTGTTCGAATTCAGTCCGTATTGACCGCTCTATTGGTCGCGGCGGATATGGATGAATTATCCGGCCCGCCTGGTTGGCGTATCCACCAACTGAGAGGGGACCGGACGGGTGTTTGGTCGATCTCGGTAAGCGGCAATTGGCGGCTGACGTTCAAAATAGAAAACGGCGATATCGCCGAACTTAATTTGGAGGATTATCACTGATGGCAAGGGAAAAAATTCCAGTCGGGATGACCCCATCCCATCCAGGCCAGTTTATCCGAACGGAGATCATTGAGGAACTTGGCCTCACGATCGATCGTGCCGCGACGCTGCTGGATGTGCGGGCGGCAACCCTGTCCGATCTAATCAATGAAAAATCGTCACTCTCTCCAGAAATGGCGCTCAGGATCGAACTGGCCTTCGATGTGAAGGCGGACCTGCTTTTGCGCATGCAAGCCTGGTATGACAGCGTCGCCATTCGAACCAAGGCAGGAGAACTCAACGTTCAGCGCTACCAACCCACGTGATGGCGCAAGAAGACTTTGAACTGGTCCGGGGCAGCGGCAATATCTTCCGTGACTTTGATGGTCCAGCCCCGATTTGAAACAGGCCAAGGCGATCCTTGCCGCCCAAATCATCGGCTTTATTCAACGAAATTCAGCGCAACATCATGGCCAAATTGGTGCTGGGTCTTTAGAGCATGAATACCAAGACCATCAGCAAGGCCAAGGCCATGTTGGGGAAGTCCGCGAGCGTAGGCATTCTGCCACCCTTCAGAAAATTCCACTGACATCAGTATTATGGAAATATTTCCGTGATGCAGTGATGGGCATCACCGGCGGGTGGGTTTCGGCGGCTATCTATTTTTCTTGCGGAAGGCGTAGCGGCGATAGGTGCGCATGATCAGGCCCATGACGCCGTCGGGCATGAAGAAGACCACCGCCAAGGCCATGAAGCCGATGGGCATGAAGGCCAGGCTGGTGGGCAGGGAGGCAGGCAGGTAGAGCACCAGAAAACTGCCGATCAAGGCGCCCCATACGGATCGGATTCCGGCCATCACCGCGCCGACCAACAAAAGTATGGAAAAAAACAGGCTGTAGGAATCCGGCGCCACGAAATCCGCCAACAGGCCGGTCAAGGCGCCGCCGACGCCGGCGTACATGGCGGATACGCCGAATATGGTGGTCTTGAACAAGGCCACGTTGATGCCCATGGGCGCGGCGGCGATTTCGTTGTCGCGAATGGCGGCCAGCGCCCGGCCGGTTCGGCTATTGAATAAATTTTGGGCGAGCCAGATCAACCCCAGCAGGATGACCAAGGTCACGAAATACCAATATTGATCGTCATTGAGGTTCAGCCATTGTGGCGGTTCCGGCCGGTCCAGATAAACGCCGCTGACGCCCCCGGTCCATTTTTGCAGGGCATCCAGCTTGAGGAATTGCGGCAGGGCCAGGGACAGGCCCCAGGTCATCAACATAAGATGCACCAGGCTGAGGCGGAGCGCCGGCCAGCCGAACAGAAAACCCGCAATGAACGATACCATCGCCGCCAGGGGCAGGGAGCTATAGGCGGTGAGGCCGCCGTGGGACATGGCGATGGAGGTGGTGTAGGCCCCGATGGCGAAAAACGCCCCATGGCCGATGGAAAATTGCCCGCTCAACCCGGTCAGCAAATTGATCCCAAGAATGGCGATGGCCAAGGCCCCGACCATGGCTAGGCGATAGGTGGAATAGCCATCAAGAACGAATGGAAGTACCACCGCCACGGCTAAAAACAGGGCCAGCGCCGTCCATCGCCACGAGCGGGGAATGACGTTCGGATCCCGGTCCGCTGGAACCCGGCGATCGGTGTGTGCGCGAGGGTCGTTCAAGGGATCGGTATCGGGCCCGTAAGGCCGGCGTGAAGGCCGGCGCGGGCCGCCAGCAAGGATGAAAATGTCACATTGACCCCGAAATACCGCTTACAAAGATGTCACCTTATAGCGGGGGGCGGGGGCCAAGTCACCCCGGTGTCCGGAGACTTGATAGTATTATTCCGCCGCGTCCGAGGCCTCCATGATCAAGGCGCGGTATTCGTCCGTGTAGTCGCCGCGTTTTTCCGACAGGGTGGCGTCCCGCATGTCGTGGCCGTTGCCGCCATGGGCGGTCATTTGCGCCACGGGGGTCGGATTTGTCACCTTCGGCCAATGGCCCGATTGCGGAAAGGCGCCCTCGGCGACGATGTCGAGGGGTTGATCATCGGCCACGGCGGGCGGCCGGGTGATCTTCATGATGTCCCAGCTAATTTCCAAGGGAATATTGTTGGGATCAAAGAAATAGATCGACCACAAGATACCGTGATCCACCGCGCCCGAAACCTCGAACCCGGCGGCTTCCAGCCGGTCCTTGTGGGCGAACAGTTCCTCGCGGCTGTTGGTGGTCAGGGAAACATGGTCAAAGCCGAGGGGTTCATGGCTGGGCGAGCCATGGTTCTTGGCCCGCATGGGCTGTGCGCCCTCGTAGGCGAAAAACGCCACCTGGGCCTCGCCGGCACGGAAGAAATAATGACGGTAGCCGTCATGGCCCACGCCGGCCTCCAACGTCATGCCGAGAAGATCGCGGTAAAACCGGATCGTGGCATCCAGATCGTGGGTGATGAAGGCGAGGTGATTGATCCCCGTGATGGTCATGGTCAGGTCCTTTCCCCAAACAGGTTGTTGCCACTATAGCGAATTTTCGCGGTCGTGGGACAACTCACTTCATGTGATACAAGCCGCCGAAAACACAACCACCAAATGCGGAAACAATCTGTTTGCGTGAACAGGCCAAACGAAAAGCCGGCCAAATTGACCGGCTTTCCCTGAATTCAGTGGTCGCTGCTCGTCCGGTCAGCGGCGCAAAAAGGGCTCCGTGACGAAATTGCCGGGCACCATGACCATGGCCACGTGGGGCGCGTGCAAGGGGCCGGGCTTGATGGCTTGACGAGGCTGCCGTTTGCCGAGCCGGGATGACAGGGAAATCACGGCGTTCGCGGCGGCAACGGCAATCGGCGCGATAGTCTCGCTCAGGGCGGAAACCAAAAGAGCGCTCGGGGCACTGGCGGCGGCGTTGAATTTTTCGGCGGTCATGGCAAATCTCCCTGAATGGGCAAGTGTTGAGCCCTGTTTCCTGGCGCTCATATAGGTTCAATTACGGTCCAGGGAATGCGCTAATTTTGCAGGGCTGGGTTGCAAAATTTGCATGGTTTGGCGGGCCGTTGATTCCAAATGACCGCATCGAAATTTCTGTGCTAATGTTTCTAAAATATTGAAGAAAATCCAGGTGTTGCAATAACGCCGGACAAAAAAAGCAGGGTGGTGGGTGTAGATGGCAAAAGCGTCCGATACGCTGGTCAAGTTCGAGTCCGTGCAAAAAAGCTATGACGGCGAAACGCTGGTCGTAAAGGATTTCAACCTTGAAGTCGCCCGCGGGGAATTCGTTACCATGCTCGGGCCCTCGGGCTCCGGCAAGACCACCTGTCTGATGATGCTGGCGGGCTTCGAGCCGGCGACCCATGGTGAAATCTATCTCGATGGCGTGCCCATCAACAAAGTTCCGCCCCATAAGCGGGGTATTGGCATGGTGTTCCAGAACTACGCCCTGTTCCCCCATATGACCGTGGCCGAAAACCTCGCCTTCCCCCTGGAAGTGCGCCGCATGGGCAAGGCGGAAATCTCCGAAAAGGTGAACGACGCCCTGGACATGGTGCGCCTGGGCGGCTTCGGTGATCGCCGGCCCTCGCAATTGTCCGGCGGCCAGCAACAGCGTGTCGCCGTGGCCCGGGCCCTGGTGTTCCGGCCGCAACTGGTGCTGATGGACGAGCCCTTGGGCGCCCTGGACAAAAACCTGCGCGAAGAGATGCAGTACGAGATCAAACACATCCACGAGGAACTGCAGGTCACGGTGGTCTATGTGACCCATGACCAGTCCGAGGCCCTGACCATGTCCAACCGCATCGCCGTGTTCGACGATGGTATCGTGCAGCAATTGGCCCCGCCCGACGAATTGTATGAAAAGCCCGAAAATGCCTTCGTCGCCGGCTTTATCGGCGAGAACAACCGTCTGTACGGCGAGGTCAAGGCCATCGACGGCGACTTCTGCCAAGTGGAACTGGAAGGCGGCGGCGGCATGGTGAAGGCGCTGTGCGTCAATGTGGACGGCGTCGGATCGCGCACTACTTTATCATTACGTCCCGAACGGGTGACCATCGGCGTATCGGAAGGGCAATCAACGAATTCACTCGAGGCGAAAGTGGAGGAGTTGATTTACCTGGGCGATCACATCCGCAGCCGGGTCAGCCTGTCCGGCAATGATGAGTTCATCGTCAAGGTACCCAATTCACACGGTCACGTGCATCTGAAAGAAGGTGAGGTTACCCGGATCGGTTGGGAAGCGGAGGATTGCCGGGCGCTGGACGCCTAACGAGACTATCAATATTGGAAGCTTGAAGATTGTTTGATTAGCCAAACCAACCTGAATCCATCCAGAGTAGCGGGTGAAAAACAACAGTAACGCTGAATTGCAATTAGGGAGAACCAACGCAATGAAGAAAATCTTAAAGACCACTTTGGGATCTGCGGCGATCGCGATCGCCAGCCTTGCCATTTCCGGCATCGCAACCTCGGCCGCACAGGCCGGTGAATTGAATGTCGTATCCTGGGGCGGCGCCTATACCGCCAGCCAAATGAAGGCGTATCACAAGCCCTACACGTCGAAGACCGGCACCAAGATCAATTCCATCGACTACAGCGGCGGTCTGGCCGAAATGCGGGCCCAGACGGAAGCCAACAACGTCACCTGGGACGTGGTCGATGTGGTCATTTCCGACGCCATCACGGGCTGTGACGAAGGTATGTTCCGGCCCATCGATATCGACAAGGAAATGGCCAAGGCGCCCGACGGCACACCGGCCTCCAAGGATTTCCTGGACGGTACCCTGCAATCCGAATGCTTCGTGCCGCTGATCATCTATTCCACGGTATTCGCCTATCGTAGCGATGCCTGGAGCGGCAAGAAGCCGACCTCGATCAACGATGTGTTCGACCTCAAGAAATTCCCCGGCAAACGCGCCCTGCAAAAAAGCCCGGTGAACAATCTGGAATGGGCCTTGTTGGCCGATGGCGTGCCCCTGGCCAAAATCTATGACGTTCTCGATACCGATGAAGGCAAGGACCGTGCCTTCGCGAAATTGGACACCATCAAGGAAAACGTCATCTGGTGGACGGAAGGCGCCATACCGCCGCAGCTTTTGGCCGACAAGGAAGCCGTCTTTGGCACCGGCTATAACGGCCGCTGGTTTTCCGCCATCGCCGAGGAAAAACAGCCCTTCTCCATGCTGTGGAGCGGTCAGGTTCTCGATATTGACGGCTATGTGGTCTCCGCCAAGTCCAAGAACCTGGACGAGGCCATGAAATTTCTGAAATTCGCCACCGATACCCAACGGCTGGCGGATCAGGCCAAGTACATCTCCTACGGTCCGGCGCGTAAGTCGTCCGGCCCCATGGTTTCCAAGCATGCCGAATTGGGCATCGACATGGCGCCACATATGCCGACAGCCTATGCGGATCAGGGCTTCCTGACCAATTTCAAATGGTGGGCTGACAACGCCGACGAAATGAAAGAACGTTTCGCGGCCTGGCTGCTTCAGTAAGACGCGTTGTTTGGTGTGCGGGGCGGGGTAACCCGTCCCGCCGCCAATTTTTTGAAATTTTCCCAAATTATTGACTGTGCGGGATTGATGGCATGACGGATCAAACAGCGGGTGGGGTTGTTCTTGCCGCCGACGGCACGCCGCTGAAGGCCAGCCTGAACCGCGCCCTGCGCAAAAGCCGCATTCGCGCCCTGTTGCTGGTGGCGCCGCTGCTGTTGTTTATTTTGTTTTCGTTCCTGATCCCGATATTCGACATGATGTTCCGCAGTGTCGATAACTGGCATGTGGGCACCTTGATGCCCAAGACCTCGGCCGCCCTGGCCGATTGGGACGGCAAGGCGCTACCGGAGGAACCGGTTTTCGCGGCCCTGGTGGCGGATTTGCAGGCCGGCGCCAAGTCGCGCGAGATCGGCAAGGTTGGCCGGCGCCTGAACTATGAAAAATCGGGCATGCGCAGCATGGTGGTCTCGTCGGCCCGGAAATCGAAGCGGCTCAAAAACGGACCTTACAAAGCCAAGGTCCTTAAAATGCACAAGAAATGGCGGGATCTGGAAACCTGGACGGTGATCAAGCGGAACACCGCGCCCTACACCATCGGCTATTACCTGAACGCCGTGGATATGAAGTATGACAAGAATGGCGATATTGTCATGCAAAATAAGAACCGGCGTATTTACGGCAAATTATTCCTCCGCACTTTTGCCATCAGCCTGGCGATCACGGTTATCTGCGTGATTTTGGCTTACCCTATATCCTTTCTGCTGGCGACCTTGCCCCTGCGTTATTCCAACCTGCTGATGATTTTTGTCCTGCTGCCGTTCTGGACATCGCTGCTGGTGCGTACAACCGCCTGGATCGCCATGCTGCAAAGCCAAGGCGTGCTGAACGATCTGTTCGTTTTCTTCGGCTTCGTGGCGGAGGAAAACCGTCTGCAGCTGATCCATAACCTGACCGGCACCATTATCGCCATGACCCATATTCTGCTGCCGTTCATGGTATTGCCGCTCTACAGCGTGATGAAGACCATTCCGCCGACCTATATGCGCGCGGCCTTGTCCCTGGGCGCCAATCCGGTGGTGGCGTTCGTGCGGATCTATATGCCGCTGACCCTGGCCGGCATTGGCGCGGGCAGCATCCTGGTCTTTATTCTATCCATTGGCTACTACATCACGCCGGCCCTGGTCGGCGGCACGGGTGGCACGCTGATTTCGAACCAGATCGCCTACCACATGCAGTCGTCCTTGAACTGGGGATTGGCCGGCGCCTTGGGCGCCATTCTACTGTTCTCGGTACTGGGCTTTTATCTGCTGTACAACAAAATCGTCGGCATCGATAACATGAAGCTGGGATAGAACCATGCCCCCTCCCGCCTACGCCGGCCCCGTCGAGACCACCTGGTACTATGGCTTCCGGCTGATCTGCGCCTTCATTTTCATATTTCTGATCACGCCGATCCTGATCATCGTTCCACTGAGTTTCAATGTGGAGCCGTATTTCACCTTTACCCAAGGCATGCTGGCCTTTGACCCGGACGCTTATTCCCTGCGCTGGTATGAGGATTTCATCTCCAATACGCAATGGACACACTCGGTCCAGAACAGCTTCATCATCGCCATCGCGGCGACCGTTCTGGCCACCGTCCTGGGCACTTTGGCGGCGCTGGGGTTGAGCAATGCGAACATGCCCTACCGGGCCCTGACCATGGGGCTGCTGATCTCGCCGATGATCGTGCCGCTGATCATCTCCGCCGCCGGCATGTATTTCTTTTATTCCAACATCGGCCTGGATCAGACCTACCTTGGCATCATCCTGGCCCATACGGCGCTGGGTACGCCGTTCGTGGTGATTACCGTGACCGCGACCCTGGTCGGTTTCGACCATTCCCTCACGCGCGCCTCCGCCAATCTTGGCGCCGGCCCCACGACGACCTTTTTCAAGATCACCATGCCGCTTATTCTGCCCGGCGTGATTTCCGGCGCCCTGTTCGCCTTCATCACCTCGTTCGACGAGGTCGTGGTGGTGTTGTTCCTGGCCGGTTTCGAGCAGCGCACCATTCCCAGGCAGATGTGGTCGGGTATCCGCGAACAAATCAGCCCGACCATCCTGGCCGTGGCGACGATCCTGGTGATGATCTCCATCGCCCTGCTGGCGACCCTGGAACTGCTGCGCCGCCGCGGCGAACGCATGCGCGGTATCAGCCCCGGTTAGACCCCATTGATCTATTTGGCGGGCATGGTGGTGCGATATTTTTTTGAGACTAAGAGGTGGTGAGAATGGCGAATGTGGCGGTAAACGACATCCATATGGAGTATGAGATTTGGGGCGAAGGTAATGCGCAGCCATTGCTGCTGGTCGGCGGACTGGGCGTTCAGCTTACCAGATGGTCCAAATCGTTCCGTGACGCCCTGGTGGCGCGCAATTTCAAGGTCATCGCCTATGACAACCGCGATACAGGTTTTTCCACCAAGCACGATGACTGGGGCCCGGCGGATACCAAGGCGGCCTTTGCCCAGGCGCGGGCGAAAGAAGCCGTATCGGCGCCTTATACCTTGGCGGACATGGCAGGCGACGCGGCCGGCCTGCTGGATGCGTTAGGCATCGAAGCGGCCCATGTCATTGGCAGTTCCAACGGCGGTGCGGTCGCACAGATCATGGCCATCGAATATCCGGAGAAAGTCGCGACCATGGTAGCCGTCATGGCCACCTCCGGCCGCCGTGGTTTGCCGCGACCCGAGGGCGAAGTTGCGGAATGGCTGACCCGTCCCCGCAATCCCGCCGGGACCCGCGAAGGCGCGATGGATGAAGCGGTCGATACGGCCCGCATCATCGGCAGCCCACTTTTCCCACGGCCCGAGGCGGACCTGCGCCGGGAGGCGGCGGAGCAGTTTGACCGTTGCTTTTATCCGGCAGGCAGCAGCCGGCATCTTTTGGCCTCCATCGCATCCGGTGACAGCCGTGTGGCGCGGTTGTCCGAAATCACCGCGCCGACCCTGGTCATTCATGGCCGTGATGATCCCCTTATTCCCCTTCCCGGCGGCGAAGACATCAAGAACTCCATTTCCCACGCCGCGCTATTGGTGATCGACGGAATGGGCCACGACTATCCGGACGAGCTCATCCCCGAAATTGCCGACGCCATGGAGAAGAACGCCCTGCGCGGCCTCGTATGACCCGGTTTAGCCCTTGGACGTGTCGATTTTTCCTGGGCTGACGCCGTAGACCTTCGAGGCGGTTTGAGACGATATGCGGTCCTCTCTTAAATCCCGCAATGTCAATTCGGGATCCCGTTCGCCGGGCGGGCCATAACCGCCCGCGCCCGGCGTTACGATGGATATGGACTGGCCGTCGGATAAAGACCCGATGCTCATCTCAAGGGGCGCGACGCCTTCGCTGCTCTCGACTGAATACCGGCCGCCTTCATGGCCGCCGAACAACCCCCATGGCGCCGTCGTCTTGCGGGTCCCGCGAACATTGACGCGGCAGTCATGGCCAAGCACACGGATTTGACGGCGCAGCCCCATGCCGCCACGGGTGCGGCCGGGGCCGCCCGAATCACGAACCAGTTCGTAACGCTCCACTTGCAAGGGATACTCGGGCTCCAAACCTTCGATCGGCAGATTGGAGGTATTGGTGATGTGAACCTGTACGCCATCCAAGCCATCCTTGCTCGCCCGCGCGCCGAAGCCGCCGCCAAGGGTTTCCAGATAGACATAAAATTTGCCCGTGCGCGGATTGATGCCGCTGAATGTCGAGGCGACGACAGCGCCGTTACACGCGGCAATAAGGCGATCCGGCACCGCCTGGGCCAGCGCGCCATGGACCAGATCGACCACGCGCTGGCAGGTATTGGTGCGGCCATTGACGGCCGCGGGCGCCACCGCGTTAAGGATTGAGCCCGGCTCCGCCGTCACCTTGATGGGGCGAAACAGACCGGCATTGGGCGGCGCCTCCGGGTCCGTGACGGTTTTGATGGCATAGTAGACCGTCGCGAGCAAAGCCGTTTCGACCATGTTCAAGCCGGCGCGGACTTGGGCTGGATTGTTGGAAAAATCGAGATCGATCTCGTCGCCCCTAACCTCCACCTTGACGCGGAAGATCAAGGTTTCTTCAAGCTCATCGCATTCGAACTTGTCTTCGAATTCATAAACCCCATCGGGTATGGTACTGATGCCGGCGCGCATGCGGCGTTCCGCATAATCCAGTAATTCATCGAAGACGCGGTTCAGAAAAGGCACGCCGTAACGTTCGCAGAGTGCCTGAAAGCGTTTGACGCCAAATCGATTGGCCGCGATCTGCGCCCGAATGTCGGCGCGGCGTTCGTCCGGCACCTGGCAATTCAAAAGGATCAGATCCAGTACGTCCTGCTGTGTCTCGCCGGCGCGCTGCAGGCGGATCGGCGGAATGCGCAAGCCTTCCTGGAAGATGTGGGCATGGCCCCGATCGACGAAATCCGCATGGTGGGCGAGGTTGGTTGCCCAGCCGACAAGCTGGCCGTCATAAAAAATCGGCGATGCCAGTACGATGTCCGGCAGGTGCGTGCCGCCGCCATTGTAGGCATCGTTGCCAATAAACATGTCCCCTTCGGCGAGTGCCGAAACATCATGGCGCTCGACAATGGCTTCGATCACGCCCATGAGCGAGCCTAGGT
>JAPYPT010000309.1 GCA_029937535.1 Alphaproteobacteria bacterium
ATCTTGAATGCAAAAGTCCGAGATGCAAGGCTGCAACAACAGAGTTGATGACGAATTCCTGCCAATGTCTTTCGGTTCGATATTTTTTTCAGCGCCCAGCTATATGGTCCCATCCGTCGTGATGCCGTGCTCCAGCAGGTCGTCGATTTCGGGCTGTGTCAGGCCGGCTTCGCGCAGGACTTCGATACTGTGTTCGCCCAGGCGTGGGGCATGGCGGCGGTCTTCGGTGGGATTTTTGGAGAAGCCGATGGGTTGGCTTGGCATGCGCAGGGTGCCCTCGCTGGGATGTTCGGCCGTTTTCCAGAAACCGGTTGCCGTCAGTTGCGGGTCATGGATCAGATCGCCGGGCGCGTTCAGGGCGGAGAAGGGCAGGATTTCCGGGTCGAGCAGGTCGAGCCAGTCTTGCGTGCTGCGTTCGGAAAGAATGCGGGCCAACTCGCCGTATAATTCGTCGATATTCTCCGTGCGCCCCTTCACATTAGCGAAACGCGGGTCGTCCAGAACCTCCCCATGGCCGGAAAGATCGAGAAAATAGCGCCAATGGGCATCGGTGTGGGGCAGCACGGCGATATAGCCGTCCTTGGTTTGCTGCGGCTTGCGGTTGGGGCTGAGGACACGGGAATAGCCCGCATCGCCCAGGGGCGGCTCGAAACTCTGGCCAAACAGATGCTCCGGCATCAAAAAGGCCACCATGGCCTCGAACATGGGGACTTCAATCGCCTGGCCGCCACCGCCATCGCTACGTTCCCGTTGGAACAGGGCCGCCGTGATCGCATAGACCACGGCCAGTGACGTCGTCTTGTCCGCCACCACCGAGGGCATGTAGTTGGGAATGCCCTGGGCCATGCGTTGCAATTCCGGCACGCCGCTTTTGGCCTGGATGATGTCGTCATAGGCGGGATAGTCCGCATACGGCCCCTCGGCGCGGTAGCCGTAGGTGCCGCAATAGATCAGCCCCGGATTGACGGCCCGGACCGCGTCGTAGTCCAGGCCCAGACGCCGGGCCGCGCCGGGGCGCAGGTTATGCAGCAAAACATCGGCGCCCGCCGCCAGCTTCATGGCAGCGTCGCGCCCGCCGGGCTGTTTCAGGTCCAGCACCACGCTGCGCTTGTTGCGGTTGACGCCCAGGAACATGCTGGCCATGCCGGGATGGCGCGCCGGCCCGATGGCCCGCGTGGTATCGCCGGCCAGGGGTTCTATCTTGATCACATCGGCGCCCAGATCGCCCAGAATCTGCGCCGCCCAGGGGCCCAGGATAACGGAGGTAATTTCCACGACGCGAACGCCGGCGAGGGGGCCTGTCACCGATCAACACCTATTGTAAAGGGGGGAGGACGGCCCCAATTAATCACCCCAGAGCGGAAAAAGAAAGCCGCCAGATGACATATGCAGCCAGTCATGTATGTATGTCGCCGCATATTGTTCAAATTGTCTGAGACGTAAGCAAGACCATGACCCAAGCCGAAAAACGTATCGTTGTTTTTGAGAAATTCGCCCATCCCGTGACCGCCGATATTCTCGGCCGGGACCCCTCCATCACCATCGATATGCTGCAATTGAGCGATCCCGACGCCGAAAACTGGCAGGCGCTGTCGGCGGCGCACGGCTATCAAATCCGCGCCGCGCGGGACGAATTGCCCCTGCCTTTTCATTGCGATGGCGATTTCCTGGCCCGCTGCCCCAATCTACTCGTGATCTCCTCCATGGGCGCGGGCTTCGATACGGTGGATCTGGATGCCTGTTCCAAGGCCGGCGTCATCGCCGTCAACCAGGCGGGCGGCAACGCCGAGGGCGTGGCCGAACATGCGCTCGGCATGATGTTGATGCTGTCCAAGCGGGTCGGCGAGACCGACCAGGTCATGCGCGCCAGGAATGGCATCGGGCGCAACGATTTCATCGGCCATAACATCCAGGGCAAGACCTTGGGCATTATCGGCCTGGGCCATGTGGGACGGCGCGTGGCGGAGCTCTGCGGCGGTCTGTTCGCCATGCGGGTCCTGGCCTACGACCCCTATCTGGAAGACAGCGATTTCGCCGAACGCGGCGCCACCCGTGCGACGTGGGAGGAGCTGCTCTCCCAATCCGATTTCGTCTCCGTGCATTGCCCGCGCACGGCGGAAACCCTGAATTTCCTCGACGACGGCGCATTTGCCCTGATGAAGCCCGGCGCCACCTTCATCAACACCGCCCGGGGCGGCATCCACGACGAAGCCGCCCTGTACGATGCCCTCGACAGCGGCCATCTGCGCGCCGCCGGCCTCGACGTCTGGGCCGTCGAACCGCCAGCCAAGGACCACCCGTTGTTGAGCCTCGCCAACGTCCTGGCCAGCCCTCACACCGCAGGCGTAACGCATGAATCCCGCCACCAGGTCGCCAGCTACGCCGGCGAACAACTGCTGGAAATCTTTGCAGGCCGCCGCCCGCCCCGCCTGCTGAACCCGGAAATCTGGCCGGTGTTTCAGGAGAGATACAAGGCGTTGTTCGAGGCCTAAAAGGCAGGTCACACAGGCTCAAGAACCAGGGGACACGATCCTTTCTTTCCCCCTAAGGTTTCGGGTGAAAAAAAGTCATGTCCCGCCATTCTTGCGCCTGTTTCGAGGGTCGTTTCAGGCGCTTATCCTCACGTCATCTGCACGAACTGTTCGATCAGCGCGGATACCGTTTCGGGGGCGTCTTCCTGCAAAAAATGGCCGACGCCGGGCAACGTGACCACGGGGCCGTCGGGCCAGAGGTCTCGGAAGCAGCCGATGGTGAAGGCTTGGGGCAGGGCGCGGTCGGCTTCGCCGAAGATCAGCATGGCGGGTTTGGCCTTGATGGCCGCCGTGGCCTCGGGCGTGCGTATGGATTTGAGGAAATCGACGGTTTCGCGGTCGGCGATGCATTGGGGAAAACGTAATGCGGCGATGGTGCTTTCCGGCGTCGGGAAGGGGGCGGCGTAGGCGCGGATCCAGGTTTCGTCCACGTGGGCGGTGTTCTCGAAGCCGATGCGTTTCAAGACCGACAGCGCGGTGGCGCTCAGATTGCGGATCGTCGGCTCGAAGGCGGGGCTGTTGACCCATTGGAACCAGGGCGATGTGCCGGCCATATCGGCCGCCTGGGGCGAGCGGCCGCCCACAATGGCGTTCATCACGCACAGGCGCTTGACCCGTTCGGGGTGGCGATAGGCGATGGCGCCGCCGATGGGGCCGCCCCAGTCCTGCAGCACCAGGGTCAGGTTGGTGAGGTCCAGCGCCGTAACCAGACGGTCCAGATTGTCGCAATGTTCCTCGATGGTATAGGCGCGGTCTATGGGCGTTTCGCTTTTGCCGAAGCCCATGTTGTCGGGCACAACGACCCGGCCATGTTTTGCCAGGCGCGGGATGATGTTGCGGTAGAGATAGCCCCAGGTCGGTTCCCCATGCACACATAGAAAGGTTTCCCAGCCGCTGGGGTTTTCGTCCACGTAATGCATGGCGAAGCCGTTGCCCTTGAAGAAATTTGGCGCATGGGGCCAGGTGCCGTCAAATGTTTCGCTCGCGTCGATCATGTTATGTGGCTCCACGGTGATTGACGAAGGGGACCCGGCAAGGAGGTACTTGCCTCCGCCAGGCTGGCGTCGCATGCTATGGCGTCTTTGCGAAATGGTGAATATATAAAATGCAAAACGGATCAATCGAGATCAAGGCGGAAGCGACCGGCTTCGGGGCCGAGGTCGGCGGCGTCGATCTGGCGGGCGAAATTTCAGAGGAAGTTTTCGCGGAGCTCCAGGCCGCGGTGATCCGCCACAAGGTTCTGGTGTTTCGTGACCAGCACCTGGATGACGAAAGCCACTTCGCCTTCGCTCAGAGGTTCGGGCCGCTTGAGGGTCATATCAACCGCTCGACCCGCCATGGCGAACTGCCGAAGCTGCAGGTCTTCGGCAATGTGGGCGATGACGGCAAACCGACCGGCGTGCATCCCGAAAAGGGCACCTTGGTCTGGCATACGGATAAATCCTACGTCGCCACGCCGTCGCTGTTCACTATTCTGCGCTCTCCATCCGTGGCGCGGGAAGGCGGGCATACTTTGTTTGCCGATATGACCCGGGCCTACGAGGCGTTGACGCCGGGCAAGGTGGAACAGCTGGAGGGTTTGCGCGCGGTGCATGATTGGAAGCGCAGCCGGGAGAAGTCCGATGAGCGCGCCGCCACGGCGGATGAAATCGCCGCCGCGCCCCCCGTCGATCATCCCGTGATCCGCACCCATCCGGAAACGGAGGCTCGCGCGATTTACATCGGCAATCATGCCTCCCATATCCTTGATTGGGAGCTCGGCGCGGGCGAAGCGCTGCTGGCCGAACTGGAAGCCCACGCCACGCAAGAGCAGTTCATCTACCGCCATCGCTGGCGTGATAACGACGTCTTGATGTGGGACAACCGCTGCACCATGCATTGTGTCACCGACTATGACGCCGCCATTGAGCGGCGCGTCGTGCATCGCGCCGTGGTTCAAGGCGAGGTTCCGTTTTAGCCCGGAGCCAATCGCCGGGCGTTTTGCGGCTTTGATTGGATTGTGACACCGTGGTCGCTGGGGTCGCTGGGGTCGCCGTGGCCGCCGTGGCCAAAAGTGACGGGACAAGCACCGCCACCGTGTATATGGTTCCAGGTAGTTTCATCCTGTTGCCGAGCGGAGGAGACACAAGCCATGAAGATGTTGCGGACTATTCCGATGGCCCTGGCATTCGTGCTTGGTTCATCCCTCGCGGTCGTTGCCCAGAGCGTCGATCTGAGATTGCTTCACATCAATGATGTCTACGAGATTTCCGCCAAAAGAGGCGTGGGCGGCTTCCCGCAACTGATGACGCTGTTGAAGCAGGAACGGGCAGGGGCGAAACACCATCTGACCACATTCGGTGGAGATCTGATTTCGCCTTCGGTGATGTCGGGGCTGACCAAGGGTTCTCAGATGATCGAGCTGATGAACGCCATTGGCGTCGATGCCGCCGGGTTGGGCAATCACGAATTCGACTTCGGCGACGATATCCTCAAGCAGCGCATGATGGCCTCGAAATTTACCTGGCTGGCCAGTAATACCTTCGACGTCGATGGTAAGCCGTTTGGCGGCGCCCAACCGGTGATGGTGCGCCAAGTGGGCGAGCTGAAGATTGGGTTGTTCTCCTTACTGACGGTGGAGACAACGTATCTTTCAAGCCCCGGCGCCGGTGTTAAATTCACCCCGGCCCTGGACGCCGCCCGTGTGGCGGTCAAGACCTTGCAGGGCATGGGGGCGGATCTGATCATTGCCATCACCCATCTCGATATTGCCCAAGACCTTGCCCTGGCGCGCGGGGTCAGGGGCATCGGCGTGATCGCCGGCGGCCATGATCATGATCCGATTTCGATATTCGAGGGCAGCACCCTGATCTTGAAGGCCGGCCACGACGCCCATTATCTGGCCGTCGCCGACCTGCATATCGAAAAGAAAAAGGGCCGGCGTGGCATGAAAGTTTCCATGCGGCCCGTCTGGCGTTTTCTTTCCACCGCCGGCGTCGCGCCGGACGGCGAAATCCAAAAGACCGTGGCGCGGTTCGAAAAGGATCTCGATGGTAAACTCGCCGTGCCGGTCGGAAAGACCGACGTCTCCCTGGATAGCCGCCGCGCCACCGTGCGGACACGGGAGAGCAATATCGGCAATCTGATCACCGATGCCATGCGCCAGGCCACGGGCGCGGATGTGGCCTTGACCAACGGCGGCGGCATCCGCGGCGACCGCACGTACGAGGCCGGCACCATCTTGACCCGCAAGGATATGCTGAGCGAACTGCCGTTCGGCAACGTC
>JAPYPT010000018.1 GCA_029937535.1 Alphaproteobacteria bacterium
GGATGATTATGAAGAGGGCTTCATGGATGATCTGGACCGCAACACCACGGTGATTATTCTAGGCGATGGCCGCTCCAACTTCACCGATCCGCGCATCGACATCATGCGCCGCATCCACGACCGCTCGCGCTCCGTCATCTGGCTGAACCCGGAACCGGAAACCTTTTGGGGGACCGGGGATTCCGAGATGCCCCGCTACCGCCCGTTCTGCCACGTGGCCAAGACATGTTCCACCGTCATGCATTTGGAACGGGTGATCGACGATATCCTGAAAAGTTACGCGCGGGCCTAACGTCTCGGCCCGAATGACATCTCGCAATGCCGCCCGGCCCATGGCCACCGTTAAATTCCTCGACGGCGGGAAGCTGGCCTAACCGTGGCTTCACTCGGGAGATGCTATAGAATAGTTTTCCCATACTCTTTACGCGGTGATAAAATAAGCTGCACCCAAGCCAAATTGAGCAATTAGTTAGACACCGACGTCATGCTAGACATTGTTATTGAAACCATTCGTAGTTTTGTATTGCTTGGTATCGTTGTTTACCTGGTTCACAGCGAAAAAAATCGATTCGAGCAGAACCGAACGGGCTGGAACCTCATCCTTATTGGGTTCTCCCTTCTCACCCTCGGAAGCTTCATCGACATCACCGATAATTTCGAAAGCCTAAGCCGTTATGTCGTCATTGGAGATACGGAAACGGAAGCCATCCTGGAAAAGTTAGTTGTCTCTCTGGGCGGCTTCGTCTTTTTAGCTATCGGTCTGATATTATGGCTGCCAAACGTCGAACGCCTGTCCCTTGAAATCGCCGAGCGCAAGCGAGCCGTGGAAGTTTTGGGCGAAACCGAGGATGGCTTGCGCGCGAGCGAGACCCGGTTCCGGGATTTCGCGGAATCCAGCGCTGACTGGCTCTGGGAAATGGACAAGGACCTGCGCTTCACCTATCTGTCGTCAAATGTGGAACGGGTGGTGGGGGTGCCCCCCGAATGGCACTACGGCAAAAGCCGGGAAGATATACTTGGCGGCGAATATGACCGTGAAATCTGGAACGACCACCTCGAAGACCTCGCGTCCCGCAAACCATTCCGCAATTTCATCTATCAAAGAGCAGGTGATGGCATTGAAACGAAATGGCTCAGCACGAGCGGCAAGCCAGTTTTTGACCGGGACGGGGGCTTCCTCGGCTATCGTGGTTCGGGAAGCGATGTAACGGCATTAAAAAACCGTGAGTTTGCGCTACGTAAAAGCGAGGCGAACCTTCGTGAAATCCTGGAGAAAAGTCCCATAGGCGTCGCGATTGTTTTTCACGAACGCACTGATGGTCATGTTGAGGCCAAACGCCTGTTCGCCAATGACGCACTGGCCGAGATATTTGGCGGAACATCCCCGGACGAAATGATCGAGGCGGAAATATCGGGAACCTGGGTTGATCTCGATCAATTTTACAAGGTCAACGAGGCCATGAAGAATGGCGTCGATCTGATTGATTTCGAGGCCCGGAGATTGCGCGCCGACGGGACCGAAATTTGGCTCTCGATGAATACCCGACCGGTCAGCTTCGACAATCAGGACTGCACCATGGTCTGGCATTTCGATATCACCAACCGCAAGCAGGCGGAGGAAAGTTCCCACCAACTGGTTGTCGCCATTGACGCCATGAGCGATTCCGTCAGCGTTTTCGATGACGATGACCGGTTGATTTTCTGCAATGACCAATTTCGCGTACTCAATGGCGCGGCACCGGAGATATCTGTCCTGGGGACCACGTTCGAAGATCAAATGAAGGCTGTCCTGGCGCGGGGCCTTGTCCCCGATGCTATTGGCCGGGAGGAAGATTGGTTGCGCCAGCGCCTTCATCGCCATCGCAATCCCGAAGGACCGTTCGAGATTCTCCGCCTGGACGGCGTTTGGCTGCGCGTTAGCGAACAAAAGCTGCCGATCGGCGGGATGATCACATTGGCGAGCGATATCAGCGCGAGCAAGGGTGTCGAGGAGCAGTTGCGTCAGGCACAAAAAATGGAAGTCGTCGGCCAACTCACCGGCGGCATCGCGCACGATTTCAACAACATATTGGCCGCCATCGTCGGCAATCTTAGCTTGCTGCAAGATAGCAAAACCATCAGGGACGCCACCGATAATGAGAGTATCGCCATCGCCCTAAGGGCATCGCTCAGAGGCGCCGAGCTAACCCATCGCTTGCTGGCGTTTTCACGGCAACAGGAGCTTGATGCCAAGGCCGTAAAGATCAACGAGCTATTACCCCACTTTCACCAATTGGCCGAGCGCACGATCGGCAAAGACATCGCCATCAAGATAATACCCGCGGCCGGTCTTTGGCAGACCATGGTCGATGCGGGACAACTGGAGAACGCATTATTGAATTTGGCGATCAATGCCCGCGACGCCATGCCCGACGGCGGGCTGCTAACCTTTGAAACGGCCAACCGGATTCTGGAGCAAGACGACGCCGAGAGATTTGACGATCTGGCGCCCGGAGAATACGTGACCATCTCCGTTAGCGATACGGGCACCGGAATGTCCGCCGATGTGCTGGCACGGGTGTTCGAGCCATTTTTCACGACCAAGGAAGTCGGTAGAGGCAGCGGACTGGGCCTGAGCATGGTGTTCGGTCTCGTCCGGCAATCCGGTGGCCAAGTTTCGATTTATAGTGAAGAAGGGGAAGGCACCACGGTCAGGATCTATCTGCCCAGGGCGGAACAGGCGACGGACACCGAAAGCACCAACGGAGAGGATGAACAGGCCCGGCCGACGGGCCATGAGACGATCCTGGTGGTGGAGGATGACGGGGATGTCCGGAGGTATCTTGTGACCGTGCTCAATCGCCTCGGCTATACGGTCCTGCAGGCCGAGGACGGACCGGCGGCGCTGGAGATCATGGCGGCCGCCGATGGGATTGATCTGTTGTTGAGCGATATGATCCTGCCCCGGGGCATGAGCGGGCGTGATGTCGCGGCCGCCTTCCACAAACGTTATCCGGCTGCCAAAGTACTGTACTCATCGGGCTATACCCGAGAAGTGCTCAATCGTCGCGGCAGCCTTGGCGAAGACGCGGCGCTTTTGAGTAAACCTTATCAGACGACAGCCCTGGCCCAGCGGGTGCAGGCGATCCTGGACGGCGGCAATTAACGTTTATACCAGGGGGAAGACGCGATTTCAGTCAAACTGAAAATGCTCTATTGATTGACGGCAATATCTTCGGGTTCGGCTTCCGGCAAGACCATGTTGCGGCCGGCGGCCTTGGCCCGGTACAGGGCAGTATCGCTGCGTCCAATTAGGGCGTCGAGCGGTTCACCGGACCGGTAAAACGCCACGCCGGCGGAAATCGAGATGGTGGCAATCACTTCGCCCGAGCTTTTGCGGATGAGGCGCCTTTGGGCCACCGACTTGCGGATTTGGTCGGCTATCTTGACGGCGTCTTGTGGACCGGCGCCCGACAAAATGATCGCGAATTCCTCGCCGCCGTAACGGGCGACCACATCGCGGCCCTTCACGCCGTCGGTCAGAGTCCGGGCCACCAGGCGCAAGACCTGATCGCCGACCTGGTGGCCGTGGGTGTCATTGAAGGTCTTGAAATGGTCGATATCGAACAACAGCAGGGACACGTCTTCGCCCGATTTCAAGGATTTTTCAGCCATTTCCCGAAGTTTGATATCAAAAAATTTCCGGTTGCCGATTTCCGTCAGACCATCCGTCGTGGCTTCCTTCTTGACGGATTCAAGATTGCCGCGCAGGGTTTGGATCTCGCTGGTTGACTGCTCCAACTGTTCGCGCAGCAAATCATTTTGCGCCTGCATCTCTTGGGTTTGACGCAGCATTTGGGCAATCAAGGCCTGCGCCTCTTCCCCGCCTTCCGCCAACATCTTGCCGCTGAATTCGGCCAAGGCATCACTGTACGCATTCGCCCCCGAATTGGCCGTTTGCAAGACTTCTTCGATGCGGACGGCGGATTCCACCATCTCTTCGCCGGCGGCAATAACTTGGATGGTCGTATCGAGATCGTCCGAACCAACTTCTTCCGAAGCCTGATCGCCATCGTGAAGGCGGGTATCCGATGTCATTTTAGCCTCTGCCCCTCGATTTTATGCCAACATAACTCTCGGCATAGCCATTTATGGCGTGTAGAAGCTAATTTCTCATTAAGACTTTCACTACGACTATCGAAAATAACAAAAAGCTCGACGAAGCCCTCTACCCAGACCAATTTATCAATCCCTGGATCGTATCATCGGCGATCTGCAAACCGCGTTCGACGACCCGAGCCTCCCAATCCCGGTCGTCACGGTAAAATGCCAGTTTAAACGCGGACCTGATCTTGCTGCCGTCCCGGCCGTCACCATGCCACCACAGGGCGTGCTCATCCCGCAGCGCGGCCAGAACACCATCGAAAGGCAGCGTGCCGAACTCCAGGGTCAGGCAGATAACCTGGGCCGGCGCCAAGGCTTCCATGGCGCCATGGCCGGTCTTGCCGTGATTGATTTTGGCGGCCGCGGCGGTCATATCCTTGCCCCACCATTGCCGGGCCAGATCGTAGTCTTCCGTACCTTGGCGGTGATAGCACATGGGACTGCCGTAGCCCGACGGGCCCAGACCGGTGTGAATGTCCACATAGGCCGCTAATTTTACCTCCGGCAGCAGTTTCGGCAGGTATTCGCGGAGCGCGCGGTTGGACCAGACCGGCATGCGGCCGCCATAAAACATGCCTTCCGGCTGGTCATATTGCCCGCCGATGGCCCGCATGACGTTGAACTGGCCCATTTCCTCCCTGATGCGGGTCAACTCTTCATCGGCTGCCGCCCGCCCTGGGCCATCCAAGGCCGTCGCGGCCATGGCGGGGCCCAGCTTGGCATAACCTTCGTTGTGGGGGTGTTCGCCTTCGTGATCGATGAAATTGCGGTTCAGATCCACGTTGTTTTCATTGACCCGGCGCAGATGTGCAAAGCCGAACGCGTTCAGACCATGGACCAGCACCACGGCAAGATTATCCGGCAAGGCGGCCGCCGTCTCCAGCCAGGCGGATTGAATGGCGGAGCCGGCAAAACCCTCGGCGCCGTGGGTGCCCGAGACCATGATCAAGGCCCGTTCCGCATTTTCCGGACCGAGCCGGAGAAATTCCGTGCTTAGTTCCAGGCCGTCGGGGCCGGATGCCGGATTGTCGGCCCGCACCAGGGCGCCGCCGGAGGTCTCGGCCAGCGCCAGGAAATAGTCCCTGCAGGCGGCATAGTCGGGTCTGAAATGGTTCAACTTTCCGCCACGCCCTGTATGGTTTTGCGGGCGATATCCAGGCCGCGCTCCCAGATATCGGCGTTCCACTGGCTATCCTCGCCATAAAACGCGGCGCGGACCTCCCGTTTGATAACCTGACCGTCGGGCGAGGCCACATCGCCATGCAGATACAGCCAATTATCGGCACGCAAGGCCTGCAGAACCTGTTCGGGCGGCAGGGTGCCGTATTCGATGGCGATGGTCGTGCATTCGGTGTTGTTCAGCAAATTGGCATAGCCGCCCTCGATCGTACCCTGAACATCCGCCGAGACACTATCGCCCGAGGCCGGCGTGGCAACCCCATCGCCATACCAGGCCACGGTGCGCAGATGCTCCGCCCCGCCGGGCACATCGACCGAGATCAATTCGGCCTCACCCCTGGGGCCCAGGCCCGTATGGAAATCGATCAACGCCATATGACTGCGCCCCATCAGATGTTCGCCGGCCAACCTCTCGATGGTGCGCCGCGACCAGGTTGGCGCCTGGCCGCCAAAAAACAAACCATCGGGGTGGTGGTGCTGGCCGATGCTGACGGCGGCCTGGAAGGCAAACATGCCGTTTTGTTCGATGAAATTCTCGATTGCCGCGTCGGCAGCCTGACGCGCGGGGCCATCCCAATCTTCGGGCACCAGCCAGGGGTGAACTTCCTCGTAGGCCGCATTGTCGGGCAGGGGCGCGCCGAAATCGATAAAATTGCGGTTCAAATCCACATTGTCTTCGGTGACGCGCCGTTCATGAGCAAAACCGTGGGGGTTATGGGCGTGGACATGCAGGAGAGCCATGCCCTTGGGCAGTTCGTTGTGCAGACCGCTTTCCAAAAAGCCGATCTGACAGCCCGAACCGCAGAACCCTTCGACGCCATGGGTGGCCGAGGAGACCACCACGACACGTTCGGCATCATGCGGTCCCACATAGGCCAGATCCGTCGCCAGATCGCCGCCGTCCGGACCTTTCAGGGGATGATCATAGGAATGCATCACGGCGCCCGCCGCCTTGGCCGCTCCTAGAAACTTCGCCCGCGCCTCACCGTAGCTGGCCGAGAACCAATCATCGATCGCCATTGTTACTTCCCCATTTTCAACCACGGCCACCGCGTCATTCCGGCGCAGGCGGGAATCCATGCCTGCCCTGGACTCCCGCCTGCGCGGGAGTGACGATGACGGCGCGGATTGGCCGCTCCCAATTAACCGGGGCGGAACCGGATGATCCGGTCCCGCCCCTATTTTAGCGTCTCAACCGCCGCTAGTTCCAGCGGCGCAGTTCCAGCCGCCCGATTTGCGCGCGATGAACCTCGTCGGGACCATCGGCAAAGCGCAATGTGCGGGAATGAGCATAGGCGTGCGCCAGATTGAAAACCTGGCTGACGCCGCCGCCGCCATGCACCTGCATGGCCATGTCCACCACCCGGCAGGTCATGTTCGGCACCGCCACCTTGATCATGGCGATTTCCTTGCGGGCCTCCTTGTTGCCCACCCGATCCATCTTGTGGGCCGCATACAGCACCAGCAAGCGGTTGGAATCGATGGCGATGCGCGCCTCGGCGATCCGCTCGGTGGTGACCGATTGTTCGGAAACCAGCTTGCCGAAGGCAAAGCGGGATTTGGCCCGTTTGCACATGCTTTCCAGGGCGCGCTCCGCCACGCCGATCTGGCGCATGCAGTGATGGATCCGCCCCGGGCCAAGCCGCCCCTGGGCAATCTCAAAGCCCCGGCCCTCGCCCAGCAGAATATGATCGGCGGGGACGCGGACGTCCTCGAACAGCACCTGGCCATGGCCGTGGGGGGCATCATCATAGCCGAAGACATGCAGCATTTTTTCCACGGTAATTCCCGGCGTATCGCGGGGCACCACGATCATGGATTGCTGGCGGTAGCGGTCGGGATTGTCCGGATCGGTCTTGCCCATCAGGATCAGCACTTCGCAACGGGGATCGCCGATGCCGGAGGTCCACCACTTGCGGCCGTTAATGACGTATTCATCGCCCTCGCGCACGATGGCGGTCTCGATGTTGGTGGCATCCGAGGAGGCCACGGCGGGCTCGGTCATGGCGAAGGCGGAACGGATCTTGCCGTCCAGCAGGGGCGTCAGCCAGCGCTCCTTGAGTTCCTCGTTGGCATAGCGGGTGAACACTTCCATGTTGCCCGTATCCGGCGCCGAACAATTGGTGGCCTCGGCGGCGATGGGTGAACGGCCCATGATCTCGCACAGGGGCGAATAATCCAGGTTCGACATGGGCTCTACTGCGTCACTCTCCGGCAGAAAGAGGTTCCACAGCCCGACTTCGCGGGCCTTGGCCTTCATTTCCTCCAAAACCTGGGGCACGCTCCAGCGCTCCGCGGCGCTGTCGAGTTGTTCTTGATAGACGTCCTCGTTCGAGTACACCGTATCGTCCATGAATTTCAGCAGCCGCTCCTGCAGATCCTTCGAGCGGTCCGAATAATCTGGAATCATCTGTTATCTATCCTTCCACGCGGGCACGGATATGCCCGGACTTTGCCGTTAAAAATTTGATGTTGCGGCAATGTAACGCGTGTGATGACCCGAGTCTCCTATGAGTTTGGGCCGGGGTATGTGTTATGTTGTCGCAGAGTATATTTTGAAGAAAGGGCTGAATTGATGCCTGAACGGACAAAAGAGGACGATAATCTGGGTTTTGCCGCCGCCCACGATCTGCCCGTCCCCTATATGCAGCGGCTACGGGACTATTATCTGGCCCTTGGCTACGGCAACCCCTATCGCTGGGCGCAATATACCAACGTCCCCTTCACCCCCCTGGCCAAGCCGTTGAAAGAGACCAAGGTCGGCCTCGTGGTCACCTCCGCCCCCTATCAGCCCGACAAGGGCGATCAAGGGCCGGGTGCTAGCTACAACGCCTCGGCCAAGTTCTATCGGGTTTATGCCGATAGCGTGGATAGCGAACCGGATGTGCGGATCTCTCATCTCGGCTATGACCGCAAATACACCACCGCCGCCGATATCAATTCCTTCTTCCCCCTGGCGCAGCTAAAGATCGCGGCGGATGAAGGCCGTATCGGCGGCCTGGCGCCGCGGTTTCACGGCACGCCGACGAACCGCAGTCAGCAGACCACCATCGAACAGGATTGCGCGGATGTATTACGGGGTCTACGGGAGGATGGGGCGGAAGCCGCCGTCATTGTCGCCACCTGACCGGTGTGCCACCAGACCGTGAGTCTGACCGCACGTTACCTGGAAGCGAACGGCATCCCCACCGTGATCATGGGTTGCGCCAAGGATATCGTCGAACAGGCCGGCGTGCCGCGCTTTCTGTTCAGTGACTTTCCCCTGGGCAATGCCGCCGGTAAACCCCATGACCCGGCTTCCCAAGCGCAAACCATGGCCCTGGCCCTGGATCTGCTGGAAAGCGCCATTGGCCCCCGCACCACCCTGCAATCGCGGCAACGGTGGAACGATGATGCGGAATGGAAGCTGGATTTCCAGAATGTGGATCGTATCGGGACGGAGGAAATCGCCCGCCGGCGGGCTGATTTCGACGAGGTTAAGCGGGTTGCCAAGCAACGCCGGGACGCGGCCGCCGGGCAACAGACCGACGCGGCTGAATAGGATGCGGAGTAAACGCTGATGAGTAAACCATTCGAGGGTGTCCGGGTTCTCGACTTCACCCAAGTGTTCGCGGGGCCATTCGGCACCTTCCAATTGGCCCTGCTGGGCGCCGATGTGATCAAGGTGGAGCGGCCGGGCGGCGAGGAAATGCGCAACGGCCCCCTGTCCAAGGAATGGAGCGACCGGGGCATGGCGCCCGGCTGGCTGGCCATCAACGCCAACAAGCGCAACATCGCCCTGGACCTAAAAGACCCTAAGGCCATCGAAATCGTCAAACGCCTGGCGGCCAAGGCCGATATCGTGACGGAAAACTACCGCCCCGGCGTCATGGAGCGTCTTGGCATCGGCTATGAAGCACTTTCGGCGATCAATCCCGGGCTGATCTACTGCGCCGTCTCCGGCTTCGGCCAGAACGGGCCGGAACGCAACACGCCGTCCTATGATGGCCGTATTCAGGCGGTCTCGGGCATCATGTCCATCACCGGGCATGAGGGCACGGGCCCGACGCGGGTCGGGTTTGCCGTCTGTGACGCCATTGGCGGCATGACCTCCGCCTTCGCCATCGCCTCCGCCCTGTTCCAACGCACCCACACGGGCAAGGGCCAGTGCATCGATGTTTCCATGCTGGATTCCACCCTGGCCTTTCTCTCGCCCCTGGTCTCCGAGCACACCACGACGGGGCACATTCATGGCCAATACGGCAACCAGGCCATCTCCCGCCGCCCGACCGCCAATCTGTTCAAGGTGGGTGATGATAATTTGCTGTTGGCGGTGAACACGGAAAAACAGTTCAAGGCCCTGATGGGGGCAATCGACCGGCCCGAACTGCTCGACGATCCCCGCTTCGCCGACTGGCACGGCCGCACGGAACACGAAGCGGCCCTGCGCGAGATTATCGAAGGCGCCTTCGCCACCGCCGATATCGACACCTGGGAAGCCCGCCTGGCCGAGGCCGGCGCGCCGGCAAGCCAGGTCCGGACCATCGCCGAAGCTCTCAAGCACCCGCAATTGGCGCACCGCGACGTCCTGCAATCCGTCGACAGCCCCCATGGCGAACTGAACCTGATCGGCTCCGGCTTCCGCCTGGCCCACGGCGGCGGCACCATCGACCGCCCCCCCGTTTCCCCCGGTGCCGACGCCGAGGAAGTCCTGGCCGAGGCCGGCTACAGCACGGCTGAAATCACCGCCTTCAAGGACGCAAACGTCATTTGAAGGCCACGGCAGAGAATTTTAATACGGTGACGTAATACTTATATAAATGCGCCGTTTTATCATGATAAACAACACCGATGAATGATATAAGTATTACGTCACCGTATTAAAATTCTTCAGCGGCGGGCCTGAAAAAACTGCCGGAGCAGCTTCGCCGCTTCGTCTTCGCCGATGCCGGGGTAGAGTTCGGGTTTGTGGTGGCAGGTGGGCTGGTGAAAAATTCTCGCGCCATGTTCGACGCCGCCGCCCTTTGGGTCCGGGGCGCCGTAATAGAGGCGGGCGAGGCGGGCGAAGGAGATCGCGGTGGCGCACATGGGACAGGGTTCCAGGGTCACGTAGAGGCTGCAATCGGGGAGCCTTGGCGCGCCGCGCAGGGCGCAGGCCTGGCGGATCACTTCTATCTCGGCATGGGCCGTGGGATCGGCGCATTCTTCGGTGCGGTTGCCATGCCGGGCGAGAATATTTCCCTCCCCATCGACGATGACGGCGCCGATGGGGACCTCGCCACGAACACCGGCGGCGCGGGCTTCTTTCAAGGCTTCCGCCATGAAGGTTGATTTCGTCGGCTCAATGGGCATGTTGGCCAACATGAGCAGCAAACAGAATAGCGTCAAGCCGGAAGACCAATCCAAGGATGGCGAACGGATCGCCAAACGTCTGGCGCGGGCGGGCTTGTGTTCCCGGCGCGAGGCGGAACGCTGGATCGCCGCCGGCCGGGTCAAGGTCGACGGTAAGGTGCTGGAGACGCCCGCCTGCGTGGTGACCGCGAAAAGCCGCATCGAGGTCGATGACAAGGCCCTGGCCAAGGCCGAGCCCACCAAATTATGGCGCCACCACAAGCCGAAAGGCCTGTTGACCACCAACAATGACCCCGAGGGCCGGGAAACGGTGTTCCAAAAACTGCCCCCCGAACTGCCCCGCGTGGTTTCTGTAGGCCGCCTGGACCTGAACACCGAAGGATTATTGCTGTTGACCAACGATGGCGCCTTGGCCCGGCATCTGGAGTTGCCCAGCACCGGCTGGCGCCGGCGCTACCGGGTGCGGGTGCATGGTAGCGTGGATGAGAAGGCCCTGGCCCGCCTGGCGGACGGCATCCGGATCGAGGGCATCTCCTATGGCGCCATTGAGGCCAAACTGGACAGCAAACAGCGCGGCAATGCCTGGCTGAGCCTATCCTTGAAGGAAGGCAAGAACCGGGAAATCCGCCGGGTCATGGAGCATCTGGATTTGCAGGTAACGCGCCTGATCCGCCTCTCCTACGGCCCCTTCCAACTGGGCGATCTAGCCCGGGGCGATGTCGCGCCCGTGCCCCGGCGCATCCTGCGCGACCAATTGGGCCGCCATGCCGCCGATTTCGGCCTGAGCGAAGTCGATGGCGACGCCCGCAAGAAGGCAAAAAAATAGCCGCCATGCGGATCGTCGGCGGCGCCCATAAAGGAAGGCGGCTGACCTCGCCCAAGGGATTGGATATTCGGCCCACCTCGGACCGGGCGCGAGAGGCCTTGTTCAACATTCTATCCCATGGTGATTACGATGGCCTACCCGAAGACCGGGCGGTGCTGGATGTCTTCGCCGGCACCGGCGCATTGGGGCTCGAGGCCCTCTCGCGCGGCGCCGGGCAAGTCTGTTTCATCGAACAAAACAAGGCCGCGGCGCGGCAAATTCAGTACACGGCCGATGACATGGGAGAGGGCGCCCGCATCCAGGTCCTGACCAGGGACGCGACACGGCCCGGTCCGGCGCCCAACAGCTTCGATCTGGTCCTGATGGATGCCCCCTACCGGATGGGACTATCGGAGACCAGCCTGGCGGCCCTTGCGGATTTGGGCTGGCTGGCGAAACATTGTGTCTGCTGTGTCGAGCTGGCCAAAGTGGAGCAATTTCAGGCCGGGACCGCATTCACCGTGCTGGACGAACGGACATACGGCGCGGCGCGGATCGTGATCCTGCGCTGGCGGGGGCTGCAAGTATAGACCGCGGCCCCAGAGAGCTTTCAGGCTGCACCGGCGATGTGTTGGCGCAGCAGCTCAATCACCTTGGTGGGAATTTCGAGCTTTGTCAGGTGGCCGATGCCCTCGAAAAGGGTCATCTCGGAGCCAGCGATCGCGGCCTGGATTTCGCTGGACATGGCGGGTGGATTGACCGCATCTTCCGCGCCGATGAGCAGCCGCGTGGGCGCCATGATGCGGCCGGCGAGCTGTAGGATATCGGCGGTATCGCTGGCGCGGGCGGCCTGCAAATAGGCCCGTTTGTCGATCGCCTTCAAAAGCTGCTTGATCAAGCTCACGGTCAGATCCGAGGGATTGCTGCCCAACAACTGCCGCCACCGTTTCTCGGCCATGTCGAAGCCGCCGTTCTCGATGAGGTCTTCGCGCAACTGCAACCGTGCCTGGCGATCAGGAACCGGCCGCCAAGCCTGCCCACGGGAAGCGCCCAGCAGCATCAAACTTTGGACCCGGTCGGGATAGAGCGCCGCCATCGCCGCGCCAATCATGGAACCGAAGGAGCTGCCCACAACATGGCATTTCTCGATCTCCAGGCTGTCGAGCAATGCCACGGCGGCGGCGGCATATTGGGCATGGTCCGGCGCGTCCGCCTCGAAATGATCCGAGAGATAATAACCCGGCGCATTCCACGCGATCAGGCGGTGGCTGTCCGATAGTCCGTCCAGAATAAAACGCCAGCCACCCGCATGGGTGCCAATGCCATGCAGCAGCAAAAGCGTTTCATTGTGCCCCGCGCCCGCCTCGCGGTAGCTCAGGCGGTCACCATCCAGGCCGCAAGCCTGTGCGTCTACCTGGGCAAATCGAAGTTCGGGCAGTGGGGGGATGTTTTCCGTATCCATGATCAGGCCTCGAATACCAGGGCAATACCGGAAGCCTGCTCGGCGGGCACCACGATCCGATCCGGTTCGGCAATGACATGAAAGCCTCGTTCGGCGAGCCGCCGCCCCATCTTTCCCAGGTCCGGTGTTTTGAACGAGACCCCGCAAATGGTTGGTATGCCGGACAGCAGCGTGCCCGGCAAAACAGCCCCGACGGCCCGGTAGTCGACGATGGTCAGGCTCGACAGGCGGGGCAGGCGGAACAGCACTTGATGTTCACCCCGCTCGGGCTCCAAGTCCAAAATCTTGCTGTATCGGGCGGCATATTCGGCAACATCGTCAACCACCAGGAACACCCCGGACAGCTCGCTACAGCCGTTCCCATGCTCAATGTACCGCGGCTGGTAAATATATTCAGGCGTCAGGTGACAGGCGGCCTGGATATAGCCCTCCGGCGTTTCGCCCATGGCAAATTGGGCGCGCTCGAACTTTGCCGTTTTGATGCCGTCCGGGGTATCGATGTCGCGCTGCAGGGGTATCACGCCGGACGTTGCCAATCCGTTTTTCCGCACATTTTCATCGGCCGCCGTCAGATCCTCGGCGTTGAAACAAATGATGTGCGCGCCTTGATGCCGGCAAAGATAGTCCGCCATGCGCGGCTCCGGATTGTCGCGATCCTCGCTGGCCAGAATTTCTAGGTAATTGTGCGCGAACATGATGCAGCGGTTGCCGTAGGCGAACGGCTTTACGGCATCGCCTTGCTTCCAGGCGCCGGAGTGTTTCGAAAACGGCGTCAGGTAAAAGCCCATGGCCTCGAACCCGGTAACGGCCGCGGCCATGTCGTGAACCACAATTCCCACATGGTTGACGCTATCGATATGTGACGTCACGTACTCACCTCCGAAATTCGCCCTTTGACAGATTTTTAACGGCGCCCGAACAGACTTTCGATATCGCCCAGTTGCAGCTCCACATAAGTGGGGCGGCCATGGCTGCACTGGCCCGAACGTGGCGTGCGCTCCATCTCCCGGAGCAGCGCATTCATTTCCTCCACGCTGAAGCGGCGGCCTGCACGGACACTGCCGTGGCAGGCCATGGAGGCGCAGACATCATCCAGCCGCTCGCGCAGGGCCAAGGCCTGGTCCATCTCCGCCAATTCATCCGCCAGATCCTGGATCAGGCCCTGAATATTGCTTTCCCCCAGCAGGGCGGGAATTTCCCGCACCACGATGGTGCCGCCGCCAAAGGCTTCCACGACCAGACCCAGTTCCGCCAATTCGCCGGCGCGCGCGACAATGCGTTCGGCGCCGGCCTCGTCCAATTCCACCACCTCTGGCAACAGCAGCATTTGCCGGGCCACGCCGTTGGCCGCCAATTGCGCCTGCATGCGCTCCATCACCAGGCGCTCGTGGGCGGCATGCTGATCGACGATGACGATGCCATTCGCCGTCTGCGACACAATGTAGGTTTCATGCAATTGGCCCCGGGCCACGCCCAGGGGATAGTCGCCCACCGGAACCACATTGTCTTCGGGCTCGAACCGGGCGGATGGTTCGGCGGTGGCCGCGAAGGGCGCCTGAAAGACCGCCGCCGCCTCCCGCAACCCAGGCCCGCCATAGCCAGCCGGCTGATGGTAGGGCAGACTGAAGCCGCCTTCCCGCACCCGGCCCAGGGCGGCCGTGCTGACGGTCGTGGCGCTGCGGTGACCAGCACCCGCCAGGGCATGGCGCAGGGCGGAAACCAGCAGGCCACGGACTATTGCCGCATCGCGAAAGCGTACCTCCGCCTTCATGGGGTGAACGTTGACATCGACCTCCGCCGCCGGAACCTCGAGGAACAGCGCCGCCATGGCATGTCGGTCATGGGCCAGCACATCCATGTATCCGGCGCGCAGGGCGCCCGCCAAAACCCGGTCGCGCACGGGGCGGCCATTGACGAACAGATATTGCATGCGGTTGTTGGCGCGGTTCAGGGTCGGCAGCCCGGCATAACCGGTCAGGCGGATGCCCTCCCGCTCGGCATTGATGGCCAGGGCGTTGTCCGCGAACTCCCGCCCCATGACGGCGCCCAGGCGGGCCAGTCGGGCATCGAACAGATCGCCCGTGCTTGCGCTCAAGTCCAGGCTGCGCCGCTCCCCATCGGACAGGGTAAAGGCAATATCGGGCCGCACCATGGCCAGACGCCTGACCACGTCGACCGCGTGCTGGAATTCCGTGCGCGGGGTCTTCAAAAACTTCAAACGCGCCGGCGTGGCAAAAAATAAATCCCGCACCTCGACCCAGCTGCCCGTGGCCTGCGCCGCCGGCACGGGCGCGCCGACCTCGCCCCCGTCCACATCGATCCGCCATGCCTCCCCTGCGTCCTGGGCCCGCGAGGTGATCGCCAGACGGGCCACGGCGCCGATGGAGGGCAGCGCCTCGCCGCGAAAGCCCAGCCATTGGATATGCAACAGATCCTCGTCGGGCAGCTTGGACGTGGCGTGACGCTCCACTGCAAGGAGCAGATCGTCGCGCCCCATGCCATGGCCATCATCGGTGACGGAGATCAATTCCCGCCCGCCATCGATCAAGACAATATCAATCTTGCCGGCGCCGGCGTCGATGGCGTTCTCGACAAGTTCCTTGAGGGCCGAGGCGGGGCGTTCAACCACTTCGCCGGCGGCGATACGGTTGACGGTAATCTCCGGCAATCGGCGCAGGCGGCTCAGACGGTTCATTGCGCGCTGTCCCGCAGATATTGCCGGGCCAGAACCTTGCCTTCCTCCACCGCCGGTTGGCCGAAGGGGTCAACGCCCATCAGATCCGCCGCGAACAGAGTTTCCAGCATGAAATGCATGAACAGGGCGCCCAGGCTGAATTCATCAAGACGAGGAGTATGGAGGCGCCGCACGGGCCGGCCGTTCTTGACTAGGGTATCCGCCGTCGCCGACTGCATGGCCCCGACCAGATCGCCGATGCTGCGTCCGGCAAGATAGTCCTGCCCCACACTTTTGGCCAAATCAGGCGCAATCACGGGGCCGCGGCCCGCCTGATCAACCGTCAGCACGGTGAACTGCTTATCTTGAGGGCCTTGCAGGTAGAGCTGCAATTGGCTGTGCTGGTCGACCGGACCCAAGGCATCGATCGGGGTCGTGCCCTGGCCGTCCTTGCCCAAACTCTCGGCCCATATCTGGCGATACCACAGAGTCAACGGCCCGAATCCATCGCCATAAGCCAACAGCACCGATTGTCCCAGACCCTTGCGCTGCAGGCCGACCTGGACGGCGGCGCCAACGGCGGGCGGGCTGTCGGGGTTCGCCATGGCCTGCGCCAACACAGCATTGGCGCCGGCCCGCACGGCGCCCGCATCCAGGCCCAACATCATGGCCGGCAGCAGGCCAACCAGGGAGAGCACGGAAAACCGCCCGCCGATATCGGGGTCATGGTCAATGACCGGAATGCCTTGGGAAACGGCCAGTTGCCGC
Organism: Alphaproteobacteria bacterium; assembly: GCA_029937535.1. GTDB lineage: Bacteria > Pseudomonadota > Alphaproteobacteria. Next base: position 16,363 of record JAPYPT010000018.1, read on the forward strand.
AGCGCGCCCTCACCCGGTTCGCTAATGGCCAGAAAATGACCGGCAACGGCATCCGCGCCCAAATGCGCGGACACGGCGGACACCGCCGTGAGGGCCTGGGCCAGGGTCTCCCCCGTGCCGCCGGATTTGGAAACCACCAGAAATCCCGTATCGGCCAGACGCGCCGGATCGAGGACGGCCGTCATCACGCCTGGGTCAAGATTATCCGGCACGCATAATTCCGGCCCCTCGCCCAATGCCAGCACGGCCAGGGCGCGGGCACCAAGGGATGAACCGCCGACACCGAACAGAACAACCCGGCGAAAACGCCGCCGCCAGTCCGCCGCGATATCCTCCAGGGCCGACAGATCATCGGTGCCTTGGACCACGGACAGGGGCGCCAAACGACCCGCCGCCAGTTCGCCCGCCAGACGCTGGCGCGCGGCCTCGCATTGCTGCAAAAGCGGCGCTAAATCTTCGTCATCGAGCCCGCCCGGGGGGAGATAGCAGCCACTGATGTCTTGTTCCAAGGGGTTCTCCATCGCCCCAGGCTAGCAGAGCCGGGCGGCGACAGAAAGCCGGTCGGGTTGGTTATTCGCTGCTGACCAGATCGGCCGGTTTGCCGACCACCACGATCAACAGCTTTTCCGGCTGCAACAGCCGTTTTGCCACGCGGGCGGTGTCCGCCAGGGTTACCGCGTTGATCAGCCCGGCGCGCCGGTCCAAATAGTCGATGCCAAGGTTTTCCTGTTGAATGACCCGCAACAGCCGGGCGATTCGCCCCGACGATGTCAGGCGAAGGGGGAACGAGCCGTTCAGATAGGTCTTGGCATTGGCCAGTTCCGCCACCGTGAGCCCATGCTCCCGTGTCCGGGCGATCAGTTCCTTGATCACCTCCAGAACTTCCACCACGCTTTGATTCTTGGTGCCGACACCGCCCATGTAAATGGCGGCATGGTCCAAGGGATAGAGGTAGCTGTACACCGAATAGGCCAGGCCGCGTTTTTCCCGCACCTCCGCGTACAGGCGCGAGGAGAACCCGCCACCGCCCAGGACATAATTCAGCACATAGGCCGCATACCAATCCGGGTCGTCCCGTTTCAGCCCCGGCCCGCCAAAGATGACCCGGCTTTGCGGAATGGCCTTCTCCACCACCTTCAACACCCCGGCCCCCTTTAGTTCAACCTCCGCGACCGGCGCAAAGGCCGTGCTGGCCGGCAAGGCGCCAAAGGTTTTGTCCAGCAGCGGACCCAGTTCCGCCTCGGAAATATCACCCACCACGCCAATGGTCAGGCGGTCCCTGGCAAGAGCCTTGGCCAAAAAGGCGCGCAGATCATCCGCCGTGATTGCCTTGACGCTTTCGATATTGCCCTTGCTGGACGGCCCATAAGGGTGATCGGGAAATGCTGTCTTGAACCACAGGCGCCCGGCGATGGCGCCCGGATCCTCCCTGTCCTCGATCAGGCCGGTGATAATCTGCCGGCGGATCCGCTCCACGGCCTCCCGCTCGAAATGCGGCTCGTTCAAGGCCAGACGCAGCAATTCAAAGGCGGCGTCGCGGTTAGCGGTCAAGGTCCGCATGCTGCCTGAAAAACTGTCCCGGTTGGCGCTGAAACTCATGCGCACGGCCAATTCTTCCAACCTGGTTTGAAAGGCCAGGGAATCGTGCGGTCCCGCCCCTTCATCCAGCAGGCCGGAAACCATATTGCCCGTGCCCTTGCGGGATGGCTCATCCAGGACGGCGCCGCCCGTGAAGGAGAAACTGAAGCTTAACAGGGGAATGCTGGATTCCTGAACCAGCCAGGCCGTTATGCCACCCGGACTGCGCACGGATTGTATTTCAGTGGCTCGGGCGGTCGGCGCCAGAACAAGCACCCAGGCCAATATAAATGCCGGAACCATCGTCCGCATGACAAGACGCCTCATTTGGCCAACCCCTTTGCCGGCAGCAACAGGCCCGTGACCGAACGGCGCCGCACCAAAACAGCGCGGCCCGCGGCCATGACCTGTTCCATCGTGACCGCGCGGACCTGGTCGGGCCAACTCTCCACCTGTTCGACCGTCAGACCCGATGTCAGCGCATCGCCAAAGATGCGCGGCGAGGTGAAAAGATTATCACGGGCATAGACCGAAGCCGCCAACAGACCGGTCCGCGTGCGCTCCAAGGCCTTTGCCGTGAAGCCATTCTTCAGGGCCTCGGCAATGGCCTTGTCCATGGCCCCCTCCAATGTTTCCAGACTGACGCCGGGCGAGGGCGTTGCGTATAAAACAAATCGGTTGGGATCCAGGCTCGTGGCGCGGTAGTAGGCGCCCGCATTGGCCGCCAACTTGTCCGCCACGACCATTGAACGATACAGCGTCGACGTCGTGCCGCCGCCCAACAGATCGGCGAACATGCTTAAGGGGATGGCATGGCGGCTTTCGCCGGAAGATCGGGTGGGAGCCAGATAGCTGCGCCGCCAATCCGCCTGGCTGACCCGGCCGTCCCTGAAAATAACCCGCCGTTCGGCCAGTTGGGGTGGTTCCTGGGCGCGCCGGCGGGGCGGGGTATCGGCACGCGCCAGGACGCCGAAATGTTTTTTCGCCATGGCGATGACGGCAGCCGCCTCAACATCCCCCGCAACCACGAGAATAGCGTTGTTGGGGGCATAATAGCGGCGGTAAAACGCCAGTGCGTCCGCCAGGCTTAACTTTTCCATCTCGTGTTTCCAGCCGATTACCGGAATGCCATAGGGATGCGCCAGATATTGCGCCGCATACATGGCTTCACGCAGTTGGGCGGACGGATTGTTATCGGTGCGGGAGCGGCGCTCTTCCAAGATGACCGCCCGCTCGGTCACGACATCTTGCTCCGTGAGCACCAGATTGGTCATGCGGTCGGCTTCCAGGCCCATGACCAGATCCAGTTTATCCTTGGCCACGTTCTGGTAATAGCCGGTGTAATCATAAGAGGTGAAGGCATTGTCCCGGCCGCCATTGCGGGCGACGATCTTGGAAAACTCGCCCGACGGCACCTTCGGCGTGCCCTTGAACAACAGATGTTCGAGAAAATGGGCAATCCCGGATTTACCGGGCGGCTCATCCGCCGCGCCCACCTTGTACCAGACCATGTGCGCGACAACCGGCGCCCGGTGATCCTCGATCACCACCACTTGCATGCCGTTGGCCAAGGTGTGGGTTATGGGATGAAACAGCGCCGCGTTCGCCGCTGGGCCAAATAGTGCGGCGGCCGTTAGAAAAATTGCAAATGACGAAATACGACTGATCATGAAAATGACGCGACCTCCCCAAAACAATGGTCCAGATATGACCATTGGTCACACCAACGCAAGGCTTTCAACGGACGATCATACTCAAGCTATCGTGAGGGTAACTTGAAACAACAGGTGCTATCCGGCCTAGAAAATGCCTTCCAGCCAGCCCCGCTTGCGCCGTTTGATGATAGGCGTTGTACCCTTGTCGGCGGCATCGCCCGCCGCCGCGGCCTCACGCAGACGTTTGGCCTCCGCTCCCGCATCGACGGTGGAACCGAACGGCTGCTTTTCCTGCCAGAAAATCAAGCGGTCGGCAAAAGAGGAATCTTTTTCCGCCAGCACGGAGGTTTCCCGGTTCACAATTTGCCGGATCGACGAATCGGCATCAGTGGCGCCCGCCTTTTGCAACAACAGTAATTCCGCGCCCGTCGGTTTCACGCCGGCCGTCCTGCCCGCCGCGGCCGCCAATGTGTTGCGGCCCGACTGCCGGGCTTGATCGGCCGTGGCCCGGCCGTCCTTGCCCCCCGATAGCAACGCGGCGCGGGCCCGTTCGCTTGGTTCTATCTCCTGCGGTCCCTTGGCGCCTGGGCGCGGCGGGCGCAAGGAGAAATCGGGCGGCATGACCAGGGGCGCCTTGGTTATGACGGTAAACTCGTCCGGCGCCTTTTTAGTCAGCCCGACCTGTTCCTTGAACGTATCACAGGCGGCCAGACCCAACATAAGCGCCGCCGCGATCGCCAACCTGAAATTCAAACCTGTCATAAACCTAATTGTCCTTCGCCGGGCCATCCGCCGTACCCGCCGTAGCCTTGTCGGAGCGGAAACTATCGTACAATAACATGGCAACGCCAATGGTAATGGCGCTGTCGGCTACATTAAAGGCCGGCCAATGATACCCCATCAAGTGAAAATCGAAAAAATCCGCCACCGCCCCGCGCCAGATACGGTCGATAATATTACCCAGCGCGCCGCCGATCACGGCGCCCAGGGCAAGGCTGGGCCAAAGCCTGGTTTGCCGCCATAACCAGAGACCGAGGCCAAGGCTGACAAGGGTGGAAATTATGATCAGCAGCCAACGCCCGGTCTCGCCGGACTGCAACATGCCAAAACTGATGCCCCGGTTCCAAACCATGACCAAATTGAAAAATCCGGTCACCTGTTGCCAGCCCCCCTGTTCCTCCAGCCAGACCAGCAACCAGGCCTTGCTGAACTGATCAAGCAGCAGAACCACCCCGGCGAGGGGCAGGCCGACGGCCAGGGGCGGCGGGCGCATGGGTAAAACCGGTCCCGCGTCAGGCCGCTTGATGGGATGCCACCGCCGTGGCGCAGCGTTCGCAGATGCCGTCGTCCGTCTCCACCTCGGGCAGGATCTGCCAGCAGCGGACGCATTTGCCACCCGAAGCCAGTTCCACGACGACGCCGATATCGGCAATATCCTCAACTCTAAATGCCTCCGCCGGCGCCGCGCCCTCAATCAGCGAGATGTCCGACGTGATGCAGATTTCCGCCGTATTCAGGCCGTCCAGCGCCGCCAGATAGTCCCCGGGAGCATACACCGAGGGGTGGCCCTGCAGGCTGGCGCCAATGCGCTTTTCCCTGCGCTCCACTTCCAAGGCGCCGGTCACGACCCGGCGCAAGGTGCGGATCTTGGCCCAACGGCTGGCCACCGCCTCATTCCGCCAGACGGCCGGAAGTTCCGGGAATTGCCGCAGATGCACGCTGTCGTCTTCGGGGAAACGGGTACGCCAGGCTTCCTCCGCCGTGAAGCAAAGGATCGGCGCCAACCAGGCCGTCAGACAGGAAAACACCTGATCGAGCACCGTGCGGGCAGCCCGCCGGCGGATCGAGTCCCGATGATCGCAGTACAAGACATCCTTGCGGATATCGAGATAAAACGCGGACAGATCATTGGTGCAGAAATTTCCCAATGCCACGTATAGCTTATGGAAATCGAAGTCGGCGCAGCATTTACGCGTCAACTCGTCAAGTTCCGAGAGGCGGTGCAGCACCCATTGCTCCAACTCCGGCATATCCTCGACCGGCAAACGTTCCGCTTCGTCAAAGGCGGCCAGATTGCCCAGCAGAAAGCGCAGCGTATTGCGCAGACGCCGATAGGCATCCACCTGGGCCTTGATGATCTCGTTACCGATGCGTTGGTCCACGGCGTAGTCCGAGCTGACCACCCACAGGCGCAAAATATCAGCCCCGAACTGGTCGCAGATTTTCTGCGGGGCGGTGACGTTGCCCAGGGACTTGGACATCTTCCGCCCCTTGTCATCCTGGGTGAAGCCATGGGTCAGAACGGCGTCATAGGGCGGGCGGCCGCGGGTACCGCAGGCCTCCAGCAAGGACGAATGAAACCAGCCGCGATGCTGGTCCGAGCCTTCCAGATACAACGACGCCGGCCATTGCAATTCGGGCCGCTGTTCCAGCACATAGCTATGCGTCGAGCCTGAATCGAACCAGACATCCAGGATGTCGTCGATTTTCTCGAAATTATCGGCATCATGGTCCGGACCCAAAAATGCGCCGGGTTCGGCATTGAACCAGGCGTCCGCACCATCCTTCATCACGGCGGCGACGATACGTTCGTTGACCGCCGCGTCCCGCAACGGCTGTCCCGTCCGCTTATCCACGAACAGAGTGATCGGCACGCCCCAGGCCCGTTGCCGCGAGAGCACCCAATCGGGCCGGTCGGCGATCATGGCGTGGATGCGGTTGCGGCCCGAAGCCGGCACCCAGCGCACATTGTCGATGCCCTCCAGGGCGGTCTCCCGCAGACCCGTCGCCGTCATGGAGATGAACCATTGCGGCGTGTTGCGGAAAATCAACGGCGCCTTGGAGCGCCAGGAATGGGGATAGCTGTGTACCAGCTTGCCATGACACAACAACGCATCGACGGCCGTCAGCTCCTCCACAACCTTGGCATCGGCCTTGAAGACATGCTGGCCGGCGAACATCGGGACATGGTCAAAAAACAGGCCATCGCCATCCACGGTCTGGGGAACTTCCAGGCCATGAGCCATGCCGATATCAAAATCCTCAGCGCCATGGCCCGGCGCGGTGTGGACAAAACCGGTGCCGGTCTCATCGGTGACATGATCGCCCGGAAACAAGCGCACATCGAAGTCATAGCCCTGGCCCCGCCAGGGATGGGCGCAGACCACGTCCGCCAGGGCTTCATGCCCGATTTCGCCCAGCACCGTATGTCCGGTGATCCCGGCCTCGCGGCAGACTTCCTCGAGCAAACTTTCGGCAAGAACCAGTTTTTCACCGGGCCGTGCCAGGGAGCCGTCCTCGACCGCGCCAACCTCGATCAGGCGATAGGCCAACTTCGGGCCATAACAGATCGCCCGGTTGCCCGGCATGGTCCACGGCGTCGTCGTCCAGATCATCACCGAGGCGCCTTCCAGCCGCGCATCGGCGCTGGCGACAACGGGAAAACGCACATGGATGGTGGTCGAGGTATGATCGTGATACTCGACCTCCGCCTCGGCCAGGGCGGTTTTTTCAACCACGGACCACATCACCGGTTTTGAGCCGCGGTAGAGGGAACCGTTCATCAGGAATTTCAGGCACTCGGCGACAATCTGCGCCTCCGCCTCGTAGGCCATGGTGGTGTAGGGGTTCTTCCAATCCCCGATCACGCCAAGGCGTTTGAATTCCTCCGTCTGCACGGCGATCCACTTTTCGGCGGAGGCGCGGCATTCCTTGCGGAATTCGTCGATGGGAACATCATCCTTGTCCTTGCCCGCCTTGCGGTAACGCTCCTCGATTTGCCATTCGATGGGCAGGCCATGGCAATCCCAGCCGGGCACGTAATTGGCATCCTTGCCCTGCATCTGCTGGCTGCGGTTGATGATATCCTTGAGGATTTTATTCAGCGCATGGCCGATATGAATGTTGCCGTTGGCGTAGGGCGGGCCGTCGTGCAGAATGAATTTCTCCCGCCCCTTGCTATCCGCGCGCTGGCGTTCGAACAGATCAATTTGGTCCCAATGCTCCAACAGTTTGGGCTCCAGCTTCGGCAGGCCGCCGCGCATGGCAAAATCGGTTTGCGGCAGAAACAAAGTGGCTTTGTAATCGGTCGTCATTTTAGTCACCGTGGGGAATTTATCCCCGATATGAGAAACAGAAATTCGCTGGTGCGCCTAATGGGGTTCACGGCGAGCGCGGCCAATAAAGGCGGATGGTTTGGTTCCCGGCCCTAATACGGGACCGGGCCGGTAATTCGCACACTAGGCCAAATTATGGGCCAAATTATGGGCCGCATAATGGGCCCAATCCGGGGGCTATGTGGCGACGTGGTGAACATGGCCGCTATGTAGCAGGGGGCCGGTTGGCTGTCCATAGATGTGGTCAGCGAAGCCATGCTCAGGCGCCCAGTTCCCGGCCCCGTTTTTCCGCCGCCCGCACCGCCGCGGTCAGCAGAGGTTGCAGGCCGCCGTCGCCCATCAATACCTCCAAGGCCGCTTGGGTGGTGCCGCCGGGGGAGGTGACGTTGATGCGCAACTGCGCGGCATCGTCTGCCGAGGTCCGGGCCAATTCGCCGGAGCCGGAAACCGTCTGCAAGGCCAGGCGGGCGGCCAGATCAGGCGCCAGCCCCACATCGACGGCCGCTTGCGCCAGGCATTCGATCAAATGGAAAACATAGGCCGGGCCGCTGCCGCTGACGGCGGTCACCGCATCCATCAAGCCTTCATCGGTCAGCCAGGCGGTGTCGCCCACCGCCGCCATCAGAGCCGCGCACAGATCCTGTTGATCCTGATCGGCATGGCTGTTGGCGCACAGGACCGACATGCCCCGGCGCACGGCTGCCGGCGTGTTCGGCATGACCCGCACCACCGCCGCCGCCGCGCCCAAGACGTCCTCGAAAAACCGGATCGGCGTGCCGGCGGCAATGGACAGGAACACCGCGTCGCCCGCCACGAAGCGGCCATAGGATGGCACCACGGCCCCCATGACCTGCGGCTTGACCGCGAAGACCACCACGGCAGGTGCGAAATTCGCCGGAATACCATCCGCATCGGACAATACGGTGACCCCCGCCGGCACGGCGCCGCGGTCCGCATCAAGGGCCGGTTCCACGACCAGGACCTGGTCGGCGGCAATGCCTTGGTCCAGCCAGCCGCCCAACAGGGCACCACCCATCTTACCGCACCCCACCAGCAGCAGGGGGCCGTTCAAACCGGTCATTTCAGACATCTTTTATGCCTCTCCCATGGTCTCCAACATGGCGGCGGCAATGGCCTCCGCCGGAGACTTCCCGCCCCATATAACAAATTGGAAGGCGGGATAGAAGCGTTCGCATTCGGTTATGGCAATCTCGATCAGCTCTTCCATCTGGCTGGCATGCAGGGCGCCGCCGCCACGGGTCAACACGGCATGGCGGAACATGGGCACGCCGTCCTCGATCCACAGATCAAAATGACCCAGCCACATGCGTTCATTGACCATGGCGAGCAGGCCAAGGATATCCTCCTGGCGCTTGCTGGGCACCCGCATGTCGTAAGCCGAGGCTAATTGCAGGCCGCCCTGGACCGGGTTGAAGGAAAAGCCCAGGTGATAGTCGCACCAGGTGCCGGCCACGGTAACGGACAATTCCTCGTCACAGCTCCGCTCAAACGGCCACTGATGGGCGGCAACGATATCCTCGACCAGATCCAGGGGATTATCCGCCGTTGAAACGAAATCATCCGCAACTATGCTCATCACTTCGAAGCCCCATATCTTGTGGCGTCAAGATATCAATACACCATGTAGGGTAATCTTGCAGAAGGGTATGATGGGTGCAAGGAGACTTTGGGCGGCGCGGCGGCGGGTTCGAACAATTCCGAAACGGGACCTGTTATTTGGCTGTTTTTAGCGATTTTCTAGCCTTTTTCGCCGGTTTGACCTTGGCTTTGACCGCGCCCTCGCCTGTGCCGGCGGCGGCCGTGCGGGGCGCGCGCTTGGCATTGCCGGCCTGAATCGCCTTTTCCAACGCCGCCAGACGGGTTTCCAGAGCCTCGTTCTCCGTCCGTGCTTTCGCCGCCATGGCCTTAACCGCGTCGAACTCCTCGCGGGTGACCAGGTCCATGCGGTCCAGCAGACTTTCCAGGCGCTGGCGCAACAGGCTTTCGGCCTCGCGGCCCGCGCCTTGCACCAGGCCGGCGGCGGAGGTGGCCAGCTTGGCGACATCATCAAGAATACGGCGGTTCGCTGACATGGGTGCGTCCTCTCAAATTCGACGACACTATGGCCGGGGCCTGGGCCGCTGGCAAGCGGCGGCGCGGCGCGCCTTGCGGGATGCCCGCGCCACGGCTATATCGGGGCATGATCACCATGACGCCCTTGGCCAGTTTAGCTTTCCCGCAAATCGATCCGGTTTTGCTGCAACTGGGCCCCTTCGCCATCCGCTGGTATGCCCTGGCCTACATCGCGGGATTGCTGTCGGGCTGGCGTTATATGCTGCGGCTGAATACCCGGCGGGCCGAATTGACCACGGGGGAGGTGATCGACGACCTGCTGGTCTGGGCCATTGTCGGGGTCATCCTGGGCGGGCGCCTGGGCTATGTGCTGTTTTATAATCTGCCCTATTACAGCGCCAACCCCCTGCAGGCCCTCGCCGTCTGGCAGGGCGGCATGTCCTTTCATGGCGGCCTGCTGGGCGTCACGGTGGCGATGATCTGGTTCGCGCGGCGGCGCGGCCTTGAATTGCTGCGATTGAGCGATCTGGTCTCCTGCGCGGTGCCGCTGGGTCTGTTTTTCGGCCGCATCGCCAATTTCATCAATGGCGAATTGTACGGCCGGACCACGGACCTGCCCTGGGCGGTCCTGTTCCCCCATGCCGGTCCCCTGCCCCGTCATCCCAGCCAGCTCTATGAGGCAGCCCTGGAAGGTCTGGTCTTGTTTCTGGTTTTGGCCTGGCTGGCCTGGCGCCGGGGGGCCCTGCAAAAACCCGGCCTATTGACCGGGGTTTACTTGTGCGGCTACGCCCTGGCCCGCGCCCTGGTCGAACTGTTCCGCCAGCCCGATGCCCAAATCGGCCTGCTGCCTTTCGGCACCACCATGGGGCAATGGTTGTCGCTGCCCATGCTGATGGGTGGCATTTATCTGATCTGGCGCGCCCGGCGATGAACGAACTGGGGCGTCATCTGGCCGAACAGATCCGGCTGCATGGCCCCCTGTCGATCGCGGACTACATGGCGGCGGCCCTGGGCCACCCGAGATGGGGCTATTACACCAGCCGCGATCCATTTGGCGCACAGGGCGATTTCATCACCGCGCCGGAGGTCAGCCAGATGTTCGGCGAGATCATCGGTTTGTGGTGCGCCGACCGCTGGCAGGCCATGGGCGCGCCGGAACATTTTATATTTGCGGAACTGGGTCCCGGCCGGGGCACCTTGATGGCGGACGCCCTGCGCGCCGGCGCCGCGCTGCCGGGGTTCGTGGAAGCGGCGGATCTCCATCTGGTGGAAACCAGCCCCGTGCTCAAAGCGATACAGGAAAAGGCCCTGGGCCCAAGACCCGTCATCTGGCATGACCGCATCGCCGATCTGCCGTCCGGTCCCGTGCTGGCCGTCGCCAATGAGTTCTTCGATGCCCTGCCCATACGGCAGTTCCAGCGCCGGGAGGACGGCTGGCATGAGCGCATGGTCGGACTGCAAGACGGCCGTTTGAGCCTGGTTCTCAACCCGGCCGCCACGCCGGGCCACGTGATCGAAGGCGCGCCCTTGGACGCCATTGCGGAAATTTCTTCCGCCCGTACGGCGGCGATGGCGGAATTGACCCGGTGTATAACGACCGGCGGGGGCGCGGCACTGATCATCGACTACGGGTATCTCGAAAGCGCCACGGGCGATACCTTGCAGGCCATGCGGGCCCATGGCTACACGGAAGTTCTTGAGGCGCCGGGCGAGGCCGATCTGACCGCCCATTTGGATTTTCAGGCCTTGGCGGCGGCGGCCCGTGAGCAGGGCGGGCATATTTTTGGGCCCGTCAGCCAAGCCGAGTTCTTAAATCGTCTGGGTATCGCCACCCGCGCGGAGCGCCTGCAACGATCGGCGACGGAGGCTCAGACCAAGGATATCGCGGCGGCCTTGCATCGGCTGACGGGCCGGGATCAAATGGGTGAATTGTTCAAGGTCATGGCCGTTGCCTCCCCCCACGGCCCGGCGCCGCCCGGATTTGAGGATGCCACATGACGACCGCCCCGATCGTTCACCCACCACTTGGGGTCTCCCATGGTTTTTTCACCCGCCAGGGCGGCGTATCGGGCGGTATTCATGCAGGCTTGAACTGCGGCTACGGCTCCGATGACCAACGCGACGCCGTGCGTATCAACCGCGGCCGCGTGGCGGCAAGCCTGGCGGTAGGGGAAGAGGCCTTGATCACGGTGCATCAAATTCACAGCGCCGATGTCATTCGGGCCGATCAGCCCTGGTTGCCCGGCGCGGCGCCGCGCGGCGATGCCCTTGTGACCACCACCCCCGGCATCGCCCTGGGCATTCTGACCGCCGATTGCACGCCGGTGCTGTTCGCCGATGGGGAAGCGGGCGTTATCGGCGCGGCGCACGCCGGCTGGCGCGGCGCCCTGACGGGGGTTTTGGAGGCCACGGTGCAGACCATGGAGGACATCGGCGCCAGGCGGAACCGCATCCGGGCGGTGGTCGGTCCCTGCATCGCCCAGGCCTCCTACGAAGTGGGCGCGGAATTCAAGACCAGCTTCACGGAGCAAGACCCCGGCCACGGCGAATTCTTTGCCGCCGGCGCCAGGGCGGATCACCATCAGTTCGATTTGGCCGGCTTTGTCATGGCCCGGCTTGGCGCCCTGGGACTGGGCCAATGTCATGACCTGGCCCTGGATACCTATGCCGACGACCAGGCTTTTTACAGCTACCGCCGCTCCTGCCACCGCGATGAAAGCGATTATGGCCGGCAAATCTCGGCCATCGCCCTGTTGGCCGACTGAACGTTAGGATTGCGCATGACCATCGCCACCGTCCAAGCTGACCGATATTCCATTCCCCTGCCCGAAACCCTGTCGGATTCGACCCATGGCGAAATGACCCATTTCGAATTGGTCACCGTGCGCATTCGCGACCACGACGGCATGGAGGGCCTGGGCTATACCTACACCGTCGGCGCCGGTGCCCCAGCCATTCTTAGCCTGGTGCGCGATGACCTGACGCCCCTGTTGATCGGGGTGGAAGCGAGTGGAATCGAGGATTTGTGGCAGCAGATGTGGTGGCGCCTGCACTACACCGGGCGCGGCGGGGCGGCCAGCTTCGCCATCTCCGCCATCGATATCGCCTTGTGGGACCTCAAGGCCAAGCGTGCGGACCAGCCCCTGTGGCGGCTTTTGGGCGGGCATGATGCAAACGTCATGGCCTATGCCGGCGGCATCGATCTGTTTTTTCCCCTGGAGAATTTGCTGGCCCAGACCCAGAGCAATCTGGACAAGGGGTTTCGGGCCATCAAGATGAAAGTGGGCCGGGACAGCCTGAGCGAGGATTTGAGCCGCGTCGCCGCCATGCGGGATTTCCTGGGCCCCGATTTTCCCCTGATGGTCGATGCCAACATGCGCTGGCGGGTCGACCAGGCCATCGGCGCCGCCCGGGCGCTATCGGAATACCGCCTGGTCTGGCTGGAAGAGCCCACCATCCCCGATGATCCCATGGGCCACGGCCGGATCGCGCGGGAGGGCGGCCTGCCCATCGCCGCCGGTGAAAACCTGCACACCCTCTATGAATTCCGCAATTTGATCGCCGCCGGCGGCGTCGATTTCCCCGAACCGGATGTCTCCAATTGCGGCGGCATCACGGTCTGGATGAAGGTCGCCCACCTGGCCGAGGCCAACAACTTGCCCGTCACCTCCCACGGCGTCCACGATTTGCACGTCCATCTGCTGGCCGCCGTGCCCAACAAATCGTACCTGGAGGTGCATGGCTTTGGCCTGGAACGCTTCATCGCCAATCCCATGACGCTGAACGATACCGGCCACGCCATCGCCCCCGACCGCCCCGGCCATGGCGTCGAGTTCGATTGGGACGGACTGGCGGTTTATCGGTCGTAAGGCCCGGACGTGGCTCAGCAGGTTCTTAATGGCCTAGAAGGTATCGAATTTCTTGTAAGCGTCGACCGGGTCCATGCCGCCCAGAATGGCCTCGCGCATGGCGGTCTCGGTGGAGGCGACGGCTTCCGTTTCCGCCACCACAGCCTCGGCCATATCGCTGGGAATGATCACCACGCCGTCGATATCGGCCAACACATAATCGCCGCTGGAAATGATGACGCCGCCAATGTCGATGGGCGCGCCCATGCTTTCGGCGACCCAGTGTTTGCAAATATCCTTGGGTGTGTTGAAGCGGCAGAACACGGGGAAGTCGTTCTCGAGCAACAGCGGCACATCCCGGCAGCCGCCATCGACGATATAGCCCCGCACGCCCCGATAATTCAGGGTCGCGGCCGATAACTCGCCCATCAGGGCCACTTCGTAGGTATTCGGCTGGCAGATCAGGACCTTGCCGGACGGCGCCTTGGATAAAACCGTGGCCCAGGCCAGCAGGGTCTCGCCCGCGTCCTTGGCCTCGCTATAATCACCGTTCATGGTTTCGAGCTGGCCGGCAAGGCGATGGCTGGGGTCCAGGGCGTTGATGCCGTGGGGCAGGACGCAGTTTTCGTGGCCCATGGCGTTCATCACGTCATACACCGCGCTGGCGTAAAGCTTTTCCAGGCGTTCCGTCAAATCCATGTCGATGTCTCCCAATAACTATATGGGGGGCATCATAGGACCTGGGCCGTGGCAAAGGAACCAATCCCCTCGCCGGCCCGGTAACGGCGGACCATCTCGCGGTAGCCCGCCTCCAGATGGCGGGCCAGATGGGCGGTATCAAACAGGGGTGCGGTACCTTGATTGGCCCGCAGACGGTCTTTCAGGGCCGCCAGGGCGTCAGGGTCCCGGGCCAGTTGCAACGCCAATGCCCGGTAGGCCGCCATGTCGGCCACGGCCAAGTCCGCCAAGTCTGCGGCGTGCAGGATCGAGGCGCCGGTGCGGGCGGAGGGGTTGTCGCCGGCCACGGAAATCACCGGCACGCCGGACCACAGGGCATCCAGCGTGGAAACGCCGCCCGTGTGATGGCGGCAATCCAGGCTCAGATCGGCCAGGGATTGGCGCGCCAGATGCTCCGCGTGCGGCGCCCTGGGGGCAAAAATCAGACGGCCGGGGTCTATATCGCCGGCTTGCGCCGTGGCGCGCAGATTGGCCATGGCCCCATCGCTGCCCGCCAGCAGCCAGAGCACGCTGCCGGGCAATTCCCGCAGCAAATCGAGCCAGAGGGCGAACGTCTCGGGGTCGAATTTGTAGTGGGCATTGAAATTGGCCAACACAATCGACCCTTCGGGCAGCCCTTGGCTCCGCCGGGACGGCGTGGATGAGGCCATTTCAGGCCGGGAGGTGGCCATGAAACTATCGGGCAGATAGACCACCGCCTCGGAACAATGAGCGGCCAGTTCGGGCGGGGTATGGACCGCATCCGTTAGCAAATAGGCCACGCCGTCCGCGCCCAGGGTGGCGCCATAACCCAAATAGTGGGCCTGTACGGGCGCTGGCTGTAAGGCCAGCAGATCGAGCGCGGAATGACGGGTAAAACCGGACAAATCCACCAACAGGTCCAATTCGTCGTCATGGACAAGCTGGGCGGCGGCGGCCACATCCATCCCGTCAAGATCCGTGAAATGGTCGAATTGAGCCCGGAAATAATCCGTCACATGGTCCCGCCCCCCGCCGCCAAGGACATAGCCGTGCCATTCAAATCCGTCCCGGTCGTGCCGGGCAATTAAGTCCTTGAAGGCAGTGGCGACGCTGTGTTGGCGGAAATCGGGCGAGATATAGCCGATGCGCAGCCGCTGGTCGCTGGCCGTGGCGTGAGAGAACGCCAAACGCACCGCCAGATCCGCGCAAGCCCCGGCGCGGTGCGTTGAATAGGAATGGGCCGCCGCCAGACGCAGGGCCGCGTCAGCATCCGTGCCGGCCAGATAAAACGGCTGCACGGTGATCGGCAGTTCGGCGCGCAATCGGCGGCGGGTTTCATCCAGGACCGACTGGCGAACTTCACCCAGATCAGTCCAGGCGCATTGGGACAGCAATGACTGCATCAAAAACGGCGCGACATTGTCACATTCGGGCTCCAATTCCAGGGCCTGGCGGAACGCGGGCACGGCTTCGTCATGACGGCCCAGCCCCTGCAGGACCTGGCCGAGGTTGCCATGCAATTGAGCGTTTTCAGGGTTTAGCGCGACCAGATCCCGGTAGACCGCCAAGGCGTCGTGCTGACGGCCCAAATTGATTTGACAGATCGCCAAATTATTCAAACAAATGTAATTTTTAGGATTTAATTTCAGTGCTTTATTTAGCTTTTCTAAAGCTAATTCATAAGACCCCACCGCCATCAAATGACCGCCCATGCCCGACCAGGCAGAGGCTAAATCCGGGTCCTCGGACAGCGCCGTTTCATAGTGCCGCCAGGCCGCATCCCCCTCGCCCGCCTGGCTCAATAAATTGGCCAAGGCGACGTGCAGCGGTGCGTAATCCGGCCGGTGGGTCAATCCCAGACGGGCCGCATCCACCGCTTCGCCGGGGCGGTTTACCTGCTCCAGGGCGGCAGTCAAATTGTAATGAATTTCGACCACCTCGGGGGCGGCGCACAAGGCCCGGCGGTAATGGGCGACGGCATCCTCCGCCCGCCCTTCGGCCATGGCGCCGTTGCCGCCCTCAAACTCAGCCCGTGGGTCGATCCGTTCCATTCAATTCTTATAAATCGGTATGGTTAACCATCCCTGAATTATCCATACGGCAATCCCGCTTGACGGCTGCCGGCCACTCCGATTTGATGGCTCCAGACCTTTTTTGTGACCAGAGACGGACCCCTAGCATGAATTTTGAGTTCAATGACGACCAGCGCATGTTGCGCGATCAGGCACGGCGCTTTTTGCTGGATAAATCCCCGCCCGAAGTGGTGCGCGAAACCCTGGAGGGGGCGCAATCCTACGATCAGGATTTATGGCGCCAGTTCGCCGAAATGGGCTGGCTGGGCGCGGCGATCCCGGAAGAATATGGCGGCTCGGGCATGGGCCATCTGGAATTGTGCGTGCTGGCCGAGGAGCTTGGCCGCGCCCTCGCCCCCACGCCGTTCGCCTCGTCCATCTATCTCGGCGCCGAAGCGTTGATGACGGCGGGTAGCGAAGGGCAAAAACAGGGCTATTTGCCGGACATCGCCACGGGCAAGGCGATCTGGTGCCTGGCCCTGTCGGAAGGCGCCCGGCCGGCCACGGAGAAAAATATCACGGCCCAGGTATCGAATGGCAAACTGACGGGCGAAAAGCTGCCCGTGGCGGATGGCGATATCGCCGACCGGGCCATCGTGGTGGCCAAGGACGGCGGCGCGGCGGGATTGTACATTGTCGATCTGAACGGCGCCGGCGTGGAGCGGGCGACGCTTGATACCGTGGACCCGACCCGCTCTCAAGCCAGATTGGTGTTCCAGGATGCAGAGGCGGAGAAACTGGGCGAAGACGGCTGGCCGCTGTTGCAACGGATCCAGGACCGGGCCGCCGTGCTGGTGGCCTTCGAGCAGGTCGGCGGGGCCCAGGTCGCACTGGAAATGGCCAAGGAATATGCCCTGGGGCGGTTTGCCTTTGGCCGACCTATCGCGGGCTATCAGGCCATCAAGCATCGCCTGGCCGATATGTACATCCAAATCGAGCTGGCCCGCTCCAACTGCTATTACGGCGCCTGGGCGCTGTCGACGGACGCGGCAGAGTTGGCGGTGGCGGCGGCAACCGCGCGGGTTTCGGCGACCGAGGCCTATAATTTCGCCGCCAAGGAGAATATCCAGATCCACGGCGGCATGGGCTTCACCTGGGAATTCAACTGCCACCTCTACTATCGCCGCTCCCGGCAACTGGCCCTGGCGCTGGGCAGCCAGAGGGTGTGGAAAGACCGCCTGATCCGCGCCCTTGAACGGCGCAACGCGGCATAGAGCACCTTAAGGAATAAACCAATGGATTTTGACGACACCCAAGACGAAGCCGCCTTCCGGGCCAAGGCCCGTGAATTTTTGCGCGCCAATGCCGAGACCAAGGCAACCGCCAAGCGCAACATGGCCACCGGCTGGAACAAGGAAGAGGCCCTGGCCGCCGCCCGCACCTGGCAGGCAAAAAAGGCCGATGGGGGCTTTGCCGGCCTGACCATGCCCGTGGCATACGGCGGCGGGGGCCTCTCGCCCATCATGCAGGTAATTTACGCCCAGGAAGAAAGCCACTACGTGGTGCCCCGGGGGGTTTACGAAATTGGCCTGGGCATGTGCATTCCCACCATGTTCGCCTATGCCACGGAGGAACAAAAACAACGCTACGCCAAGCCCGCCCTGCGTGGCGAGGAGATTTGGTGCCAGTTGTTTTCCGAGCCGGCGGGCGGATCGGATCTGGCCGGCCTGCGCACGCGGGCGGAACGGGATGGCGATGCGGATGACGCTGATTGGGTCATCAACGGGCAGAAAATCTGGACCTCGGGTGCACAATTTTCCGACTACGCCATTTTGGTCGCGCGCAGTGATTTCGACGTGCCCAAGCACAAGGGCCTGACGTTCTTTTTCCTCTCCATGAAATCGCCGGGCGTGGAAGTGCGCCCGATCAAACAAATCTCGGGCGCCGCGAACTTCAATGAAGTCTATTTCACCGATGTACGCATCCCCGACAGCCAGCGCCTGGGCGCGGTGGGAGAGGGCTGGAAAGTCTCCCTGACCACGTTGATGAATGAACGCTTCGCCGTGGGCATCGCCCCGGCGCCCGATTTTGACGAGATTTTCGATCTGGTCCGCGACACCGAGCTGGAGGACGAACCGGCCCTGGACAACGCCGTGGTCCGAGACCGCCTGGCCGATTGGTATGTCCGCCAGCAGGGTCTGAAGAATGCCCATTTCCGCGCCATGACCGCCCTCTCCCAAGGTGGCACGCCGGGCCCGGAATCCTCCATCAACAAGGTCGTCAGCGCCACCAAGTATCAGGATATTTCGTTCTTCGGGATGGATATGCAGGAAATGGCCGGCATCATCACCGACCCCGAAATCGCCGCCATGGACGGCCTGTTCCAGACCGGCGCCCTGTCCTCGCCCGGCTATCGTATCGCCGGCGGCACGGATGAGATC
>JAPYPT010000310.1 GCA_029937535.1 Alphaproteobacteria bacterium
CGGCCGGGCCGATTGCGAGGCCAGCGTGGCCCTGGTGCAGGCGGCGCGGGACGGCGGCCAGGACGTATCCTTTGATATGCACACCCGGGATTTCGCCTTGACCTTTCTGCATGCCATGCTGCCGCCCTGGGCCATGACGGAGGGATTGGCGGGGCTCCCCACGCAACTAACCAGCGCCGACAACCGCGCCCGCATTCATGCCCATCCCTCCATCGTTGCCTCCGGCGGCTGGGACCGGGTGACGTTGCTGGATAACCGGGTGGCGCCGGAATTCGCCCGTCTGGATTTCCAGGAAATCGGCCGCCGTATGAAACTTGCCCCGGCTGACGCCGCCCTGGAACTGCTGTGCCGCTCAGCCCCCTCCGCCGAGCCCCTGATGATCATCCGGCCGGTCTATCAGCCCGGCGATCAGGATTTGGCGTTTTCCCATGATCTATGCATGCCTGGCTCCGACGCCACCGCGTTGTGCCCCGACGGGCCGCTGGCCGGTTCGGCCTTTCACGGCGCCTATAGCTGGGCCGCCTGGTTCTACCGCTTCACGGTGGTGGAGCGCGGGCTCTTGAGCCCGGCCGCGGCCATCCACAAACTGACCGGGCAACCGGCGGCTGTGCTCAATCTTACCACCAGGGGCGTGTTGCGAACAGGCGCCCGCGCGGACATCGCCGTCTTCGATCCGCTGGCATTTGCCGAGGCCGCGACGCTATGGCAACCCAATCAAACCGCCACGGGCATGAAATTCGTGCTGGTAAACGGCGCCCTGGTGCTGGACGATGGGGCCGCAACGGATAATCGGCCCGGCCAGGTTTTGCGCAAGGGCGCTTCAGCACACTAAGAAACGGACAGGGATCATGAATAGCGAAACATATGACTACATCATCGTCGGGGCCGGCTCGGCCGGCTCGGTCCTGGCCAACAGGCTCACCGCCAGCGGCAAGTATTCCGTTCTGCTGCTTGAGGCCGGGCGCCCCAATCATCCCTGGACGCGGGTGCCGGTCGGTTTCGCGCGGCTGATCGAAAACCCCAAGGCGAACTGGCTGTATCAATCCGAGCCGGACGAGGGCAGCGGCAACCGCCCCATACCGGTGCCGCGCGGCAAGCTGCTGGGCGGGTCCTCCGCCATC
Organism: Alphaproteobacteria bacterium; assembly: GCA_029937535.1. Taxonomy (GTDB): domain Bacteria; phylum Pseudomonadota; class Alphaproteobacteria. Next base: position 1,122 of record JAPYPT010000310.1, read on the forward strand.
AACGGCATGGTCTTCGTCCGCGGCCAATCCCAGGACTATGACACCTGGGCGCAACTGGGCAATCGTGGGTGGAGCTATCAGGACGTACTGCCCCACTTCCGGAAAATGGAAACCTATGAGGGCGGCGAGGACGAATTCCGGGGCCGCGAGGGCCCTTTGCAGGTTACCGATCTGGACGAGGCTGGGCCGCTCTACGATGCTCTGATCGCCGCCGCCCAAGAGGCCGGCATTCCCTACAACAGGGACTATAACGGCGCCGTTCAGGAAGGCGTTTCCATGACCCAGGTCACGATCCGCAAGGGCCGGCGCATGAGCACGGCGCGCTGCTACCTGGACCCCGCCATGGCGCGGAGCAATCTGACCGTTCTGACCGGCGCCCACACGGACGGCCTGACATTTGATGGCAAACGCTGCACCGGCGTGCGCTTCACGGTGGATGGCAGGCAACGGGATGCGCGGGCGGGCCGTGAAGTGGTGGTCAGCGCGGGCGCCATCAACTCGCCGCAATTGTTGGAGTTGTCCGGCATCGGCCAGCCGGCATTGTTGCAACAGCACGGCATAGAGGTACGCCATGCCCTGCCCGGCGTGGGCGAAAATCTGCGCGATCATTTTGCGCCTCGCATGAAGTGGGAGATTTCGGCACGGGGCCTCACTTACAACGACAAGATGAGGGGCATTGGCACGGTCTTTCAGGCCCTGCGTTATGCGGTCAAGGGCACGGGCTTGTTGGGTCTGCCCGCCTCGCCGCTCCGGGCCTATGTCTGCAGCCGGGAAGGGCTTGCTTCCCCCGATGTCAGTATCGGCTGGATCCCGTTTTTGGTGGCCGATGGCTTCAAGCTGGCCAAGGAGTCCGGCGTTACGGTGATTACCCACACCCTAAGATCGGAATCAAAGGGCTCCATCCATATCGGCGGGGATGACAGCAAGGCGCCCCCCAAGATCCACTTTAATTTCCTCTCCGCCGAATATGACCGGGAGGTTACCCTGGCCGGCATGCGCATCGTTCGCCAGATCATGGGATCTCCCGCCATGGCCCCCATGGGCGGCCTCGAAATCGCCCCTGGCGCCGCCATGGACGATGATGGCGCGTTGCTGCAATGGGTCAAGGACACGGCCGAAACCGCCTATCATCCCATAGGCACCTGCAAGATGGGCGCCGATGAAATGGCGGTGGTTGACGAAAACCTTCGCGTCCACGGTATCGACGGCCTGCGCGTGGCGGATGCCTCCATCATGCCGACCTTGACCTCCGGCAACACCAACGCGCCGTCGATCATGATTGGCGAAAAGGCGGCGTCCATGGTTCTGGAGGCTGCCGCCTAACGGCCGTTGAATTATCCCTAGTCACTCTCCCCTGGGCCGGCGACGAAAACTTCCATCATTTTGGCTCCGCCATGGCGCCGGGTCCGCTCCAGCCACGCCCGCGCCGCCGCCCCGTCGCCCTGGGCCAGATACCATTGACCTAAAAAGAAGGCGCCCTGAGCACGAAGGCCGCGGGTCTGCCGGATGATCGCCAGCGCGGCGGCGGCGGGGGTGGCGGTTCCAGACCACAATCGTATCAATGGTGATGGCCAGAGGCCGTCTTCCCACCACCATAAATAAGGCCGCAGGGCAGCAGCGGCGTCGCGGCCCTGGCGTCCGGTGGCGGCGGCCAGCCACAGGGCGGCAAGGGGATGGCGCACGGGCGTCAGGGCCAGCACCGTCCGGAATAATGACTCCGCCCGGCCAAATCGGCCCTGTTTAAAGCGCACGACGCCCTTCAGGAACAGGGCCAACGATGATCTCGGCTGGACCGCCAGGGCCCGGTCCAGGTCGGCCAGCGCGGCGTCCACGTCGCCCGCCCGCAGATGCGCCGCGCCGCGATGGGCAATGGCATCGGCGTAATAGGGGTTCAAGGCGACGGCCCGGTTTAGATCGTCCATGATGGCTTCCAGGTCGTCCGTCAGTTGGGCGCGCAACAAATGGGCGCTGGCCGCGCCCGGGTTCAGGCTCAAGGCGCGGGCGATATCAATCAGCGCGGCCTGGCGATCACCCAGGTTCGCCAACGCCCTGGCGCGGGCGGTCCGCAAAGCCGCCCGTTCGATCCGGCTCCGGCCTTGCTGCAAAAGCGCGCGGCGGCAATAGGCCTCATCCAAGACGGCTTGGCCGGAGCCCTCCAGACAGGCTTCGCCGTCGTTCATGGGCTGACTATTTGCCCTCGGCGCAAACGTCAGAAATAGCAAGCCGACCAACGCAATGGCAGAAAATCTCAAGTTCATGAGGCACTATGGCAGGGAACCGCCGTCGGGGACAGTTGGCTTCAAACAGCGGGTTTCCGGTAGGTTACCAGGCCTTGACCGGTGGCTAATTCAGGGCGGCCGTCTCGGCGGCACCGGCGTTTATATCCAGATGCAGAAAGGCGATGCGATCAGGCAGGCCTGCCCATGAATTACTAGCGCATGGGGTTGACGTCCGCGACGCCCAGGATCATTTGGCCCAGGTTTTCGTAGGCGATTTCGCTGACCATGAGGTGCTGGGCGGCGACGTTCATGTCGCGCAGGCATTGTTGCAGGATGTTTTTTTGATAGATCGCGCCGCCGCCTGAATAGCGGAAGGCCTCCGTCACCACGTCCAGGGCAACATCCGTGCAATGGCTGGCAACCGCGCGCATCTCGCCCTGGAGGCGGTTTGAGGGGACGCCGCCTTCGCACACCGCCTGCCAGGCCGCATCGTTGATCTCGATCGCCAGGGCGCGGGCGGCGCGCAGGCGTAGCTCCGCCCGGCCGATCATCTGCTGGATTGCGGGGCGGGCGCCCAGACTGGCGCTGCTGGGGGTGTAGCCGCGGCTTTTCGCCACTTCCCGCGCGATGAAGCTGGCCAGGGCGCGGCGGGCGACGCCAATGGCGAAACCCGCATGTTCGTTGGCGACAAAGCCCGGATGGTCGATGTGATACAGCGGCCCGCCGCGCTGGGGTTGGCTGTTCTGGCGCCCCCAGGTGAAATTCTCGGCCACGAACAGCTTGTCAGTGGAAAAATCGCAACTGCCCGTGCCTTTCAAACCGGCGACCTGCCAATTGTCGTGGATTTCCGCCGATGCGGTTGGGAATACCATCATGCGTAGCTCCGGCGTTTCGCCGCGCATGACGGTGACGCCCGCCGCGATCCATTCTGAATGACGCACGCCGCTGCCGAACGGCCAGCGCCCGGACAGCAGATAACCGCCATCGACAATTTCCACTCTGCCGATGGGCATGGCAACCGCCGCGCACATTGGAATACGGCCGCCCGGAAACATCTGTTCCACCGCCCCATCGGATAAAAACGCACCCGGCATGCCAACGGAGGTGGAACCCACCATGGCGCACCACCCGGCCGCCGGATTGGCATGGGACAAGGCCTCGATCACCAGGATCTGGGTCGTCGGGTCCGCCTCCGCGCCGCCCAGGACAGTGGGCAGTTTCAGGCGGAACATGCCCGCATCTTCCAGGCAGGTGACGGTTTCCCCTGAAAGCGTGCCGTTGGCCTCGTCAACCGGTGTCTGGGCCTCCAGGAAATCAGCAATATCATCGACGGCTTCGAGCAGGCCCCGGCGGGTCTCCTCAACATTTACCGCCGGCGCGTGGTTCATGGGGTTCATTAATCCGCCGCGCCGGCATAGCCGATGGCCTGAAGCGCCTCGGCGATGTGATCCAAAATCGCCGGGTCATCGATGGTGGCGGGCATCTTCCATTCCGTGCCGTCGGCGATGGCGGCCATGGTGCCGCGTAGGATCTTGCCGGAGCGGGTCTTGGGCAGACCGGCCACGACGGTGCAGGTTTTGAAGGCCGCGACGGGGCCGATTTCTCCCCTAACCTTGGCCACCAGCTCCTGGCAGATGGTGCCTTCGTCCCGCTCCACGCCCGCCTTCAACACCACGAAACCTAGCGGCACCTGGCCCTTCAGGCTGTCGGCGACGCCGACCACGGCGCATTCAGCGACGTCCTGGTGGCCGGACAAGACTTCTTCCATGCCGCCCGTCGAGAGGCGATGGCCGGCCACGTTGATGATGTCGTCGGTGCGGGACATGATGTAGAGGTAGCCATCTTCATCCTGATAGCCCGCGTCGGCGGTTTTGTAGTAGCCGGGGAATTCCGCCATATAGGCTTCGATAAAGCGGTCATCGGCCTGCCACAGGGTCGGCAGGCAGCCCGGCGGCAGGGGCAGCTTGACGACAATGGCGCCGGTGGTGCCGCGGGGGACCTCCTTGCAGGCCTCATCGACCACCTGCACGTCATATCCCGGCACCGCCTTGGTGGGGGAGCCGTATTTGACGGGCAGGGCGCCCAGGCCCATGCAATTGGAGGCGATGGGCCAGCCGGTCTCGGTCTGCCACCAATGATCGATCACCGGTTTTTTCAGCTGCTGCTCGGCCCATTGAATGGTATCGGGATCGGCCCGCTCGCCGGCCAGGAACAATGTACGGAACTTGGACAGATCGTATTTCGACAGCAGCACGCCCTCCGGGTCCTCCCGCCGGATGGCGCGGAAGGCGGTCGGCGCCGTGAACAGAGCCACGCATTTGTGCTGCTCGATCACCCGCCAGAAGACGCCCGCGTCCGGCGTGCCCACGGGCTTGCCCTCGAACAAAATGGTGGTGGCGCCATGGAACAGCGGCGCATAGAC
>JAPYPT010000511.1 GCA_029937535.1 Alphaproteobacteria bacterium
GCTGTGCACCGGCCTGAGTTGGTGCGCGAAGCCGCGGAGAAGTTTGGCTCGCAATGCATTGTCATCGCGGTGGACGCCAAATCCACGGGCCCCGGACGTTGGGAAGTTTTTACCCACGGGGGCCGTGAGCCGACCGGCATTGATGCGGTCGCTTGGGCGCGCAAAATGGAAACCTTGGGGGCGGGGGAGATTTTGCTCACATCGATGGATCGGGACGGCACCCGGCAGGGGTTTGATATTCCTGCGACCCAAACGATTGCCGATGCGCTGAGTATTCCTGTGATCGCATCAGGCGGGGTCGGAAATCTTGACCACTTGGTCGCCGGAATCCGCAAGGGTCACGCGTCGGCGGTTCTGGCGGCCTCCATATTTCACTTCGGAGAGCACACCATCGGTGACGCCAAGGCCCATATGGCGGCGGCCGGCATTCCGGTCCGCCTCTAGGCCCCCTCGGCTACAGTTCGACCCGGGCCCATTGGGGGGTGTGACACGGTTTCCCATATCTGTTACCCATGGGGAAATTCGGGCCGAGAAGCGCCGGGGATTTTTTGGACCGCTTAACCATGACAACAATGCCATGACACCGCCTGATGAAAAGTCTGCCGAGCTCGCTGCCGGTGTAATCGCACGATTGTTTGCGACGATTGAAAGCCGCCGGGGTGCCGATCCTGACGAAAGCTACGTGGCGGGTTTATTGCAAAAGGGCACGCCAAGCATCGCCCGCAAAGTTGGCGAGGAAGCCGTGGAAACCGTGGTTGCGGCACTGAGCGATGGCCGTGAAAGCCTGATATCTGAATCAGCGGACTTGTTGTTTCACTTAATGGTTCTGTGGGCGGATGCGGGCCTGAGGCCGGCCGACATTTTCCAGGAGCTCGCCCGCCGGGAAGGCACGTCAGGGATCGACGAAAAACAACATCGCAAAGGGTAGTTTTGGCCATGTCATATGATGATCAGAATATTTTTGCCAAAATTTTGCGCGGCGAGGTGCCAAGCACTTTCATCTACGAAGATGAATGGGCGGTGGCCTTCCATGACATCAATCCGCAAGCGCCGGATCACATTTTGGTTATTCCGCGCGGGCCCTACGTCAGTATGGTCGATTTCGCCATGGGCGCATCCGACGACGAGGTCACCGGCTTTTTCCGCGCCGTGGCAAAAGTCGCGACCGCCGCTGGTTTGGACGACGATGGCTACCGCATCCTCGCCAATGCCGGGCCCAATTCACACCAGGAAGTGCCACACTTGCAC
>JAPYPT010000311.1 GCA_029937535.1 Alphaproteobacteria bacterium
CCTCGAGAGGCGGCACCAGATCCCGGTATCCCAGTTCGGATTTTACTTTGTATAGATCGAATAGCTGGTGGTTCGAAGGTCCATGGAACATCATCAGATCGCGGGCGGGATAGGCATATTTGTCGGGCACGCCGATGATTTCAATCTCGCTGTCCATGGCGCGGGCCACCACCTCAATCCATTGCGCCATGGTTAGTTGCAGCTCGTCCCCGCAATTGTAGATCTGCCCGGCCGCCGCCTCGGGTTGTTGTGCCGCCAGCAGGACGGCATGGGCAACGTTCTCGGAATAGCCTCGGCTTGTCAGGGTCAAGCCGCCGTCGGGCAGTACCATATAGGGCCGGCGGTCCATGAAGCGGCGCATGATCCACCAAATCGACGGCGTTATTTGCCGTGGGCCATAGACCACGGGATAGCGAAAATGGCTGGCGCTATAGCGGCCCTCGGCATGGCCCTGCATAACGGCCTCCTCGGCCAGGCGGACCAGATAGCCGAAACGGAATTCCTCCTCGCTCTCAACTTTCTGTGCCTCTTCGGGCAGGGGTACCGGCAGGCCCGCCGGGCTCAGCATTTCGGGCTGCAACACCCCACGGAAGCACGGCGCCCCGCCGACCGTGATCAACCGGTCGGTATAATCCCCGACGATTTCGGCGATATAGCGGATGCGGCCATAGGTGGCGATGATCAGGTCGAAGGACCGGCCATCCAGCGCCTCGCGCAGGGTCTCGCGGAAATGCGGATCGCCGATGATCCGCTCGACGGATCGGGGGATCTGGTCGCTGTCATGGGTGCCGCGATGCATGATCGAGACATCGTAGCCTTGCGCGATGAGCCCGTTGACTAGATACGGCCCGGTTGGTCCCGTGCCGCCGATGACAAGTGCTTTCAATTATCCAACCCCTTAACCCGGCTTTTGCGCCGTAATCAGACCAAGTTGATGCGGCGTGAACCAGCGCGCGGTGGCATTGACGTAGCCGGCCTGGCCAAGGAAATCGCACCACTCCGCGCCGGTGTTGACCCGGCCCAGATAGCGGCCCCGGCGCACCCCGGCAAGATTGACGAAGGCGGGATCCAGCGGCCCGGTCTTGTCGTCCTCCAGCATGTAATCGATGATCAGCATTTCGCCGCCCGGCTTCAACGCTTCCTGGGTCCGGGCCAGCACGGCGATAATCTCGTCGGGCATGTAGCCCTGCAACGGCGTGATGTAGGAGGCCAGATCGTGGCCTTCGGGAAACGGCGTTTCCAGGAAATTTCCGGCCATGGTGTCGATGCGGGCTTCCAAGCCGTGCTTGGCAATGAATTCCTGGGCGATGACGATGACGTTGGGCTGATCCATGATCGTCACCGCCAGTTTCGGATTGGCTTCGCAGGCGGGGATGGCGTAGCAGCCCGATCCGCCCGCCACGTCGAGCCAGCGGCCAAAGCGGGAAAAGTCATATTCCTTGGCCAGCTTGTAACCCAGCCCGATCGAGGCTTCATAACCGGCAACGGTGAAACGCCGCGCTTCTTCCGGATCGGCAAGGGCGTTGAGGTAGCTCCGCTCGTCGCGGCCGTCACCGTCGGACTGGGCGGTCAAATTTTCGGCGACGTTGTCATAATCGGGATAGTCGCGCCGGGAGATGTAGAGCAGATAGTCACCGAAATAGGTCCGGCTGTCCTTCACCAGATAACGCTCCACATCGCTCATGTTGACGTGGCGGCCATCGACCTCGCGGACTAGATCCATCGCCTTGCAAACGGTGAGCAGCCGGTCGGCCTTTTCGGCCTCGATCCCCATGGCCGCGCCCAGTTCCGCGGCAGTCCCCGCGCCGCCGGCGATATGGCTGAAAAGATCCAACTCGATGGCGCCAAGCATGGCGCAGGTTTTCTTGAATGAAAGTGCAATATCCGTCATACGCTCGGTCTTCATGCCGCGCGTAAAATCTTCCTGTGCCATGTTTCCTCCCAAAACTCTATGTTCCGGGCGCCGCCAGCCGTGCGGCGCCGCTTATTATTGTGTTTTTTGATCGCGGTAACGTTGCTTGCGCGCCTCCCAATTCTTCACTTGGTTTTCCGAAAGGAAGGGTTGCTCGGCCGTAAAAACGGTATCCTTCCAACCTTCGCCCTTGGACCAGGTCAGCGGCATGGTCACGGTGGTGCGGGGCGCCGTGGCTGCTTCGAGCAGATCGAGCGCCGCGCCGACGGTCCCGCTCTGCATCTCGCTGTCGAAGGGTTCGCCGCAGGGGCTGCCCAAGGGAAAATCCACGAAGACGAACCTTGAAACACCGCAATGTTCGACAATGTCCCGCGCCGCGCCGATGATGACCGTGGGGATGCCGTTCTCTTCCAGGTGACGTGCGACCAGACTCACGGTCTGGTGGCAGACGGGTCAGACGGGGGTCAAAATCGCGATGTCTGCCCCTTCCTCGCGGCACTTGGCCAGGGCCGCCGGGGCCGAGGTTTCCGTCATCAGCTTCTGGCTGTAGCCACGGTTGATGTTGTGGAAACTGCGCGTTACCGCCCCAATGCGTCCGGCCTCGACGAACTCCCGCAGGCGGTTGAGCGGCAGATAGGAGTCGATATCGTCCAGCGAGGTCGCGTGACGGTCGAAACTCTCCTGACGGCTATAGAGCGTCTCGGTCGGCGTATCCCAGGGGACAGAATAAACCTCGCCCACCGTGGTCTCTGTCGCCGGCAGCGCCTCGCCCTCTTCCCGGCGGACCGAAACATCGGATGTGGAAAATAGGGTCACCGTGGATTCCGACAGCGGCTTCTTGAGCGGCGTGAAGGGGACATCCTCGAAATGCGCCCAAACATAGGGTTTCTCGTAGCCTTGGCCCCGGTAGTAATCGCGAATGCGCTGCATGTATTGGACGTTGTTCATATTATGCGTTCCTGCTTTCCTGCGGACGGCCTTGCCGGTTAGTATAGCGGCAACAATGGGGACCGCAAAATTCCCCTCAGATGGCGCCTTCGCCGCGAAGATTGGCGATCGAAATTTCGCTGTATCCCAATTCGGCCATGACAACATCCGTGTCGCGGCCAATTTCGGGCGCTGGATCAAGCTCGGACGATCCCCCTCCCGCGAGGGCATTGATCTGGCGCAGCGGCCCGGCCTCTGGGTGTTCCGATGCCATGACCATGCCCCGCGCCAGAAGTTGGGGGTCGTCGAAAGCTTCCACCGGTGCGCGCACCAACGAAACCTCGATATCGAGGGCGCCAAGCTCCGCCACCCATTGATCGGCGGTTTTGGCCACGAACGCGCCAGCCAGAAACGCCATCGCCTCCCCGTCGCCCCGCGCCATGCCGCGTTCGGCCAGATCGGCGCGGCCCAGGTGCTCGAACAGTGCCCGGCAGGAGGCCGGCCGGGCGGCGGCGATGGCGATGTGGCGTCCGTCCGCTGCTTTGTAGACATTGTAGGACGCACTCGGCGCACGCACGGCCTGGCCGTCATTGGGGCGCAAGGTGCCGTGGGAGACCGCAAGCATGGAAAAGGCCACGTCCTGCATGGCCAGATCGATATACGTGCCCGCGCCCTCGACCGCCGCCTTGCGCAGCGCCGCCGAAATTGTGAAGGCGGCGGCAAGCCCGGTGGCGGCGTCGGCCGCAAAAGTCGCGGGCAGGCCGGGTTCCGCCCCTGGCGGCGCCGTCGCCCCCAACAGCCCCGTCGCCGCCTGGAAGATCAGGTCATAGCCGGGACGCAGACGGTCCGGGCCGTCCTGGCCAAAGCCGGAGATCGAGCAATAGACCAGCCGTTGATTAAGTCCGTGCAGCGTCTCCCAATCAATGCCGAGACGTTCCGCCACGCCCGGCCGGTGGCCCTCGATCACCACGTCGGCCCTGGCGGCAAGGCGGTGGATCACCTCCCGCCCGGATGCCGAGCGCAGATCCAGCAGCATAGAACGCTTGCCCCGGTTAAGCAGCAAATCCTCGTCGGTGATTGTGTCCGTGCCGATGCCCGGACGCTCGATGCGGAGCGACCGAGCGCCCCAGCCGACCATCAGGCAGCCCGCGAATTTGCCCGGCGTCATGACGCCGATCTCCAGAATCTCGATGCCCGCTAGCAAATCCTTCATGGCGAACCCTGCCCTTGCATGCCGTGGAAGAAAGGCTCAATCATAACCGGGACCCGCTGGCGGGCAAGCGACGCGGGGGACAGCGGAGAGAAAAGATCATGCCCATTACCCCGGCGAGTACAGGCGATTACGCAAATCAGTGCATTCCAGTATAGAAAATTTATTCTAAAATTATTCTAAATTTAGAAAAAAAATCCTAAATTCAACGTCATATTCACCGAATTTGCAAAGTTTATCTCCCAGACCGGGGATATCATAAGAATTAGGCATATGCGGCGAGGCAAGCCCTTGACCGGACGGTGCTTTCATATCACCGGACGGAGTTGGTCGGACTGATTTCGAATACGGGCGCGCCATCCATCATTGGGCCGCATCTTGGCTATGCCGTTTTGCCGTCAAGGAGCCTTAAGGATCGGAGCCTGAAAGATTATGGATAAGACGATCTATATTGATCATAACGCCACCACGCCGCCGCTTCCCGAAGTGATAGATGCCGTCGTTCGGGCCATGGGTTTAACCGGGGCGAACCCGTCATCCATTCATGCCAATGGCCGCGCCGCGCGGAAGCTGATCGATGACGCACGGGACTCCGTTGCCAATCTGGTCGGCGCGGCCCCGGCAGAGGTAGTGTTCACCAGTGGCGGATCGGAATCGAACAATATGGTGATCATGGGCGCCGGGCGCCGCCGGGTCCTGGTTTCACCGACCGAACACGCGGCGGTGCTAAAAACCGTGCTCACCCGTTGCCTCGATAGCGATCTTATTCCCGTCGATGAAGACGGTCTTGTGGATATGCGCGGCCTGGAGACGTTGCTGGCCGAGGACGAAGAACCCGCCCTGGTCTGTGTCATGGCCGCCAACAACGAAACCGGCGTCCTCCAGCCCATGGCCGAAATTTCGGAATTAGTGCATCGCCACGGCGGCCTTGTTCATTGTGATGCGGTTCAGGCAGTGGGAAAGATCCCGGTCGATATCAGGGCCTGGGGGGTCGATTATCTTGCCTTGTCTGGCCATAAGATCGGCGGACCGCAAGGGATCGGCGCATTGGTGCGATACGGCACATCGCCGCTCGATAGTCTCATTACCGGTGGCGGGCAGGAACATGGATTGCGCGCGGGCACGGAAAATGTCGCTGCCATCTCGGGGCTTGGCGTGGCGGCACGGATCGCGGCGGATACGCTGGATGAAAAAACCGCCAGATTAATGGGCTACCGGGATGCCCTGGAGGCCGAGATCAAGGCCTTATCGCCTGCCACGAGAATTTTTTGCGAAGGGGCGCCGCGTTTGCCAAATACCAGCAATTTTTCTCTGCCTGGCGTGCGCAGCGACAGACAATTGATGGCGCTGGATCTGGCCGGCGTCTCGGTCAGCGCCGGTTCGGCCTGTTCGGCGGGCAAGGTGGAGCCGTCGCACGTGCTCGATTCCATGGCTGTCGATCCCGATATTTCGACCACGGCGTTGCGGGTCAGTTTCGGTTGGTCCTCGGAAGCGACCGATGTAGGACGATTTCTTGACGCCTGGGGCGATCTGGTGCGGCACGAAGTCGGTGCCGTAATGGAGAAATCTTCCGCCGCTTAGAGCATTTTCAATGTTAGTTGAAAACGCGCTAGCGCATGTCGCGTTCAATTGAACGCGACATGCGCTAAAACCTTTAAGATCGA
>JAPYPT010000312.1 GCA_029937535.1 Alphaproteobacteria bacterium
GGCACAAAGTCTGCCGATCCCCGAGATCGACGAAGACAGCGCCCTGCTGCGGGTCGAGGCCTGCGGCATCTGCGGCAGCGACTATGAACAATACGAAGGCGTCATCCGCGCGCCCATGCCGGCGGTGCCGGGGCACGAACCCTTGGGCATTGTCGAGGCCATCGGCGACCGCGCGGCCCGGCGCTGGGGCGTCGATGTGGGCGACCGCATCGCGGTGGAGACCATGCTGTCGTGCCGGTTCTGTTCCGAGTGCCTGGGCGGGCGCTATCATCTGTGCGACGAGCGGCGGATCTATTCCTACATCCCGCTCAGCGACGAACCGGGCCTGTGGGGGGCCTATTCGGAATATATGTTCGTGCACGGCAATTCCATCGTCCACAGAATGGACAAGAACCTGGCCCCGGAAATCGCCGTGATGTTCAACCCCCTTGGCGCCGGTTACCGCTGGGCCGTGGAGGTGCCGGGAACGGGACCCGGCGATACCGTGGTCATCCTCGGCCCCGGCCAGCGGGGGCTGGCATCCGTCCTGGCCTGCAAGGATGCGGGCGCGTCCAAGATCATCGTCACCGGTCTGGCGGCGGATGCGGAGAAGCTGCGCATTGCCAGGGCCTTCGGCGCCCATCACACCATCGACGTTGACAACGAAAACGCCAAGCAGCGGATCAAGGAACTGACCGGGGGCAAGGGCGCCGATATTGTCGTCGATGTTACCTCTTACGCCGTGGAACCCGTGGCGGAGTCCTTGAGCTATGTGCGTTCGGGCGGCACCATCGTGCTGGCCGGCATGAAGGGCTACAAGAACATCCCCGGTTTCGTCTCCGACAAGATCATGATGAAGGAGATCACCATCAAGGGCGTGATCGGCGTGACCGCAACCGGTTACGAGAAGGCCATCAACCTGATCGAGTCCGGGACCGCGCCGCTGGAGTTGATGCACACGCACAACTTTGATCTGCGCCAGGCCGAACGCGCCATCCAGGTCCTGGCGCGGGAGATCCCGAACGAGGAATCCATCCATTCCTGTCTGATTCCCAATTTAGCCTGAAGGACGAGCCGAAAAAATGAGTGACGATATCAAAGATTGGGTCGATCAATCCCCTTACGCCGTAGCCCTGGGCATGACCCTGGCGAAGCTTACCGATGATTCGGCTGCTATTCGATTGCCGTTCGCCGCCGCCAACGCCAATCCCGGCGACGCCCTGCATGGCGGCGTCGCCGCCTCCGCCTCGGTCACCGCCGCCCATGCCCTGGCCCGCCACCTCCTCGGACCCGAGACCGGGCCCTGGCACACCATGGATTTTCAGATCAACTATCTGGCCGCCGCCATCGGCGAGGACATCACGGCCACGGCGCGGCTGCTGCGCCGGGGCAAGGAATTATGCTTCATGGCGGTCGACGTGACCACGGACGAGGGCAAGGCCATCGCAAATTGTTCCATCGCCGTGCGCGGCCGCCAGGGCCGGGAGGGCGTGGCCACGCCCAAAGCGGGCGGCGATCATGGCGAGGTTGATCCCGGCTTCATGGGCGATCGCATCGGGGCCAATCCGTTCATCTCGGGCCGCGGCATCGCCATGGACTTCATGCGCGACGGCCAGGTGCGCCTGATCATGCCCTGGCGGGACAGTAATGGCGACCTGGGCGGCGGCTTGCATGAAGGCGCCGCCTTGGCCCTGCTGGACACAGCCGGGGCCATGTGTTCGTGGTCCATCACGGGCCTGGGGAAATTCAAGGCCTCCACGCCGTCCATTCAGGCCCAGGTCCTGGCCCCACCGGGCAAAACCGATCTGGTCGCCTATGGCAATGTCGGCTACCGGGACAACGAAATGTACTGGAACGATATTGAAGTGGCCGACTGCACCACGGGCCGGTTGGTGGCCAGGGGCACGGTGCTCTATCGTATCTTCAACTGACGGAATAACTTATCGGCTCATCAACTGCCGCCAATAATCCGCCAGGGACGATTCATCCGCCTGTAATATGGGATTGCCCTGTTCGTCCCGCTGCACCCGACGGGGCCGCAAATCAGGTTCGAGGATGCTTTGTCCCAAATAGTTGTCCCGTAACAACGGGCCGCTGTCGCAAGCGGCCACGCCCACGGCCAACAAGGGCAGAAGACAAAGGCGGGATAAGGCTTTCATAGCCACCATGCTTACCCGGACAGAGCCGTTCAATCAACATGCCGTACTTGGTCATTGAGCCGCGCCGGAAAAAAAAGGGCCGCCCCGCAGCATAAGCAGCGGTGGCGGCCCGAAGGTTAGGTATCTCAATCTAGTGGACAAGTGACCCGTTTGGGGGCGGGACACCGATCCGGTACGCTTTACATTACGCTGGTACGCTACTTAAACCTCTTGCTCGAAATTACTCCGCCGCCTGTGCAGGTTGCTCCGGTTGCTCTGGGCCCTCGGATTGGAATTGTTCGGATTCAGTGGAGCCCGTCAGCGCCGTGGTTGAAGACGTTCCCCCCATGATGGTCTGGTTGACCAGATCGAAGTAACCCGTGCCCACTTCCCGTTGATGGCGCGTGGCGCTGTAACCGGTGGCTTCCGAAGCGAACTCGGCATTCTGCAATTCCGAATAAGCCGCCATGCCGCGGTCGCGGTAGCCCTGGGCCAATTCGAACATGGAATGATTGAGGCTGTGAAAGCCGGCCAGGGTGACAAATTGATATTTGTAGCCCATGGCACCGATCTCGCGCTGGAACCGGGCGATATCGTCCTTGTCCAGGTTGGCCGCCCAGTTGAACGAGGGCGAACAGTTATAGGACAGCAACTGGTTCGGGAACTCCTTGCGAATGGCCTCGGCGAAGGTCTTGGCCTGCTCCAAATCCGGTGTCGATGTCTCCATCCACAACAGATCCGAATAAGGCGCGTAGGCCAGGCCGCGGGCGATGGAGCGGCGCATGCCCTCGCCTTCATCCTCCTTGTGACGATAAAAACCTTCCGCCGTGCGTTCACCGGTGATGAAGTCACGGTCTCGCGGGTCCACATCGGAGGTTAGCAATTTGGCGCTATCGGCATCCGTGCGGGCCAGGATGATGGTGGGCACACCCATGATATCGGCCGCCAGGCGGGCGGACTTCAGGTTGGCCACGTGTTGTTGGGTGGGGATCAGAACCTTACCGCCCATATGGCCGCATTTCTTTTCCGAGGCCAGTTGATCCTCGAAATGCACGCCGGCGGCGCCGGCCTCGATATAGGCCTTCATGATCTCGAAAGCATTCAGGACACCGCCAAAGCCGGCTTCGGCATCGGCCACGATGGGCGCGAACCAGTCAATATCGCCAGCCCCTTCCATGGTCTGAACCTGATCGGCGCGTTGCAGGGTCTTATTGATGCGCTTGGCCAGATCCGGTCCGCTATCGGCGGGATAGAGGCTCTGGTCGGGATACATGGCGCCGGCGTTATTGCTGTCGGCGGCGACCTGCCAGCCCGAGAGATAAATCGCCTTGAGGCCGGCGCGCACCATCTGCATGGCCTGGTTGCCGGTCATGGCGCCCAGGGAATGGACATAGTCCTCGCTCTGCAGCAGCTTCCATAGCTTTTCCGCGCCTTGGCGGGCCAGGGTGTATTCAATTTTGACAGAGCCTTGAAGTTTTTTCACATCTTCAACATTGTAGTCTCTCTGGATGTCGTCAAAGCGGCCTTCCGGGGCCGAAACCAACTGGTCAATCGTCTCTGTCATGTCCGTCTCCTGTTACTCAATACGCCACTGATAGGGCGTCTATAAGGGTTTAGGTGATATTGCATTGCCCTTGGGTAGTGATATGCCGGCTCGGTGGGGTGAAGGCAACTGGAAAAGTGTCATATCGAAAATTTTGCAAATTTTATTCTTGTAATTTTGTAAAATTTGTAAATTATATGGATTGAATTGAACCTCGGAGGGGCCGATGTCCGTAGAGAAAAAGGCCATGCTGGGCCACAAGGTGCGGCGCTACCGCCAGGAACAAAATCTCAGCCAGACGGAGATGGCGGAAATGCTGGAGATATCGCCCAGCTATCTCAATCTGATCGAACATAACCAGCGTCCGGTCACGGTGCCGCTGCTGTTCCGGCTGGGCCAGGTATTTCCCATAGATCTGCGGGAATTCGCCCAGGATGATGCCGCCGCCCTGGCGGCCGGCCTGCGGGAAGTCTTTTCCGATCCGCTATTCGAGGGGCAAAAGGTGCGGGAGCAGGAAATCCGCGAAGTGGCCGAGGTCTCCCCCGCCGCGACCCAGGCGGTGATGAACCTATACAAAGCCTATGCGGACATGCGGGAGGATACCCAGGCCCTGATCGAACGCCTGGCCGATCCCATCAAACTTCAAGGCCTCGACACCCAGGTGTTTCCCATAGAGGAAGTGCGCGATTATCAGCAATCCCAGTCCAATCATTTTCCGGAACTGGAGACCGCGGCCGAGGCGTTGTGGCAGGATGCCGGGCTGGAGCGCGATGACCTCTATCAAGGACTGGCCCGGCATCTGCAAACGGTACACGGCATTGGCGCCAAGATCATGCCCGTGGACATCATGGGTGAAACCCTGCGCCGCTATGATTTTCACCGCCGCCGTGTCCTGCTGTCGGAATTACTGTCCCCTTCGGGGCGGCATTTCCAAATGGCCGTGCAATTGGCCATCTCCTCCCAGGGCGAACTGCTGGACCGCCTGGTGGGGAAAGCCGGTTTATCCTCCCCCGATGCCGAAAAGCTCTTCAGAATTGGTCTGGCTGGTTATTTCGCCGGCGCGGTGCTGATGCCCTATGAGGCTTTCCTCGCCTCCGCCAAGGAACTGCGATACGACCTGGAAATACTGCAAAACCGGTTTGGTGTCAGCTTTGAGCAGGTTTGCCACCGCCTGACCACGTTGCAGCGCAAGGGCGCCCGCGGCGTGCCGTTTTTCTTTATCCGCATCGACCATGCGGGCAATATCTCAAAGCGCCTCAGCGGCGCCGGCTTTCATTTCGCCCGCTTTGGCGGCGCCTGTCCGCGCTGGGTGATCCACGATGCCTTCGCCGGCCCGGGCAGCATCCATACCCAACAGGCCCGCATGCCCGACGGCAGTGCGTTTCTGACCATGGCGCGCACCGTGGATCCGATCCTGGGCGGCCACCGCGGCCGCCAGCCCCGTCTCGCCGTCGCCGTGGGCTGCGACCTGGGACAGGCCCGCCATCTGGTTTACGGCGACGCCATGGATTTAAAAAGCAATCAGGCAGCCACGGATGTGGGCGTGTCCTGCCGGGTCTGCGAACGGCTGGATTGCTCCCAACGCGCCCACCCGCCGCTCAATCACCGCCTGCGCCTGGATGAAAATGTCCGCCGCATCGCACCCTTTGCCATAGCGCCAAGTTAGTTGCAGACGGCAATTTCCTTTAATGTCTACTCGTGGCGGTCGCGCGCGACGGATTGACGCAGTCATGATAAATTGACATTACCTATTGATATCCAGTTATTCTTTATCTATACATGAACTATAGTCAATTTAGTTATACATAATTGTTACAATATCGATCAATAAGGTAATATTTATGTATTATAGTAACATTTTGATTGTTGTTTAAGTAATAGTAAAAAACAGTAATTAGTTGTGTTTTGAGTAGCGTACCGTAGAAAACATCGGCCTAGTACGAGGCCGCCGCCGGCGCCGTCCGCGTATATGGATGGCGCCGGCATTT
>JAPYPT010000512.1 GCA_029937535.1 Alphaproteobacteria bacterium
CATCCGAGGTGAAAAACCTGGCCACGCAAACGGGCAAGGCGACGGAAGAGATCGGCGGACAAATCGCCTCCATTCAAGGGGCGACCGGCGAGGCCGTGACGGTGATCGAGAACATCGCATCGACCATCGGCAAGATCTCCGAAATCTCCTCCACCATCGCCGCGGCGGTCGAGGAGCAGGGCGCGGCCACCGGCGAGATCAGCCGCAACGCGCAAGAGGCCTCCAACGGCACCGAGGAGGTCAACAAGAATATCAGTGGCGTCAACGAGGCGACATCGGAAACCGGCAAGTCCGCCGGCGAGGTGTTGGTGGCCGCCAGGGATCTCTTGAGCCAATCCGAGAGCCTGAAGCAAAACGTTGGCACCTTCCTGAAGGACGTCAAGGCAGCCTAACGCAGTCCCCCATTTAGGATGTTACAAGCCCAAGAGCGCCCCGGCCGATGTACATATCGGTCGGGGCGTTCGGCGTTTTACGCGGCTGTTATTTTGCCTCGCCGCCCGACCGCCGCTTAAATGAGCCGGCTGGCCTCCTCGATCAAACTTTCCGCCGCCTCGCTCAACAGCTCTTCCATGCTGTCGCCGTGGACTGCTTCCTTGCCGATCTCCAACATCAGGGGGACGGCCAGGGGTGAGACCCGTTCCAGGCGGCGATGGTCGATGCGGCCCTGGATCCGGTTCAACATTGCGCCCAGGCGGCCGATGTCCAACAGGCCCGTGGCGGCGTCGGCTTGGGTTGCCCGCAGCAGGATGTGATCGGGTTCGTATTTGCGCAGGACGTCATAAATCAGGTCGGAGGAAAAGGTCATCTGCCGGCCGGTTTTCTCCTGGCCTGGATGACGGCGGTCGATCAGCCCGGCGATCAGGGCGACATTGCGGAAGGTGCGTTTCATTAGGTTGGATTCCGCCAACCACTCCTCCAGATCGTCGCCCAGCATATCCTCGCCAAACAGGGGGTCCACGTCCTCCACCTGGTTCAGGCTCCACACCGCCAGCGCATATTCAGACGCGACAAAGCCGAATGGCCGGTGGCCCGCCCGCTCCATGCGCCTTGTCAGCAGCATGCCCAGGGTCTGATGCGCCAGGCGGCCCTCGAACGGATAGCAGACCAGGTAATGCTTGCCGCCACGGGGAAACCCCTCCACCAACAGGCCGTCCGGGCCCGGCAGCACGGAGCGGCGGCGCTGCAGGGACAGCCAATCCCGGACCGAGGCTGGCAGCTGCCTCTGCG
>JAPYPT010000313.1:0-4735 GCA_029937535.1 Alphaproteobacteria bacterium
AACTGATCCTGAATGCCAACGGCGACGGCGCCCGCTTCGCGGATTTCGGCCTGCCCGTGGTGGCCGATGGTTTTCCCGGCATGGCCGGACCACTGGCCGGCATTCTGACCGGCATGGAATGGTTACGGGCGGAACGGCCTGGGGTGACAATGATGCTGTCCGTGCCCACGGACGGCCCGTTCCTGCCACTGGATTTGTGCGCCCGCCTGGTGGCGGCCAAGGGCGGGGCCCGGATTGCCTGTGCCCGTTCTGGCGGACGCAGCCATCCGCCGATCGGTCTTTGGGATGTGGATCTGGCGGACGATCTGCGCCGGGCCATGGCGGATGAGGAGATGCGCAAGATCGATCTGTGGACGGCCCGCCATGCCGTGGTGCATGTGGATTGGCCGGTGGAACCCATCGATCCGTTCTTTAACGCCAACCGGCCGGAAGACTTGGAACGGGCGGAGGCCCTGCTGGGGTGATCGCTCAGCGGCCCTCGCCCAACCACGATGCCCGCCCGGCGGGCCGCATGATCGATATGTTGGTGCTCCACTATACCGGCATGCGGAACGCGGAAGAGGCATTGCGGCGGCTGTGCGATCCAGCGGCCAAGGTTTCCGCCCATTATCTGATCGACGAGGACGGCGCCATTTCCGCCCTGGTGCCCGAGGGGCGGCGGGCCTGGCATGCGGGCCTCAGTTGCTGGGCCGGGCATTCCGACATCAACGGCCGCGCCATCGGTATCGAACTGGCTAATCCAGGCCACGAATTCGGCTACCGCGCGTTCCCACCTAGGCAAATGGATGCCCTCATTGAGCTTTGCTTGGATATTCTCGCCCGCCATCCCATTCCCGGTCATCACGTGCTGGGCCATGCGGACGTGGCCCCGGCCCGCAAGCAGGACCCAGGCGAACTCTTCGATTGGGCGTCATTGGCGGCGGCGGGGATCGGCCTATGGCCCCGTCCCGTAGCGGGCGCCATGGACGGGGACTTGGCCCAATTCGGCTACGATGTTCCCGGCGCCGGCGCGAGGGCCTGCGCGGCGGCCTTTCAACGTCATTGGCGCCCTGAAAAGGTCGATGGCGTCATGGACGATGAATGTATGGGGTTGCTGACGGGACTGCTTGACCAAATCAGTTGAAGCGCCCATTTTGTCTTCGCCAGACGGCTGGACGGTCGCCGCCATCGCCATTTCATTTGATTGGGGATGGGGGAGGAAAGTCCGGGCTCCACGAAAAACGGTGCCGGGTAACGCCCGGCGGGGGCGACCCCAGGGAAAGTGCCACAGAAAGCAAACCGCCGGCGCCTTCGGGCGTGGCAAGGGTGAAAGGGTGCGGTAAGAGCGCACCGCGCGGCTGGTAACAGCGGCGGCATGGTAAACCCCACCGGGAGCAAAACCGAATAGGGATGGCGCGTTGGGCTGGGTTTCGGCATTTGCCGTGACTTGGCCCGGCAGGCGTGTTCGCGCCGCCGTCCGGGTAGGTTGCACGAGGCGTCCGGCAACGGGCGTCCTAGATGAATGACCGTTCAGCGCCGCCAAATATGGGCCGTGGCGTGGACAGAACCCGGCTTACAGGCCGTCTGGCGCCCTTCATTCAGGCCGCAATATCCTAAATGTTCGAATAAGAACATAACTCGAACAAACTCTCGCCTTATTGTTTCCCTAAATTGCTCCGCGAATTCATGGACCATGTACGAATTGGTCGCCCATGGCACTTGATGGAGCACTTCACGACCCGCGACTTTGACTTCAAGGCCTTGAATTTTTTGTTTGGAAGTCATTGACGGGCATAAAAAGGCATGATATCCCATAAAAACCCAATGTTGGTTATCGTGGTGTGGATTATGGCAATGTGCCGGCAATCGCAGCCGCGATGGCGAAGAATGAACAAGGTCTGGAGAACTGTCGTGGCGTTGTTTTTGTCGCGGTTCGATAACAAGGTGGATGGCAAGGGACGGGTCTCCGTGCCGGCCTCGTTCCGCGCCGACCTGACTTCCGACACCTTCGCCGGCGTCGTGGCTTTCCCCTCGCCCAATACCAATGGCGCCGTGGACGCCTGTGATATCGACCGCATTCGGCAATTATCCGATGGCATCGATTCCTTAAATCCGTTCTCCGATGATTATGGTGATCTCGCCACCGCAATCCTGACCAAATCTCACCGCCTGCCATTCGATACCGCCGGCCGTATCCTGCTGCCGGAACCATTGCTAGCCCATGCGGGCATCACCACCATGGCCACCTTTGCCGGCCGTGGCGGAACTTTCCAGATTTGGGCGCCCGGAGCTTATGAGGCCTACGAGGTCGAGGCGACGGAGCGGGCCAGGGATCAGGCCGCTCAGTTCGAGCTGCAACGCCGCGATAGCACGGGAGCCGGCACATGACCGCCAAATCCCATAGCCCCCGTGGCCCGCATGTTCCCGTCATGGCGGCGCAAGTGGTTGATGCGCTGGCGCCCCTCGATGGCGGCAACTACGTGGATGGCACTTTTGGCGCCGGCGGCTATGCCCAGGCAATCCTGGATGCAGCCGACTGCCGGTTGATCGCGTTCGACCGGGATCCCGACGCAATTGCCGAGGGCGCGAAGGTTGTCGCGCGTTATCCGGATCGACTGACCCTGATCCAGGGGCGGTTCTCCCAGATGGCGGAACTGGCGGCCGAGGTCGGCGCCGCCCGGGTGCAGGGCGTGGCCCTGGATTTGGGCGTCTCCTCAATGCAACTTGATCAACCCGCGCGCGGTTTTTCCTTCGCCGCCGATGGTCCCTTGGATATGCGCATGTCGCAATCGGGGGAAAGTGCGGCGGACGTGGTCAACAGCCGGGACCAGGACGATCTGGCCGATATCATCTATCAATTCGGTGACGAGCGCCGCTCCCGCGCCGTGGCCCGCGCCATTATCCGCGCCCGCCAGGACGCGGCCATCGAACGGACCGGGCGGCTGGCTGAAATCGTTGCCAAGGCGGTCGGCGGGTCCGGGCGCATTCATCCCGCCACGCGCACCTTTCAGGCCTTGCGCATCTATGTGAACAGCGAAATAGACGAGCTGCGCCTTGGCCTGCGCGCGGCGGAACGGTTGCTGGCGCCGCAAGGCTGGCTGGCCGTGGTCTCCTTCCATTCGCTCGAGGACCGGGAGGTTAAGCAATTCCTCTCTGATCGCGCCGGGCTGCGGCCCCAGGGTTCGCGTCACCGCCCGCCCAGCAATGACAACCGTCCCGCGACGTTCAAATTGCACCGGCGGGGCGCCGTGAAACCGACGGCGGAAGAGATTGCCGCCAACCCCCGGGCCCGTTCGGCCCGGCTGCGGGTCGCCCAGCGAACGGAGGCGATGCCGCCTGAAAGCGAGGTGGCGGCATGAGATGGCCCATTACCATCATTGTCCTGTTGCTGGTTCTGGCCGTATCCCTGGGCCTCTACCGTCTTGAGTCGGAGGTCCAGAAATTGGAGCGGCGCCTGGCCGCCGCATCGACCCAGCTGGAGGAAAACCGTCACAACGGCCGTATTCTGGCGGCGGAATGGAGCTACCTGAACCAACCCTCCCGCCTGCAGGCCCTGGCCCGCCGGCACCTTGATTTGGGTGATGTGACGCCAGGGCAAATTGGTCAATTGGCTGGCCTGCCCCTAAAAACGCCTGATCAGCCGGGCGGTGGGGAAGGCGGCGGCGAAGCGGCGGCGGTTCCTGACCCGGAACAGACCCCGCAGCCCCCCGTGCCGGGATCGAAGCCGGTCAAACCGCGTAACGGTAGCCGGATCGTTCTGGCTGAACGCGAGAGGGCGCCGCAATGATAGCCAACGATGCCACCAAAAACGCTTTTGATGACGCTCTTGATGATGGTGTGGAAAACGCGGCACATCTGATCGGCAGCAAGGCCCAGGCGATCCGCGTGGGCCACACCCGGCTTTTGACCGTGGCCCTGGTTTTCACTGTATGCTTCAGCGTCCTGGCTGGCCGCCTGTTCGAACTGACGGTTATCCGCGAACCAGGCAAGACCCTGGCCTTTGTGTCTCCGGCGCCGAGCCGGTCCATGGCGGGCAGGGCCGATATCCTGGATCGCAACGGCGTTTTGCTGGCGACCAACCTGATGACGGCCTCGTTATATGCCGATGCCAGGGTGGTGCCCAATGGCGAGACGGCGGCCCGGCGTCTGGTGCGGGTCCTGCCCGGTTTGAGCCCGTCGGCGGTGCGGGAACGCCTGGCCACGGGCCGTGCCTTCGTCTGGTTGAAGCGGAACCTGACGCCCTCGCAACAGGCCGCGGTCAATGATCTTGGTATTCCAGGGCTGCATTTCCGCAACGAACAGCGTCGTATCTATCCCCATGGACCGCTGGAATCCCACGTCCTCGGCTTCACGGATGTGGATGGCAATGGCATCTCCGGTATCGAAAAATTCTTCGACCAGGATATGCGCGACCGTGGTCCGCAAGGCAAGGCCCTGCAATTGTCCCTCGATAGCCGGGTGCAGCATGTACTGCGCGACGAATTAACGGCGGCCATGGCCCGCTTCCGCGCGGCGGGGGCGGCCGGGTTGGTGATGGACGCCGATACCGGTGAAATTCTGGCCCTGACTTCCCTGCCGGATTTCGATCCCAACCACCCCACGGCGGCGCCCGCCCTGTCCCGCTTCAACCGCGCCACCAAGGGGGTCTATGAACTCGGCTCGGTCTTCAAGGTTCTGACCGTGGCCATGGCCCTGGACAGCGGCGCCACCAAGCTGCGCGGCGGTTACGACGCCAGCAAGCCGATCCGTGTTGCCC
>JAPYPT010000313.1:4745-5614 GCA_029937535.1 Alphaproteobacteria bacterium
GTGTTGCCCGCTTCACCATCCGTGACAGCCACCCCAAAAAGCGCTGGCTCTCGGTGCCGGAAATTCTGATCTATTCCTCCAACATCGGCGCCGCCAAGATGGCCCTGGATGTGGGCCGCGACGGGCAGCGCAAGTACCTTGGCCGCTTCGGTCTGTTGAGCCGGCCCCGTTTGGAATTGCCCGAGGTCGGCACCCCCATCAGCCCGGCCCGTTGGGGCGATATCTCCACCATGACGGCGGCCTATGGCCACGGCTTGGCGGTCTCGCCGGTACAATTCGCCTCCGCCTTCGGGGCCATGGTCAACGGCGGCGTTTTGCTGCCCGCCACCTTGCTCAAGCGAAAGCCGGGCGAGCGCGTCGTGGGCGTTCAAGTGATTAGCGAACGGACCTCGGACCAGCTTCGCCGGCTGTTGCGCGCGGTGGTCGAAAAAGGCACGGGGCGCAAGGCCCAGGCGCCGGGATATTTGGTTGGCGGCAAAACCGGCACGGCGGAAAAGGCCGGCGTGGGGGGATATCGCCGCAAGGCCCTGATCTCATCCTTTGTCGCGGCGTTCCCCATGACGAAACCGAAATACGTCGTCTATTTGCTGCTCGACGAACCTCAAGGTGATGCCGAGACCCATGGTTTTGCCGGGGCCGGCTGGACGGCGGCGCCCCTGGTTGGCCGCGTCATCGGCCGGATCGCGCCGATCCTTGGCGTACAGCCCGTGGACGACGGGGCGGCGACCATCAAGCAGGCCATGGCCCAGCCGCTATTCAGCCGGAAACGGAACAGTGCGGTTAATTGACCTTATGGAGGGACACGTGAGCCAATTGGCGGATAGGGAGATTGTTGGGCTGACGGCGGATAGCCGCCAGGTGCGGCCCGG
>JAPYPT010000314.1 GCA_029937535.1 Alphaproteobacteria bacterium
CCGCGTGATCGAGCGGATACCGGTTCAGCAGTTGATATTGGTTCAGCAAAGCCACCCGGCCGCGCGTGGTGTGTTCCTCCAAGCGTTTGGCCATCGGTTCCCCAATAGCTGGGGCATCAAATTGATCAAAGCGAAGGAAAGGATTACCCGACCGACCCAGATCCAGCAGCAACACCGAACCCAAAACCAACAGGCCGAGAGTGCGGGATGATCGTTGCCACCGCACCACGCTGCATCCTGTAAGCACTCCGATGGATAGGAACAGGAACAGCACAAACAACCCCGCCTGAAACGTGCTCGCGTTGGCCAAACTGGCAGCCTCCGTCGGCAACGCGCCGGGATTTTTTTGCAGAATCCATGCGGCCAATTTCTCGGAACGGTTGCTGTACACTGTGAATCCCAGCGTGGCCAGCGCCAGTACTCCAAATGACCCGATGCGCCAGGCTGAGTTAAATCCGCCACTGCCAAACGCGCGGGTTTTTTCATGCGCCTCGGTGGTGTGCCATTCATCCAATCCTTTTAGGCCGAGGGCAAACAACGCCAGCAAACACACACTGAACAAGGCCTGCCAATGGCTATTCCACGCCACCCACGGGAGCACCAACACGACGGCGCTGAATATGAGAGCGCGTGTTTTATCATGACGCGAAAATGATTGCTCCCTGCGCATCGCGTGCGCCAGCGCCCAAGCCGCCACTAGTAATACGAGCGCCCCCGCATAAGCGTGAGAATGGCTGTCGACCAGGTTGCCCCAATGTTGGGTGTTGTCCGCCACATCCAACCGATAGCCATACAAGCCGGCTACGGGAAGGGTCAGCAGATCCATCGACCCTTGAGCGGCGGCTTGGCGCAGCCCGATGGAAGGTTCGAAGAGTTGCGGAAAAATCCAAATTGGCCAAGCCACCGCGGCTGCGGCCACAGGGATGAGGCTTATGCAAGCCAAGCGCTTTTGCGTAAAGCGATTCCCCTCCGCCGGTGGCAGCAGAAGCGCCAGTACCACGATGGTGCCCACTAGCGGAAGCCCGGCGGCGCCTGTTTCCAGCAGGCCCATTCCCAGAGCCAGCCCGGCCACCAACGCGCCCGGCCATTGCAAGCGGCGCCGCACGATCATGGCCAGTGCTACAAACAAAGCCGCGCCGGTCACGGCTAGTCCGCCGGAAAATTCCACGGTGTGCGAAAGGAACACGCCGTTCAAGGCGGCAGCCAGCGCACCCATTCCGCAAATGAGACCGCTGCATTTCAGTTGTCGAAAACAAAACCACGCGGCCATCCCCAGCAGGAAAAGGCAGGCGGGCGGATAATAATTGGCATAGTTCGCCGTGGGATCCGGCGTGAGTTTGCAAAGTTCCCGGAACCATCCGGTGAATCCCGGCGGCGCGCTCCCCCGGGGTGCCCCCAGCCCGGCTTGAGAATCCCATGGGCCTTCGGCAAAATGCTGATCCCATTCTTCCACCGTGCGGCCCTCGGTATGGAGAATGGATTCGCCGGAGAAGATCGGGCTGAACAACCCGGCAAGCACCAGCAACAGTACGCCCGCGGCCGCTAATGCCAGAGCCCAGCCCGGTCGTGTGTTGGGTGCCTCATCCATGCGGCGCTTGGGTTAACAGAAAAGGCTGAACCGATAAAGCGAATTGTCTTTTCCCGCCGAGGTTGTTACAACCGCCCTGATGAACCCAATCCGGCATCCCCTCGCCCAAAGCCTGTGCGCGTGGCTTTGTTTTAACGCACTGTTGGTCGCCTCTCTCGCTGTGAAAATAACCCCCCTGAACGTGCCGGATCAAGGCCGGGCTGGATTTCATCAGCTGCAGCCCAAGGACACCGGGCTGGTGCCCAGCGGAAAATATCAGGCCATCATCGGCGAAATCATTCGGGACACCAGTAACTCCGGCCTGGCCGCCGGTGATATTAATGGAGACGGATTGCCGGATCTTTTCGTGTGCGGCATGGAAAAGCCCAACGCGTTGTACCTGAACCGGGGCAACTGGAAGTTTGAAAATATCACCGAACGGGCCGGCGTGGCGTGCCGAGGCTGGCGGTTAAGCGGCGCACTATTTTCCGATGTGGATGGCGACCGCGACTTGGATCTCATCCTCACGTCCGTGCGCGACACCCGCAATTTTCTTTTTCTCAATGATGGCAAAGGTAACTTCACTGAAAGTCTGGCCATCGGCTGGGTGTACAACCACCGCGCCGGCAGCGTGGGCTCCAGCATGGCCGATGTGGATGGCGATGGGGACCTTGACCTGTACGTGACGTCATTCCTGAAACGCACCCCCGGCGAAGTTCTGGGCCCCAAGGAAATGGAACGCATCTATCAACTCGGCATGGCCGCACAACGCGCGGGCCGCCCCATGCCTGATGAATGGCTCGAGATTTATTCTGTCCGCAAAGTGCCCGTCACACCCACCTTCAGCAAATTGGTCAATGATGTGAGCCACATGCAGGATCAGCTTTATTTGAATGACGGCCGGGGAAACTTCCGCGCCGTGGCCGATAACGACCAGCGGTTTCGCGACGCGCAGGGTCGGCCCATCCCCATGCCCAAGGATCCCAGCCACGAGGCCGCCTTCCGCGACGTGGATGGCGACGGCGATCCCGATCTCTATGTTTGTTCTGACTTTGATTGGGCAGACCGCTTTTGGCGTAACGACGGCCGGGGAAATTTCACTCTGATCGAATCCATCGCTTTGCGCCGCACCAGCCAATTTTCGATGGGCATTGATTTTACCGACCTCAATCGAGATGGACATGTGGACTTCATCACCGCGGACATGCTCAGCCGCTCGCATCAACGTCGCAAAACCCAAATGGGAAACATGCAAGCCACCGACGTTGCCATTGGCCTCATTAAAAACCGCCCGCAGATCATGCAGAACACCCTGCACCTCAACCGGGGCGACGGCACATGGACGGAGATCGCGCAGTTCGCCGGCGTGAAAGCCTCCGAATGGTCATGGGGTTTGGCCTTCACCGATGTGGATTTGGATGGCTATGAAGACCTCATCGTGGCCACCGGCATGATCCGCGATTTTATGGATGCCGATGCCACCTCGGAAATTGAAAGCGCCATCAAAAACACAACCACCATCAACACGCTGCTCAAGAGCACCATTTATCCCACATTGCCCACCCGAAATATCAGCTACCGCAACCGGGGCGACATGACATTTGAATTCATGACCGCGAAGGACTGGGGATTCGAAACCAAAGCCGTTTCGGGCGGCTTAGCCCAAGCCGATTTCGATGGCGACGGAGATCTCGATCTCATCTTCAACAACATCGAGCCGCTGGAAATCTACCGCAACGAATCCAATGCCCCGCGCGTGGCCGTGCGCCTCATTGGCCAGCCCGGCAACCTGCAGGCCATCGGCACCAAAGTGCGGCTTCTCGGCGGCCCCGGCCATACCAACGGCCTTGCCCCCATGGAACAGGAAATTCACAGCGGCGGCGGCTACGCTTCCGGCAGCGATCCATTGGCCGTCTTTGGCACCGGCAATAAAACCGAGGACTTGAAACTTGAAATCATTTGGCGCGATCACGGCAAGCTCACGCGACGCATCATTCACAATGTGAAACCCAATCACCTTTACGAAGTCACCCAAGGCGGCGATGACCCGTACCTCGCGCCATTCGCAGCCACTCTTCCCGCGTTGTTTAAAGAGGACTTTGAAAAACTGAACATCCAAACCCCAAGAGGCTCAATGCGGGGAGGGCACGGGGAAACACCCTTTGATGATTTCGCGTATCAACCGCTCCTGCCCAATCGCCTCAGCCAGCTTGGCCCCGGCGTGGCCTGGACCGATCTGAATCAGGACGGCCTTGAGGACCTCGTCATCGCCGCCGGCCGCGGCCGCCCCATGATGATTTATTTAGGGCAACCGGGCGGACGCTTTCAGTTTGTCCAAGGCCCCCTCGCGGATCTCGACCAAACCGGCGTCATCGGTTGGATCCCCAAACCCGGCGACGCTCCCATGCTCCTCACCGGCATCTCCAATTTCGAGGCACCCGGCAAAGCCTTCAACCTCCCCCCCCTGCGCGCCTTGAACCCCGCCAAGGATTTTTCCACCGCCTTTTCACTACCCAACCAACGCACCACCACCGGCCCCATGGCCCTGGCCGATGTGGATGGCGATGGCGACCTCGACCTCTTCATTGGCGGCCGCATAGTGCCCGGGCGTTATCCCGAGCCCGCCGATTCCCAATTATACCTAAACGAAAATGGCAAACTCAAACTCGATAACGGGAATGAAAATGCCTTGAAAAAATTGGGCCTCGTCAGCGGCGCGGTGTTTGGCGACCTCGATGGCGACGGCGATCCCGACCTCGTGCTGGCCCTCGAATGGGGCCCGGTGAAAATCCTTCGCAACCACAACGGCAAATTCACCGATGCCACCAAAGCCATTGGGCTCGATGCCCACAAAGGTTGGTGGAACAGCGTGGCCCTCGGCGACTTCGATGCCGACGGCCGGCTCGATATCGCCGCCGGCAACTGGGGCCGCAACAGCAAGTACGAACAATCCTACACCCGCGCCAAGCCCTTACGCATTGCTTACGGCGATTTTGATAACAACGGCGTAATCGATATTGTGGAAAACCATTTTGACAAGGAAACCGGAAAATGGGTTCCCGAACGCGGCCGCTCCTGCTCCATGAACGCCATGCCCTTCATCGGTCTACGAAACAAAACCTTCAACCAATTCGGCTCCGGCAGTCTGGAAAAAGTCTACGGCGCCTGCCTCAAGGACGGCACAGCGCTGGAAGCCAACACCCTCTCCCACACGCTCTTCCTCAATCGCGGCGACACCTTCACCCCGCGCCCCCTCCCCGCCGAAGCCCAGTTCGCGCCGGTCTTTGGGATGAACGTGGCCGACTTCGATGGCGACGGCCATGAAGACCTTTTTGTGGCGCAAAACTTTTTTGCCTCCCAACGCGAAACCCCCCGCAGCGACGGCGGGCGCGGACTGCTACTACGCGGCGATGGCAAGGGTGGTTTCACCCCCGTGCCCGGCCAGGAATCCGGCCTTAAAATATATGGCGAACAACGCGGCTCCGCCGTGGCCGATTACAACCGCGACGGCAGGCCCGACCTCGTGGTCACCCAAAACGGCGCCCCCACCCACCTTTACCAAAATGTTCAGGGCAACCCCGGCCTGCGCGTCCGCCTCAACGCCGGCCCTGCCAACCCCACCGGCGTGGGCGCCATCGCACGCTTGATTTTTGCTGATGAAAAAAAAGGCCCCGCCAAAATCGTCACTGCCGGTTCCGGCTATTGGTCACAGGATTCCGCCACTCTCATCTTCGCCCGACCCACTGTGCCAATAAAAATCGAAGTCCAATGGCCCCACGGGAAAATCATCACCACCGCCATCCCGGCCAGCGAGGATGAAATTGAAGTCACCCCCCATGGCACACTAATAAAGCCGGTCAACTAATGTAGCCCGAGTGGTTTCTCAATGCGCTGCTTTCTCCCCGGGCCACCGGCCCGGGCTACATTAGATGCCTCAGCGTTTTCCTTTGGGCACGTTCATGCTCATGATGCTGGGGCCGTGGAAGAC
>JAPYPT010000513.1 GCA_029937535.1 Alphaproteobacteria bacterium
ATATTGTAAAAACTGCATTAAAATTTAAAAAAGCTGATGTGTTAGTTTCAACTGACTCTGAAGAAATTAGTGAATTAGCACTTCTTTATGGTGCAAAATATATTGAGCGACCAAAATTTCTAACAAAAAATTCAACTTCTGTAAAAGAAATATGTTTAGACACATTAGAAAAATTAGAAAAAGAAAATATTCATTATGAAAAATGTTTGGTATTACATCCAAAAATACCTTTAATCAAAATTAGTACTATCAATACTTTTTTTAAAAATTTAGAAAAAAATGAACCAACAGTTTTTGGCATTTCTAGTGTTGTTGATTTTAAATTAGCATATGAAGTAGAAAATTCTAAAAAATTATTAAAACTTAATCCTTCTAAAAAATCTCTGGGTATTTTAAATAGAATTGTTGCATTTAATACAAAACAATTTATTAAAAATAATGGAAATTTTGTTTCCCCATTTTATGGTTTAAAACTTTCTAATGATGAAACTCATTCATTAAATTCATATCATGATTTTGGAACTTTTGAACAAATTCTAAATAGAAAAAAAATACTTGTACGAATTGATTCTACAGTGAAAATTGGTATGGGTCATATTTTTAATATGTTGACAATTTTGAATCATTTTCGAAATGATGAAATTATGATTTTAATGCATAAAAAACGTAATTTAGGGTATAAACAATTTAAAAAAAATCTTTACAATGTTTCATTTTTTACATCTGATGATGAATTTAATAAAATTCTTACAAAGTTTAAACCTGATATTATTTTTAATGATATTTTAAATACAACTAAATCATACATGAAAAAATTACATAATCATAGTAAAATGATTATAAATTTTGAAGATCAAGGTGAAGGTAGGAAATTAGCTAATTTAGTATTTAATCCAATT
Source organism: Alphaproteobacteria bacterium (assembly GCA_029937535.1). Taxonomy (GTDB): domain Bacteria; phylum Pseudomonadota; class Alphaproteobacteria. The sequence goes on from JAPYPT010000513.1 coordinate 900, forward strand.
TTTGAAAAACAAAAATCATTATCACATGAATTTTATGGTTCAAAATATGCTTGTGTTAGAGATGAATTCCGTATATGGAAAAATGAAATACTTTCAAAAAATGTTCAAAAAATTTTAATTAGTTTTGGTGGAACTGATCAAAACAATATCACTGAAAAAACTATTTCTATCATTGAAAAAAATGATATTAAAAATGTTGAATTTATTTTGCTTCTTGGTTTTGGATATTTACATAAAAAAATGATTAAACAAAAAATTAAATATTTACAAAAAAATAATTTTAATATTATTTTAGTTGATGGTTCAGATTTTAT
>JAPYPT010000315.1 GCA_029937535.1 Alphaproteobacteria bacterium
TCAATTTGGCCATTGCCATTCTTTCGGAGGCGACCTTGTCGTTTCTGGGCGTCGGCGTGCCGCCGACCGAGCCGTCCCTGGGCACCTTGATCAACGTAGGGCAAAACTATTTGTTCTCCGGTCTGTGGTGGATCACAATTTTTCCCGGCATTGTGCTGGCGGTTCTGGTACTGGCCGTCAACCTGCTGGGCGATTGGCTGCGCGACGCCCTGAACCCCAAACTGCGCTGAACACCATATGACGGTATCCAACGATCAAGCTCTCTTGTCGGTGCGCAATCTGCGTATCGAGTTTCCGACCCGCCGGGGCACGCTGGTGGCGGTGGACGATATCTCGTTTGATATCGCGCCGGGTGAAATACTTGGCGTGGTCGGAGAGTCCGGCGCCGGAAAATCCCTGACGGGCGCCGCCATCATTGGTCTGATTGAGCCGCCCGGCCGGATCGCGCAAGGTCAGATCATGCTGGAAGGCCAGCGCATCGACAATCTGCCCTACGAGGATTTCCGCCGTATTCGCGGCCGCCGTATCGGCGCCATTTTTCAAGATCCCCTGACCTCCCTCAACCCGCTTTATTCCGTTTCCCGGCAGCTGACCGAAACCATTCAGACCCATCTGCCCCTGAACGAGCGCGAGGCGCGCCAACGGGCCCTGGAATTGCTGGAGGAAGTAGGCATCCCGGGCGCGGCGGAGCGCATCGATCATTATCCCCATCAATTCTCCGGCGGCATGCGTCAGCGGGTGGTGATCGCGCTGGCACTTTGTGCCGAGCCGCGCCTGATCATCGCCGATGAACCGACCACCGCCTTGGATGTCTCCATCCAGGCCCAGATCATCTCCCTGCTGAAGCGCCTGTGCCACGAACATGGCACGGCGGTGATGTTGGTGACCCACGACATGGGCGTGATCGCCGAGGCGGCGGACCGGGTCGCGGTGATGTATTCGGGCCGCATTGCCGAGATCGGGCCGGTGCAGGAAGTGGTGCGCGCGGCCAAGCACCCCTACACCCACGGCCTCATGGGATCGATCCCGCATATTGGCCATCACGTGGACCAGCTGACCCAGATTGAAGGTTCCATGCCCCGTTTGCAGGAAATCCCCCCTGGCTGCCCCTTTAATCCCCGCTGCGAACAGGTTACGGCCCGCTGCCGGGTGGAGCGCCCCGATTTGCAGGCTGTCGAGAAATCAGCCGTGGCCTGCCATCTGTTCGACGCCAGGGCGGTGGAGGCCCAAGTTGGTGAATAATGTGGCCGACAATAGCTCCGCGCCGCTGCTTTCCGTGGATGGACTGGTGCGGCATTTCGATGTTTCCGCGCCCTTTCTGAACCGACTGTTCGAGCGTCTGGACCGGGCCTACGTGAAAGCCGTGGACGGCATCAGTTTCGATATTGGCCGAGGCGAGACCTTCTCTCTGGTCGGCGAGTCCGGTTGCGGTAAATCCACCGTCGCCCGGTTGATTGTCGGGCTCTATCAGCCCACCGCCGGCTCTATACAATATGAAGGCGTGGAAATTGGTCCGCCGGAGGCAGCGCAGGACCGCAAGCGCATTCAGCCCCATATGCAGATGATCTTCCAGGATCCCTATGCCTCCCTCAACCCGCGCTGGCGGGTTGCCAACATAATCGCCGAACCGATCAATGTGCGCGGTCTGTTGAGCAATAGGGAGGAAATCCGGGGCCGGGTTGGCGATCTGTTGAGCCAGGTCGGTCTGTCGCCGGCGGACGGCGAACGCTATCCCCATGAATTCTCCGGCGGCCAGCGTCAACGCATCTCCATCGCCCGCGCCCTGGCCGGCGAGCCGGAGTTTCTGGTTTGCGACGAGCCGACCTCGGCCCTGGATGTCTCCGTCCAGGCGCAAATCCTCAATTTGATGAAGGAATTGCAGAACCGCCTTGGTCTGACCTATCTGTTCATCAGCCATGACCTCGCCGTGGTCTATCATGTCTCCACCAAGGTCGGGGTGATGTATCTGGGCAAGCTGGTGGAATGGGCCGATACCAAGACCTTGTTCGAAAAACCCCGCCACCCCTACACAAGGATGCTGCTGGACGCGATCCCCGATCTGGAAATGACCGGCCGCGCACGCATTCCCGTCGCCGGTGAAGTGCCCAGCCCCATCAACCCGCCATCGGGCTGCGCCTTCCACCCCCGCTGCCCCCACGCCGAAGACCGCTGCCGGATGGAAATGCCCAAAGCGCAGGTGTACGACGGCGTCCACGTCGCCTGCCACGCCGTTGCCGACGGGCGGATTAGCTGATCATCAGCGATTACAACTTCACCCCTCTGCATGACGCCATGCAGCGTTATGTGGACCAGGAAATCCTGCCCGGTGTCTCTTCCGCCGTGCTGGTGGGGCGGGATTTGGTTGATGTTCATTGTACCGGCTGGGCGGACCGGGAAGGGGATGTGCGCCTGGACGAGGGGCATATATTCCGGGCCTTTTCGAATACCAAGCTGGCGGTGTCCTGCGCCGTGCTGTTGCTGTTGGAAGAGGGGCATTTTCAGCTTGATGACCCGATCGAGAACTTTATCCCGCAGCTTGGCGGACGTCGCGTTCTGCGGACAGACGCCGCCGCCATCACGGATACGGAGCCAAGCTCCGGTTCCATCACCATTCGTCATCTGTTGAGCCATTCCTCGGGCTTGAGCAACGGCTTCCTTGATCCGGGCGCCGTGATTACCCAGGCCTATGCCACTCATCAGGTGAACAATGCCCAAACCAGCCTGGCACAAATGATGGATGTGCTGGGCGAGTTGCCCCTGGTCTTTCATCCCGGTAGGGGTTGGGAATATTCCGTCGCCACGGATGTTCTGGGCCGCTTGTTGGTAATCATCGACGGAGGGGCCTTGGACGAAGTTTTGCAAAAACGCATCTTCGATCCGCTGGGCATGGTGGATACGGGCTTTTTCGTGCCGCCGGAACAGCGCCACCGGTTCACGGCCTTTTATATGGGCGCCGACCTTATGGAGCCCATGAAGGGCGGTCTGACCCCCGTGGATGTTTCCCTGCTTGGCATTGACCACTTACAGCCCACGCCGCGCCTGTCGGGCGCGGGCGGTTTGGTCACGACGCTGCCCGATATGGTGGCCTTGATCCGCGCTCTGATGCCGGGCGGGGATATGCTGTTGAAACCAGGCAGCATGGCCTTGATCACGACAGCGCAATTGCCCGACGGCATGACCCTGCGCTTTCCGGCTCGGGGCGATATCAAGGGCAAAACCTATAGCGCCGCCGGTTCGGTCACGCTGGCGCCCAGCTCGCTCGATCCACCGCAATCGAGGGGGGAGGTACAATGGGGCGGCATTGGCGGCACCCATTGGTGGTTTTCACCGCAACACAATATTGCCGGTCTGGTCATGACCCAGCGGGTGATGTCGTTCTGGCATCCGTTTTCGTTTGAGCTGAAGCGCCTGATGTACGGCGCCGTCCTGCCCTGAGTCCCTCGGCTATTGCGGCTATTCCTGATAATCGATCTGGTCGGCGGGGATGTGGCGCCAGGTGGTGTCCTGTTCCTGTTCTTCGAGAAAATGCGCGCCCATGGAGACGCTGCGCGGGGTCAGCAGGAACATTCGCGTGGCCCGCCAGGAAAAGCCCAGATCCAGGGCGACCGCGGCGCTGACCCCGTCCAGGTTCATGGGCACCGCCCGCCCGCCCCGCGCCTTGGCCAGTTCCGCGCCAATAGCCTCGCCGAAACGGCAATACATTTGATAGGTGCCTTGGGCCTTGGCGATGGCCAGAACCTTGGGCGCGCGGGGGTCCATCCCATGCAGGGGAATGCCGAAACCCGGTACCCGTTCTCCCCTGGCCATTATTTCGGCGACTAGTTTGGCGGCGCGGCCTTCCAGGGTTTTATCGTCCGGTGGCGGGCCGTCGGCGATATCGGCAAGGCATTCAACCATGGCCCTCGCCATTTGTTCGCCCAAGCCGCCCATGCGGTCGCCGAACGCCTGGATGCCGCTGCCCACGGCGGCCTGGATGGATGTGCCATAGGATGCAAAGCACCGCGCCACCATGGACGGGGGCGCGATGCCGTGCTCCATCGAGGCCACCAGCAAAGCATCCAGCACCCGTGTTTGGTCGGGGCTGGGTTTTCGGCCCTGCAGCATTAAGAACATCATGCCGGCGAAACTAAGGTCGTCGATCAAATCGTCCAGGTCATGGCCCCGCACGATGATTTTCTCTTCCCTCTCGTTGGAGACAACCTGGCTGATCGATGTCCGCCATTCGCTCATATCCCGCGTCGCCATGTCACACTCCTAAAATACCAGGTGAAATTTGCCTCAACGCAAAATACATGCCATGGCTGTCCTGTCCATTGTCCAGCAAGTGAGGTTGAAATGAGTAGTGAGGAAACAGCCGTGACATCCGTCGGCGATGATCCCCGCGAATATGCCTTTACGGTTTGGAACTACCGGCAAGGAGAGATCGTTGCGGCAATGGTCTATCTGGGGCGCGAACTGGGTTTGTACAAAGCCCTTGCGGGCGCCGGACCGTTGAGCGCGGAACACATAGCGACGCGCACCGGCCTCCATAAACGCTGGATCTTGGAATGGCTGCGCTTACAGGCGGCGGCGAAGCTGATCGACTATCGTGGCGATGACAGATTCGAATTGCCCGATGCGGCGATCAATCTTTTGGTCGATGACCGGAACAAATCCTTCGTGGCGGGAGAATTTGCCGGGCCGGAAATGGCTGGAACCTTGGATCGATTATTAAAAAATTTCCGCACGGGCTTGGGCAATTCATACGAATCCGCCGGGCCGTCGGGCGCCCATCGTGGCGAATGCCGTCACTGGCTGGCCGCGCGCAACGACCTCATCCCGAAAATGATCCCGGCCTTGGACGGCGTCGAGGACAAGCTGAAGGCCGGCGCCCTGGTGGCGGATGTGGGCTGTGGCGACGGCGCGGCGGTGCTGGCCCTGGCGGAGGCCTACCCCAACAGCGGCATTGTCGGGATCGACCCCTCCCGTCACGCCATCGCCCTGGTGGAGAAAAAGGCCAGGGAGATGGGCTTGGAAAATGTGGACCTTCATCATGCCGATGGCGAGGATTTGCCGAAGGATCCGACCTATGATTTCCTCATCACCCTTGATTGTCTGCATGACATGACCCGGCCGGCGGCGGTGATCGCCGCCATCAAACGCAGCCTGAAGCCGGACGGCACCTGGTTCATCAAGGATATCCGCTCAAAACCGAAGTTCGAGGACAACCTGCGCAACCCCATGCTCGCCATGATGTACGGCTTTTCTCTGATGTCCTGCATGTCGTCGGCCCTTTCGGAACCGGGCGGCGCGGGTCTTGGCACCTTGGGTTTCAACCCCGAGGTTGCCGAACGCATGGCGCGGGAGGCCGGGTTCAGCCAATTCCAGATGCACGATTTCAAGGACCCCGGAAATCTTTATTACGAGGTCCGGCACTAGTGATCCGCGGCGGGGTAAGCCGGGCACAACCAGGGCAATGAGAGATTTTGTCGAACTTCGCCGCCCATCAAATTGTCATGCCCGCGTAGGCGGGCATCCAGGGACAAATCATAACTATCTGAAAACATG
>JAPYPT010000316.1 GCA_029937535.1 Alphaproteobacteria bacterium
CTTCCCGTCCACCCATTAATGGTACCCTGTGGGTGGACGGGAAGGGGGAGCGGGTGGCCCGGAAAATCAACGCTAGTTGAAAGAGTTCTATCCAACCGTGCCCCGGTTTGTCATGTGCCGATAGTGCAGCCAAATGAGGCGGGCGGCGAAGGTCCTATAGGGGCGCCAGGGCTCCGCCAGGGCGGGCATTTCCTTGATCGTGGGCCGGGCGGGCAGCTCCAGCAAATCATGGGCGCCCGCCATCAGGGCGACATCGGCGGCGGGCCAGATATCGGGCCTTTGCATCACCCCCAACAAATAAACTTCCGCTGTCCAGCGGCCTATCCCCTTGATCCGTATCAGGGTTTCGATGACCTCTTCATCTCCCATGGCGGGCAACCGGCGAAAATTCAAACGTCCGGAGGCCACTTCATCCGCCAGCCCGCGGGCATAAATCGCCTTGGGCCGCGATAAACCGAAGCTTCGCAGGGTGTCTTCATCAAGCGCCAGGACAGCGTCCGGATTGACCGCGCCGAGGCCCTTGCGCAGGCGCCGCCAAATGGCGTCGGCGGACGCGAGGGAGACCTGTTGCTGCACGATGATTTTTAGGACGGTTTCAAATCCGCCCCGGCGCTTGCGTGAAGGCGGCTCGCCATGGCGGCGCAGGACCGCGGCAAAGCGCGGTTCCAGCTTCGCGACCTGGTGGAAGCCGTCTTCCATTGCTTCAACTATCATCCGCCACCGGCGGTGCGGCGGGGCGGTCGCGGTCCAGCAGACCCAGCACCGCCGTTAGCAGGGCGCCGGTTTCCTGGCGGTAGGCGGGAACATCCATCTCCCGCCAATCGAAGAAACCCCGGCCGCTTTTGGCGCCGATGTTCCCGTCGGCATATTTTTTCTGCACAACCGGGCTGGGTTCCTTGCTCAGGTGCAGGGTGGGCACCAATTCCCGTTGCGAGAGGGCATGGGTATCCAGGCCGGACAGGTCCTTTTGCTCAATCATCCCAGTGACGCTCATACGCGGGCCGAGGAGCTGCTTGGCGGCGAGATCAATATCCTCGGCCGTACAGATGCCCCGGTCGATCAGGCTGTAGGCTTCGTGATAGATGGCCTGTTGCAGGCGGTTGATCAAAAGTCCGTCAATCGGCTCCGCCAAGGTGATGGGCTGCTTGCCGGTCCGCCGCAACAGCGAAAGCGCCCGCTCAATGGTGGCATCCTGGCTCTGCGCGACGCGGGCGACCTCGACAATGGGCGTGATATCGGCGGGTTGGAAATAATGCATGCCGCAGAATTTTTCCGGGAATTTCAGATTGTCGGCCAGCTTCTGCAGCGGCAGCGACGACGTGTTGGAGGCGATTATGGCCGCACCCCGATAGGCGTCCTCGATCCGGGTGTTCAGGGCCAATTTCAGCTCCATAACTTCCGGAATGGTCTCGATAATCAACTCGGGCGCCTCGGTGGGCAGCTCTCCCAATACCGCGACATCCCCGTCCATGCCGCTGACCGCGTCCGGATTGCGACTTAAAACGGCTGTCTTAATGCCAGTCCCCGCGAACGAGCCCGCGATGCCCCGCCCCATGACGCCGGAACCGGCAACCAGGACGGTGAAAGTGCTTTCGGACATGGTATCTTCCTTAAAATATTCACTTTTGACCTAATCGACTTGGACTTTGGGTGCGTTTTCTCTACGCGGCATCACTCAAGCCGATCTCAAGCCGGCGTCCGATCGCCGCGAATGCGGCGTCCATCTGATCGATCCGCGATGCGTGATTGAGGTCGAACAGGCGGTCGACTTGCGGGCCGTGCCAGGCAAGGCGGCGGGCGAGATCGGCTTTTCTGAGGCCCTGGTCCATCATCGCCTGATAAAGCAGAACCTTCATGGCGGCTTGCGTCGGCAGCGTGGCGCGTATTTTTCCACGTGATGGTCGTGGGAGTTCTTCACGGTGCGCTATACGGTAAGCGATGGCTTCCTCGAGCGCATCGACGGCATGCATAAGGGCGTCGTCTTCGTCATCGCCAAATGTTTTCAATTCGGGGAAATCGGGCGACGTGGCGAACAGTGTATCGTTGTCGTCGGGCGTAAGCTTGATCGGGTAGGAGATCATTTTCATATCCTGTCTATTTCAGCCCTAGGTCTTTCTTGATCGCATTGACGAGGCCCTTGCCAAGTTCCCTGCGACTTCCGTGCATCGGCAGTTGGGTTTTCTTTTTGCCGAGAATGACTGTCAGGTGGCCACTGCCGCCTGGATGCGTCTCAAAGGTGCAGCCTTGTTTTTTGAGCCAACGTTGAAGTTCTTTCGCATTCATGACCAATGATAAAACACAACATTTTTGTTGTAAACAGTAATGTTGTGTTTTATGAGGAAAGAAGCCGTGAATTTCGCGGTTTGGGTAAACGACGGAAACTGCGATATTGGCGTCACTTCCCCGAATCCAACAGGTCCACATTTGCCACTGATGCCGACTTTTAGATTTGCGCCCAGCCCCACCGGCGCCCTGCATTTGGGCAATGGCTATTCCGCGCTCTACAGCTTCGATGCGGCACGGCGCATGGGCGCGCGGTTCCTGTTGCGGGTGGAGGATATTGACCGGGCCCGCTGCCGGCCCGCTCATGAGGTGGCCATGCTGGCGGATCTGGCTTGGCTGGGTCTGCAATGGGAAACGCCCGTGCGCCGGCAATCCGAGCATATGGATGACTATGCCGCCGCCTTGGCGAAACTGACGGCGGCTGGCCTGACCTATCCCTGTTTTTGCACCCGCAAGGAGATCGCGCGGGAAATCGCCGCCGCGCCCATCGCCCCCCACGGCCCCGATGGCGCCCTTTATCCTGGTATTTGCCGATCGTTGCCGCCCAACGAGCGGCAGGAGCGGATTGTATCCGGCGCGGCCTTTGCCGTCCGCCTGGATTGCGGCAAGGCGGCTAGTGGTATCCATGCGGATCTGTATTGGCATGACCGGCATAAGGGTCGACAGCCCCTGCAACCTGGATTGCATGGGGATGTGGTTCTGGCCCGCAAGGACATACCAACGTCTTATCACCTGGCCGTCACCGTGGATGATGCCTTGCAGGGGGTCAGCCATGTCACGCGGGGCGCCGATCTGTTCGCCGCCTCCCATGTGCACCGGCTGTTGCAGGCGCTGCTGGACCTGCCCACGCCGGAATATGACCATCACCGTCTATTGCATGATGACGATGGTGTGCGCATGGCCAAGCGCCACGGCGCCGCCTCTCTGTCGCAACTCCGCCGTGAGGGGCGGGACCCAGGCGAACTGCGCCGGTCGTTGGGATTTGATTTTTAGGAATATCGCTATCGGGGAGAAGTGGCGCGGATCGAACCTTTAACCTCTAGGCCGCCGCCGCTTGCGCCGGAGGAAGGTTAACGGGGACGGCCACTCTCACACGAGGTTTAAGGCACCGACCCGCGCCTAAGACAAAAGGTAACATCGGAAGGGTTATCGAAACATTGACGGCCATCACACTTGGGTGGAATTTTTTCTAATTTTTCGAGATAAAACTATATCCAAATACAATGGCGGCCGGCAGTGATGCCGGCCGCCATCGAGGACAGACGCTGATCAGTATTTTAACCGCGGATGCCGGGCGGGGAGGGGCACTCGACATCGGGCGTCTGAGCCTTTAACAAAACCTAACGAACTAATTACGACGCATTTCTAAGCTACTTCTTTGTGTGCCCCCAATAGATAGGGGCGCCCAAGAAATTTCACCAGTGACCAACGTCACGATTGGCGCATATTTTTTGGCGCCGGGAAAAAAACTGTACGAGGACCATGATGCAAGTTGCGACAGCGACGGAGACGGCGATTTCCAAGGACGACCTGCTGCCCCTTTGCACGGCGGGGCTGGCGGCGGCGGATGACCATCTGGCGCGGGCCCGGGAAAGCGTGCGGGCCATGGTCTCCAAGGACGGAGCGGTCGATGGGGGCCTGATCGAGGCGCAACAATATGCGGTGCATGGCCTGGCCTGGTTGGCGACTTATGTGGAGGCCCTGCGGCAAAGCCTGTCGTGGGCCGAACGCCTGGTGGAGGCCGGGCAATTCGGATCCATGGAGCAGTTGTTGCTGCAACTGGGATTTGGCGGCTATTTGGCGGAGATCGCCAATGGTATCGCCATGAGCCAGATCGAAATCGTGCGCCCGGCCGATCTTGGCCTGGATGACGATGATCTGGCGGCCTTCCGCACCGATGCCGTCATCCGCTTGATTGAGAACGGAAACTGCCAAGCGGAGCGGGACCGGCTGGCCGGGATGTTGGTGGATGCGGCAAGCGGGGCGGAATTCGGTGCATTGGGATTGGATGAAACCCTGACATTGGTGCGCCAGCAATTCCGCCGCTTTACCGATGATCATATCACGGCCGATGCGCACGGCTGGCATTTGCGGAATGAACTCATCCCCCTCGACATCGTCGGCGCCATGAGCGACATGGGGGTCTTTGGCCTGACCATCCCCGAACAATACGGCGGCCTTGGCATGGGCAAGACGGCCATGTGCGTGGTCTCCGAAGAGCTGTGCCGGGGTTATATCGGCGTTGGCTCCTTGGGCACGCGATCGGAAATCGCCGCCGAGTTGATTCTGCATGGCGGCACGGAAGAGCAACGGCAATATTGGCTGCCAAAAATTTCCTCGGGTGAAATCCTGCCGACCGCCGTCTTCACGGAACCCAACGTCGGCTCGGACCTGGGCAGCGTTGGCACCCGGGCGACCTTGGCGGACGATGTTTACAAAATTAACGGCAACAAGACCTGGATCACCCATGCCGCCCGCGCCGATATGATGACCCTTTTGGCGCGGAGCAAGCCCGACCAACCGGGCTATCGCGGCCTGTCCATGTTCCTGGCGGCGAAACCACGGGGCACGGACGACGATCCGTTCCCGGCGGAAGGCATGTCGGGGGGCGAGATCGAGGTCTTGGGCTACCGCGGCATGAAGGAATACGAGATCGCCTTCGACGGCTTCGAGGTCGGGGCGGAACACTTGCTGGGCGGCGAGGAAGGCAACGGCTTCAAGCAGTTGATGGCGACGTTCGAATCCGCCCGTATCCAAACCGCCGCCCGAGCCGTCGGCGTGGCGCAGAATGCTTTTGAGCTGGGTCTGAACTATGGCATCGAACGTCAGCAGTTCGGCGGCGCCATTGTGCGCTTCCCCCGCGTGGGCGGCAAGCTGGCCTGGATGGCGGTGGAGATCATGGCGGCGCGGCAATTGACCTACCATGCCGCCCGCCAGAAAGACCAAGGCCGGCGCTGCGATCTTGAGGCCGGCATGGCGAAACTGCTGGCGGCCCGCGTGGCCTGGTCGTCCGCCGATAACGCGGTGCAAATCCATGGCGGCAATGGCTTCTCGTTGGAATTCCCCATCAGCCGGGTGCTGTGCGATGCCCGTATCTTGAACATTTTCGAAGGTGCCGGCGAAATTCAGGCCCAAGTCATCGCCCGCAGGCTATTGGAAAGCCATAATTGATGCCAGGGGCATCGGCTGAATAAACTTCTAGACCATTTTCGAAATTGAATGAATCAATTTTGACTTATGGGATTCCTTTTT
>JAPYPT010000317.1 GCA_029937535.1 Alphaproteobacteria bacterium
GCTCAAATGGTGCTGACCACACATGACTTCAACGAAGATGCAATCGGCAAGTACATGTAGCATTGAGCATCCGCAGCGAGTCAAACCTTCGCCGAGTGCAAGCTAGGTTGGCACATGCACAAGGGTGTATCCCGACACGCTGCCACGAACGATTGCTGGGAAGAGAGAGGGAGAGCTCCAGCTTGCCAAACTTCGGGTGTTGACAAGGAGACCGCACAGCCTCACCCGAGGGTCAAGATAGGCATAGAGAATATCCACCAGGAAATTTACAACCAGAACATTAATTGAGATGACCACCAGCAGGGCCTGGATCACCGGAAAGTCCTGTTCAAATGTCGCCATAAGTAACATACGGCCAATACCAGGCAGGGCGAAAATGTTTTCGACAAAAAACGAGCCCGAGATCATGACGGCCCAACCCAACCCAACAACCGTAACCACGGGGATCATCGAGGGTTTCAGGGCATGCAGTATGATCACCGACCGTTCCGCCAGACCCTTGGCCCGCGCCGTGCGGATATAGTCCTGGCTCATGACTTCCAACAGGGAAGAGCGGACGTAACGGGCCAGCGACCCGGCGGCGGAGGTACCCAGAACGAAGCCGGGCATGGCCATTGATATGATGTTGCCCATGGGGTCCTCGGCGAAGGGTACAAAGCCCGATGGCGGAAATATCGGCAGCAGAACGGCCAGCAGATAAATCATCATGATGGCTTGCCAAAAGACCGGCATGGAAACCCCAATCAAGGCTCCGGTGGTCAGAAACATGTCGGTCAGGCTGTTGCGTTTCAGGGCGCCGAAGATGCCGGCGGGAATGCCGATCAGGAACTGCCATAATGTCGCCCAAAAAAACAATTGCAGGGTCACCGTGCAACGGTCCAGGAACATTTCCATCACGTCCTGTCCGTAGGCGATGGATTCCTGCCAATTGCCGGCCAGAAAATCGGTGATCCAGACGAAAAATTGCACATGTAACGGTTTGTCCAGGCCGTACTGCGCCTTCAACAGCGCGACAGCTTCAGCGGACGATTCATTAAAGTTTTGGCCGCCCATCCTGGCCAGCAGGGCATCACCCGGAATGATATGAGTGATGAGAAAGGTCAAAACCACGACAATCACCAGAACGACCAGGGCATGCCCCAGCCGAATTGTGATAAACCTGCCCATTACAGTTTTATAACCGGATTTTGATTAGGCGCGGTGGAAGGCGGGGCCCACCGGCCCCACGCGGAAACACCGCGAGGGGACCGGCAGGCCTGAAGCCATCGCCAACAAACGACTTGGCGTCACTGCTTGCCATCCTTGAACCACAGGGGATGGGAGAAATAGTGGGGATCAAGATATTTTTTGAAGGTATCGTTATCCCAGCCCATGACATTCTTGCGGAATGCATAGGGGGCGATTTCCCACCACAGGTTAACATCCTGAAAATCGTTATAGACGACCTCTTCCAGCTTCCAGTAAATCTGCTGCCGCTTGTCCAGATTGGTCTCTCTTTTGCCGGCATCGACCAGGGCAATGATCTCCGGATTGTTGCTGCGGCCGAAATTGAAGCCGCCCTTGGGATGGTAAAGCCCGGTGGCCAGACGGTCGGGGTCCAGCACCCAGGCCCAGCCGCCCTGGGCCAGATCATAATCCAGCGACTTCATCTTTGCCGCCGCCGCCGGCGGCGCCATCATATCCACCTGCCAGTCGATGCCGACCTTGGCCAGCATGCCCTTGATCGCCTCGGTATAGATCGTGATGTCGGAGGTATTGTACATATATCCCTTGATGGTCAGGCCATTGGCGTAACCGGCCTCGGCCAGCAGCTTCTTCGATAATGCGGGATCATAGGCAACCGGCTTCAGGTTCGGATTATGGCCCCAATGATCGGATGGATACATGGCGGAAGCGATCCGGCCCAGACCGAACTGGGTACCGATGATCAGCGCCCTACGGTCTATGGCATGGCTGACCGCCTTGCGCAGGCGGATATCCTTCATGACGCCCTTGGTGGTGTTGAAACGCAGGCCCGCCAAACGGTTCCGGGGATAATTGTAGACCTTTAGATTAGGGTCGTTTTTGACCAGGGCGTATTGAGATTTTGACAACGCCAAGCCATCCAGTTTACCGGCCCGCAGATTGGCCAAACGAACTTGTGCGTCAGGAATGACATGGACAATGATGCCGTCAAAATAAGGCATGTCGGGATTACCCGACGCCTTGGCGAACCACCAATTGGGATTGCGTTTCAGCTTCAGGAAATTACCGGGGCTGGCCTCCTCGAACATGTAGGCGCCGGTGCCGACGGGCAGTTTGTCAAAGCCAGCGGCATCTTTTTGCAGGGCCGCCGCCGACAGGGCAAATCCCGACGCCGTGGACAACATGCCCTCGAATCCCCCCCAAGCAAACTTAAGGGTCCAACGCAGGGTTAGATCATCAACAACTTCGATCGATTTGACCGGCGAGATGCCGCCGCGCGTCCAGGCCTTGTTCTTCTTGTCGCCGATCCACTCCATGACATACTTGACCGATGCCGCATTGAAGGGTGAGCCATCATGGTGGGTCACGCCCTTGCGCAATTTCATGATGGCGACGGTCGGGCTTTCATAGGTCAGGGATTCAGCCAGCCAGGGCACCGTCGGCTTGTAGCTGCCGTCGTTCATGAAATAGCGTTCGAGAAAACGGCTCAGGCTGATCCAGTCGTTCACCGGCCAGTGGTTTGGGTTCATCTTGCCGATATAAAGCGGCGCCGCCAAGCGGAAGTAGCCGCCGCGAACGGGCTTGCCGTCCTGCCCCCATTTTGCCTACGGCTGGGACGTGATGGTTGGATCGGTGGCCTTCGCTGGCGCCGAAAGTGACACCGCGATGGCGGCGGCCGTCAGAAACTTTAAACTTTGAGAAAAAATATTATGGACAGACATTACACCCCCCGTTTTGTTTGCATTTCAGAAATACACATACAGAGAAAAGATCGTAGCGCACTAAATACTATGCCGAAAGAAAAACCAATGCTTGAGCATGGGATGATTGTTTTCTGAAGATTTTCTGAAGTACCGCAGAGAAAACCGCGGTTATTCCGGCAACAACTATTCCCTATATCAATTGGGATAAAATAATTTTCGATATACCCCGCTCAAGGCAGAACCGAGAAGGTCGCGACAAAATGTAAATTCGGCGCGATAAATTCATTGCGCTCCTCGGGCGTACCCTCGGGGTTGCGGTAAACGGGACCGCAGAACTTGCGGCCCTTTCGCAGATCCTTGGTCCAGCCGCAGCGCAGGTTGCCCTCGACCGAACTCTGCCCCGATATCGTGAACCGCGACGAACGATAGACCCAAGTGCCGTTTTCGGAATATTCCTCCTCGAACGTGTAGCCCAGGCGGTTTTGACCGACCAGACGGATATTGCTGAAGAGCCGCCGCAGCTCCGCCCCCGTCAATTGGTTCTCGGTCTCGCCCGTGAAACCGAACGGCCATTCAGGTACACCGGCGCGGCGCAGACCGTCGACAAGGTGTGAAATATCTTCACGGCGGCGGAAATAATGGAACTGATTTCGTATGAAATTCAGGTTCAAGCCGTATTGTTGATCATACGCCCGCAAGATTTCATTATCGGCATTTTCCCATTGATCAAGATAGGCGTAGCTGGCGGCCAGGGGCACGGATAGCCATGGGTAGGAGGGGCCATGCACGCCATCGCGGGCCGCGGTCAGTGCGGTAACGGCTCTCTCGTAATGCCGCAAATGAAACCAATTGGTGCCTAACAGATACAACAAACGGGGCGGCAACTGCGGCTCAAACTGTAAAACCCGTTCAAGCGCGTCTTCCGCCGTTTGGTGCTGGCCGGCGGCAATCAACAGGTAAGAGAATTTCAACAGGTTTTCGAGGCTGTTCGGGTCCATATTGACGG
Source organism: Alphaproteobacteria bacterium (assembly GCA_029937535.1). Lineage (GTDB taxonomy): Bacteria > Pseudomonadota > Alphaproteobacteria. Next base: position 3,895 of record JAPYPT010000317.1, read on the forward strand.
CATTTTCCGCCAGTCGCAGCGCTTCCGGGTATTGTGCAAGGGCCATTTTGATCAGGGCCAGCACCATGTGGGTATCTGCATTGTTGGGGTCCAGCGCCAAGGCGCGGCTGGCGGAGTTTTTGGCCCGGCTCAACGCGGCCGCCTGCGGCATCAGCTCAACCCGGCCCTGCCGCCAAATAATCGACGCCGCCTCGGCATCGCCCACGTAAGCCTCGGCAAAGCTGGGATCCAGCTCCGTTGCCCGCTGGTAGAGCGCCATCGCCCCGATCAGTTGTTCCGGTATTTGGCCTCGGGCCGCTTCGGTGGCCTTGAGATAGAGTTCATAGGCTGCGGCGCTGTTGGTTGGCGTCCGGTTGATACGGGTTCTTTGCGTCGGCGTTAACAGCACCTTGAAGGCTTCAACCACGCCTTCGCTGATGCCGTCCTGTAGTTCGAACATATTGGTAATGTCGCCGTCGAAACGCTGGGCCCAGATGCGCCCGCCGTTCACCGTGTCAATTAGTTGAGCGTTCACCCGCACCTGATCGTCAAGGCGGTAAACGGAACCTTCCACCAAATAACGAACGTTCAGTTTGCGGGCAATCGCGCGGGGATCAAGCTGTTGCTCCCGGTAGGAAAATGACACCTTGCGGGACATAACCTGCAGCCCCGATAGCCTGGACAAATCGGTAATGATGTCTTCCGCCATGCTATCGACAAAATAGCTTTGATCGGGATCAGGGCCAAGGTTCACGAAAGGCAACACTGCGATGGATGGTTCCTGTGACGCACTCTCGGAAACCGTGATCGTGGCGGGTGGTTGCGTCTGAGCCAACGACCACCCGAATGCGCCGCCTACCGCGGCGGCAAATACGACACCTGCCGCCGCCACGATTTGCCAAGGCCCAGGTTTGGTAGGCGCCGGTCCCGCTTCCATCAAGGTGAGTGGGATAAGCTGGTTCCGCTCTTCAATCTGGCCAACGAAGCGATAGCCGCGCCGAGGGAATGTGCGGATGAAGTGCTGTGTCTTGCCATTATCGCCAATAGCCTGGCGGGCCGTTTTCACGCAGGTGCTAAGCGATGAGTCCGAGACGATCCGGCCGCCCCATATGTGTTGGTTCAACTCATCCCGATCAACCAACCGTCCACGGTTTTCGATGAGATAGACCAAAAGGTCAAAAGCTTGCGGCTCCAGTGCACACGCCTGCCCGTCCCGCCGGAGTTCATGCAATCCGAGGTCCAGTTGGTACGCCCCAAACAAGTATACGGTGGTCTGGCAATCAGCAGCCACGCAACACCCCCCGCCAAGACTTGTCCTAAGTATAGGCAACATTTCGTGCCATTGGCCAGGATATGTCTCTGGGGGTAGAACCAGCGTTGAACGCCGTCAACGTTATTTTGGCGCCGTCCTGACGGTACCGCTTTGCACGACGAACATGGCGCCGACGATAATGAAGATCCCCGGCAGGGTCATCAGGGACGGCAGACCCCGGCCCAACGCCCAATCCATCAACACCACCAGCGCCGGGGTCAAATAGGTGTAGCTCATTACCCGGGTCGGACCGAGGCGCAATGTCGCGTGTTGTATGATGAAGAAACTGATGATGGTGGTGAACACCGCCAGGTAGGCAATACCGGCCAGGACTTCGCCTTCAACGG
>JAPYPT010000318.1 GCA_029937535.1 Alphaproteobacteria bacterium
TCGGCGCCACGGACCCCCGCGACATGTCCGCCGATATCGCCGCCTCGAAAAACAAGCAAACGGCATAGCAGAATGGAATGGCGGCGGGACGGTTTTACCAGTTCGACCGATGCCGGCCACGGCCTCCATGGCCAATTCGGTTTCGAGGCGTTGAGCGGAACGGAAAAATATATGATGAAGACTTAACCCGGAGGGTGGTCCGATCCTTGCTGACGATGAACTGATCATCGGCGTTTCCATCAATAACGTCACCGGCATCACGGGCAAGGCCTATGCCCTGTCCGATCTGGTGCATGCGGCGGTGGAGGCGGAGGCCCTGGGCTTTGATGCGGTCTGGGTACACGACGCCATGATGGGGCGGCGCACCACGGCGGCCTATTGTCCGGTCACCGCACTTGCCATGATCGCCGGGCGGACCAAGCGCATTCGCCTGTGTACGGGCATCTTGACGCCCCAGGTGCGCAACCCGGTGCAACTGGCCAATCAATGGGCCACCCTGTACGAACTGTCCGATCAGCGCGCGATCATGGGGGTCGGCATGGGCGCCGGCACCCCGGCCCTGATCAAACGGGAGTTCGAGGGTCTGGCGGTGCTCAAGCACGGCACCGCGCTTGATCCCGCGGCACTTTATGCCCGGCGCGGCAAGGTGTTCGATGAATGCCTCGATGTCATGCGCCGGCTTTGGGCCGAGGACAAGATCTCCTACCAGGGCGAATTTTTCCGCTTCAACGAGATCACCTTGGGCCAGGCCCGCCCGGCAACCATGCCCCCCGTGCTGATCGCCTCGGGCATCTATTTCCCCACCGAGCCGGGCGGCCCGGTGCATCATGGTTGGAAGCCGGAGATCGCGGGCCAGTGGCTGCCCGGCAACCTGGACCGGGTGATCGAGCATGGCGACGGCTGGATCACGGTGCATCTTTCGCCTAGGGAATATGCCGAAAATTGGGCCAGGATCGCCGCCATTGGCGCCGAACGCAGGCCGGGCAAGTCATACATGCCGGCCTTCAACTGCTTCATGAATGTTAACGACGACCCGCGCAGGGGCTGGGAAGGGGTCAGGGACCATTTGGAAGATTTCCATGGCCCGCCGATCCGTGACGATGTGGTCGACCGCTGGGCCGTCGCCGGACCGCCCGAACAGATCGCCGCGCGGCTGAACGAATATATCGATGCCGGTGTCCGCATCTTTCAAATCGTCATCGGTTCGCCCGATCAATTCGGCCAGATGCGCCTGATCGCGGAAAAGGTGTTGCCCTTAATCAAGCGATAGGTGGCTCCATTCGCTTTACATGTGCATGAAAAGAGCGCAATTATAGCATTGTTTTGCCGATAGATATTATTATGAGTGCTTTTCATGCTAACGGATGTTGTTGAGAGCGTTACCAGCGAAAGTGACGGCGCTATTGATCCGCAGGCGCTTGGTAATTTATTGCATCTGGAAGTTACGGCGCTTTCGCGGTTGGCGCATGTCAATCGAAATACGCTGACCCGCAATCCTGCCTCGTTCAAGGTGCAAGACGCCTTGAAACCGGTTGTTGAAATTCTTGCGATTGCGGCGGAATTGACGGGCTCGCCGGGACGGGCGGTCGCCTGGTTCCTGCATCAGCCGCTTTCTGATTTTGATTTCAGGACACCCCAGGAGCTCGTCGCCGAGGGCCACGCGGAAGCCGTGAAGACACATCTCCGCATGCTGTCCGATGGCGTCTACAGCTAAGCCGAAACATCCATTTCTGACCATTCAAAGGTCTTTTTGGCGCCTGATGGCGCCGAAATGGTCACATGCGCCTTTAAGCGGCGCCGGGGCCGCCGCGCGGGGTGGGCGATTTAACCGGCCCGGACAGGCTGCCTTGTATATGTCGTCCGATCTGGAAACCGCGTTGGTGGAATACAGCCAGGACCTGCCGGATCGTCCGGGGGCATTTTGCCGCTTTGATGTGACGGTCGATAAAATTCTTGATCTGCGCGACCAAGAAACCTGCGCTGTTTTTGATATTGTACCGCCCGTGCTTGGCTGTCCGTGGAAGCAAATTTTGTTGATTGAAAAAGCTGAGCCGCCAACCTGGCCGGTTGTCGATCGTCTCCGGACATCCGGTGCGTCCGGCGCCTTGGTACCATCACAACGACGTCCCCAGGGTTACAATCTTGTCCTTTGGGTTTGGACTGATGATACGGTCAGACCGTTTGATCCGAATAACGACTTGCCGCTGCCTGCTCAATCAGACTAGTTCCGGCGACTAATCCCGGCCGCCTTCCACCGCGCAATGTTGGGCGCGCCAGAGCAGCATGCCTCCCGCCAGGTTGGCGATATCGGTGAAGCCGGAGCGGCGCAGGATCACCGTGGCCTGGGCGGAACGCCCGCCCGCCCGGCAGACGGCCACGATGGGTTTGTCCTTGTGCAATTCTTCCGCCCGTTCGGCCAAGATACCCAGCGGAATCAGCTTGGCGCCCGGAATGCGCCCCAGGGGGCCGTCGAATTCATCCTCTTCCCGCACATCCAGGATCTGCGCCACGTCGAGGTTTTCCTCCAGCCAGTGCGGCTGCACCTCCCAGATGCCGGCGAAGGTATAGGTGAGGGCGGCCCAGGTCGGCTCGTCGGCGGGAATATTGTCGTCCTCCGGCCGCCCGCATTTCATATTCGCCGGCACCGCGACAGCCATCTTCTTGGGATGATCCAGGCCCAGATTGTCCATGAAGCCGACGAAATCGCTCTGGCTCAGCTGCCCGCCCAGGCGCGGGTTGAAGGCTTTCTCCTCCTCGACGCTGGTGGTCGTCAGGCCGCGGTAGTCGTGGCCGGGATAGAGTAGACAATGCGCGGGCAGGGTAAAAATCTGGGTGTGGATGGATTGGTACATCTCGCCCGCGTCCCCGCCCTGGAAATCCGTCCGTCCACAACCCCGGATCAACAGACAATCGCCGGTGAAGGCCATTTCCTCCGTGTCCAGGACATATGTGATGCACCCGGCGGTATGGCCCGGCGTGGCCCGGACGCTGAGGTATCGGGCGCCGAATTCTATCCGATCGCCATGGCTTAACAGCCGGTCCGCGCCCTCGGTCCCGCCGTCCCCCGACAGGCAAATTTTGCTGCCCGTGCCGCCCCGCAAAAGCCAGGCGCCGGTGACATGATCGGCGTGGACATGGGTTTCAAGGGTATAAAGCAGTTCGAGGCCCAGTTCGTTCAGCAGGGCCTGATCCCGGCGCGCCTGTTCGTAGACCGGATCGATCAAGACCGCTTCCCCGGCCTCCGTGTCGGCCAGTAGATAAGTATAGGTGCTTGATTGAGTATCGAACAGTTGACGAAAAAGCATCGCTGCCAGCCTCCCGGATATTCCTGTTGTTCGGACTCAATCGTGGACCGAAGCCGGAAATTAGGCAATACGCCTGATTTTGCCGCTTATAGTCCATAGCTCATGGTTTATAGTTTTCAGGTTGGCTTGTGTTGCCGGACCTCCGAGCGGTATTATCCCGGCAATCTTGAAAAAATCACCGCCATTAGAGGACGACGACATGAACGATAACAGCCAGCAATTCAAATGGATCGGCAAACGCCCGATCCGGCCCGATGGGGTTGAGAAAGTTACCGGCGCGGCCCGCTATGGCGCCGATCTCAACCTGCCGGGCATGCTGGTGGGCAAGGTCCTGCGCAGCCCCCACGCGCATGCCAACATCCGCGGCATCGATACCTCCAAGGCGGAGGCTTTGCAGGGCGTCAAGGCGGTTATTACTGCCGCCGATATCCTCGACCAGCCGAACGTTTATGCCGGCCCCGCCCGTGTGCAGCAAAACCTGTCTCATATTACCCGCAACGTCATGGCCCGGGAAAAGGCCTTGTATGAAGGCCATGCCGTGGCCGCCGTGGCCGCGACCACCACCGCGATCGCCAATCAGGCGCTAAAGTTGATCGAGGTGGATTACGAAATACTGCCCCATGTCACCGGTGTTGCTGCCGCCATGAAGCCCGGCGCGCCGTTGCTGCATGAAGGTCAGATCACCATGGGCATGGATCCCGCCCCGACCGAGCCCTCGAATATCGCCAAGTATGCCGAGTTCGAGGTTGGCGATCTTGCCGCCGGCTTCGCCGAGGCCGACGAAGTGGTGGAGATGGAGTTTACCACCGAGGCCGTGCATCAGGGTTATATCGAACCCCACGCCGCCGTGGCCCGTTTCAACCAGGACGGCCAGGCGGAACTATGGACCTGCACCCAGGGGCATTTCGTCGCCCGCGCCGTGGTTTGCAAACTGTTGGGCATGAACCATGCGGATTTGAAGGTCATTCCCTCGGAGCTGGGCGGCGCCTTTGGCGGCAAGACGGTGGTCTATCTGGAGCCCGTCGCCGTGGCCCTGTCGCGCAAATGCGGTCTGCCGGTAAAGGTCGTGATGTCCCGGATCGAGGTTTTTCATGCTTCGGGCCCGACCTCGGACAGTATCATGAAGGTCAAGATCGGCGCCAAGAAAGACGGCACCATTTGCGGGGCGGTGGCGGAATTGTGGTTCGGCGGCGGGGCGTTCCCCGGCGCGCCGGTGATCGGCGCCGCCATGTGCGCATTTTCCCGCTACGATCTGGCCAATGTTCGGGCCGTGGCCCACGACGTGGTGGTCAACCGGGGCAAGGCGGCGGCCTACCGCGCGCCGGGCTCTCCCATCGCCGCCTACGCGGTGGAAAGCGTGCTGGATGTACTGGCCCGGAAGATCGATCTGGATCCCTTGGCCTTCCGTTTGAAGAATGCCGCCCGCAACGGCTCCACCACCATCTTCGGCCAGACCTTCAATTCCATCGGCTATGCCGAAACCCTCGAAGCGTTAATGAAGCACCCCCATTACCTGGCACCCCTGGGGCCGAACCAGGGACGGGGCGTGGCGTCGGGCTTTTGGTTCAATGGCGGCGGGGACTCGGCCGCCACTCTGGCCATCAATGATGACGGCACGGCGGTGGTGGCCACGGGCAGTCCCGATGTGGGCGGCTCTCGTGCTTCCATGGCGATCATGGCGGCGGAGACCCTGGGCATTGATTATGACCAGGTCCGCGCCACCGTGGCCGATACCGCCAATGTGGGCTACACCCATGTCACGGGCGGCAGCCGGGTGACCCTGGCCTCCGGCCTGGCGGTGATCAATTCCGCCAAGGAAGTGATCAACGAACTGTGCGTCCGCGCCGCCCGGATCTGGGACGTGGACCCCGAAGGCGTGATCTGGGAAGACGGTTATGCCAAGCCGGCGGGTTCCAACGTCGGTGATTTCGAGCCGCTGTCCCTGGCGCAGATTGCCGCGCAGAAATCCGCCACCGGCGGGCCCATTGTCGGTAGCGCCGGCGTCAGCCCCACGGGCGTGGGGCCGGGCGTGGCGACGCAAATCTGCGATGTGGAAGTCGATCCCGACACCGGATTTGTCAAAATTCTGCGCTTCACGGCGGCCCAGGACGCGGGCCGGGCCATTCATCCCTCCTACGTGGAGGGGCAGGTGCAGGGCGGCGTTGCCCAGGGCATCGGCTGGGCCTTGAACGAGGAATACTTCACCGACGACGAGGGCCG
>JAPYPT010000019.1 GCA_029937535.1 Alphaproteobacteria bacterium
TGCGGGCGGCATCCTCGGCCGTGGCCAGTTGCTTGTCGTTCAGATGGCCGCATTTCTTGGGCAGGATCTGATCCTCGATCTGCACCGCCGCCGCCCCCACATCCTCCAGCTCGCGCACCAGGCGCATGACGTTCAGCGCCTCGCCATAGCCCGTATCGCCGTCCACGATCAGGGGCAGTCCCGTGGCCCGGGCCAGGATGCGCGTGGTGGAGCACAATTCCTCCATGGTCATGACGCCCAAATCGGGCAGTCCCATGCTGGCGGTCAGCGCCGCGCCCGAAACGTACAGGCATTCGAAACCGGCCTTGCGCGCCAGCAATCCCGACATGCCGTCATGGGCGCCGGGCACGCCCAAAATGCCGGGCCGCTCCAACAGCTCCGCCAGCCGCCGTCCCGCCGGCTCCGCTTCCGCCCCGCCCGTGAACCAGATCGAATGTTCGCCGTTTTGCATTAGGTTGATTCCTTAATTCGTGATCCGGTCATTCCGGCAAACCGGCCCGGCGCAGATCATCGATAAATTTGTCCAGAACGTCCCGGTCCTTGTAGGGATGTGACATGGGGATATTTCCAAGCCGGTAGTTCGGGTTAATCTTGATAAGTGTTTCCGCCTCGATCCTGGCTTCGTCGAGTTTGCCCGCGGCCGCGAGAGTGGCGGCCAAATGGGCCCGTGCCGCCGGAAATTCAGGCGTCGATTTCAAAACATCCCGCAACGACCGTTCCGCCTCATCATAGGTGCCGAGAAGATACTGCAACCGGCCGCGTATGATGCCGTAGTGCGCTGGATGGAGGGGGTTAAGCCGCATGGCCAAATCAATAGCCTCCAGGCCGGCCTCCAGCTGTCCCGCGTAGGCATGGACAATGCCGATCAAGGAATGGCTCGTCGCATTATTGGGATTAATTTTGATGGATTTTTTTGTACTTTCGATGGCACGGTCGTGAAAACCGGAATAAACCTCGGCGAGGCCGAGGATGCCATGAGCCCTCGCGTCTCTGTCGTCCAGGGAAATCCCCTTGATGGCGAAATCCAGGCCCAGTTTTAAAGACTTTTCGGCGTCCGTGCCCCAAAGTTGGATAATTTCGAAGGTGTGGGTTGTTGATAATATTGCATATGCCCTAGCAAAATCCGGCGCCAGTTCGATGGCCTGAGTAGCGAGGCGGCGGGCTTCCAGATTATCCGATTTGCTCAAACGGGAGAAACGATAGTCAGCCTGCAAGGTCAAATCATAGGCGTCCACATCGTTTGGATCCTTGCGCAAGGCCCTTGAGATATCGTCTTGAATTACCCTTCCGCCCACCGTGGCGGTGATGGTGCGGGTAATCTCATCCTGCAGTTCAAAAATGTCTTCCAGTTCACGATCATAACGTTCGGCCCAAAGATGATTGCCCGTCGCTCCATCGATCAACTGCGCGGTAATTCTGACTCGCCGGCCGGCCTTGCGAATGCTGCCCTCGACAACGAAACGCACGCCCAGCTCAGCCGCGACCTGGGTCAAGTCGAGCGCGCGGCCCTTGTAGGCGAATGTGGAATTCCGGGCAGTGACATGAATGTCGCCATAGCGGGAAAGCTCGGTGATGATATCCTCGGTGATGCCGTCGGCGAAATATTCCTGCTCGGGATCGCCGGACATATTATCGAAGGGCATCACGGCAACGGACGGTTCTTCCGATACACTATCGGACGCCGGTTTCCCCCCCACGGGCACGGCGGCTTTGTCGGGAGACCAATGCCAAACCTGCACCGGCCGGGCGATATTCTTCAGGGTCAGTTCTCCGCCATTTTCGAAGGCGATGTCCAGGCGGTCCTGTACGTCCTCATAAACCCGCCGCGATATGGAGACACCGCCCGGCGCCGCGATGGTTTGCAGTCTGGCGGCGATGTTGACGCCATCACCCAAAATGTCCTCGCCCTCGACAATGATATCGCCAAGATTGACGCCGACGCGGAAGACGATGCGGCGCTCTTCGTCAACCTTGGCGTTGTGTTCCGCCATGGCTTGCTGAACCGCGACGGCGCATTCGGTGGCGTTGACCACGGAGGGAAATTCCAGCAACAAACCGTCGCCCATGGTTTTGACGATACGGCCGCCGAATTTGGCGATCAGCGGGTCGATGATGTCCTCGCGATGGCGGCGCAAATCGGCCAGCGTGCCGGTTTCATCCAGGCCCATGAGCCGGGAATAGCCGACCACGTCCGCGGACACGATCGCCGCCAATTTTCGCAAGGGTTGCTCTGACATGGAGGAAGTCTAGCAGCGGCGGCGGCTCAGGCCAACGTCGCGGTCAAGCCCGCCGCAAGTTCCGTCTCCGCCGCGAAGCCGAAGGTTTCCTCCAGCCGGGCCGGATCGCCGAGAGATTCGTAGATATCGCCGACCCGCGCCGGGCCATGGCTGATGTCGGGGGATATATTCAGCACACTGGCGATGGTTTCCGCCAACGCCTGGATCGTTGTCGCCTTGCCACTGCAGATGTTGAAGACGTCGGCGACCGCACTCCTGTCGTGCAGGCGCGTCATGGCGGCCAGCAAATAACGCACCACATCGGCGACGAAAACGAAATCGCGGTACTGCCCACCATCGCCCAGGATGTTCACGCCCTGGCCCTGGGCCAGGCGGTCGGCGAAGATGGCGATGACGCCCGAGTAAGGCGAATTGGGGTCCTGGCGCGGGCCATAAACATTGAAGAAACGGAACCCCGTGGTGGCCACGCCGTGGACCTGGCCGGCGACGCGGGCATGCAGTTCGCAGCCCAGTTTATCGGCGCCATAGGCGCTCAGCGGTTTCGTCTCGGCATCCTCGTCCAGGGGCACGTTGGCATTGTCGCCGTAGACGGCGGCGGAAGAGGCATAGACCACGGGTACCTTACCCTGCTCCCGGGCAGCATCGAAGACAGCGATGGCGCCGGTCAGATTGGCGCTGTGAGTGGCCAGCCATTCCTCGTTGCCGCGCTGTACGGAGGCGATGGCGGCGAGATGGAAACAGCCCGCCATGCCGGCCATGGCCCGGCCCACCAAATCCCGGTCGGCCACATCGCCGACGATCAATTCCGCCGCATCCGGCACGTTATCGCGGCTGCCCGTGGACAGATCATCGATGATCCGGACCCCGTGCCCCACCGCCAGCAGGCCGTCCACCAAGTGCGAGCCGATGAAACCCGCCCCGCCCGTCACCAGATAGGATGCCATTCACTTAACCTTTTGATCCGCTAAAAACGCCAGCAGGCATTCGACCACCGCCTCGGGCTGCTCTTGTTGCACCCAATGGCCCGCGCCGTCCAGCAAATGCAGGGCACGAAAATCCGAACAGGCGGTGGTTTGCATGATCTCGAGCGTGCCGGGGGATTGACGCATGCCCCAATCCGACGCACCCGCGACAAAACAGGCCGGCACGTCGATGGTCTTGCCAGCGAACAAGGCCTTGTCGGCGTTCAGGCTTGTATCGAGCCGGCTGCGGTACCAATTCAGGCCGCCTTGGAACCCGGTGCGGCTGTATTCTTCCGAATAAACCACCAACTCATCATTCGTCAGCCAGGCACAATGTTCGATATCGGCCGCGGTGGGCATCTCCTTGGCCACGGTTTCAGCCATATTGTCGCCCAGATCCATAATGTAATAAGTCGGCAACTGGGCCAGTTCCTCAGCCGTCCAGTCGGCCAGCGGAAACGGCCTGTTCCCGGGCCAATCGGCGCTCTTGTGGTGGTAGTAGGCGCGTAGGAAATCCTTTATGCCCTGGGGGCAGTTCACCATATCGTCGTTGGCGGGAGTGGTCGTGTAGTACGACCCATAATGTTTGCGGGGCCGGTCCAGGGCCGCCAGGGCCGCATTTATGTCAGGCCTAGGCTGGTCCGTTAGTGGCGGCGGTCCGCCGAAGGGCGCGCTCATGAGAGCGACGGAGCGAAAGATGTCGGGGCGGATCAAGGCGCAGTCGGCGGCGACCATGGAGCCGAAGTCATGGCCGAACACGGCGGCGACGGAACTATATCCCAAGGCATCGATTAGACAGAGTGCGTCCCGCAACAGATTGAGAAACCGGAACGGGGCCAGATCACCGTCATAATCGCCGTTCCAACCCCCATCCGAAAACGTCGTTCGGCCATAACCGCGCTGGTCGGGGGCGACCACGTGATAGCCGGCCCGGGCCAGGGGCACCATAACCTTGCGCCAGCTATAGGCCAGTTCGGGGAAGCCATGCAGCAGCAGCAAACAAGGCCGCCCAGTCGTTTCATGGCCAGCCTCCAGAATGTGCATGGTCAAACCGTTCACATCCCTGACGAACCGGGACCGGATGCCGGGCGGCAGGGTGTCGGTGTCAAGGGCGGCGGGGCTTTGCATGGGCGCTTCCACTTTGTCGGAAAACATTTGCGGCAGATTATAGCCTTTCCCACCCCGCCGTCAGCCTATTCCCGCGTTGCCCTTGAGTTATCGGTCCGGGGGCCCTAGATTGACGGCAAATCTTTTCCCCTTTCCCCCCAGATATATGGCGTAGTGAACGATGAAATTTGAAGGCACGGACAGTTATGTCGCGACGGAAGACCTCATGGTGGCGGTTAACGCCGCCATCACCCTGCAGCGGCCCCTGTTGGTCAAGGGCGAGCCGGGCACCGGCAAGACGGTGCTGGCCCATGAAGTGGCCAAGGCGCTGGACCGGCCGTTGATCGAGTGGCACATCAAATCCACCACCAAGGCGATCCAGGGATTGTACGAATACGATGCGGTCTCGCGCCTGCGGGACAGCCAGCTTGGCGAGGAAAAAGTCCACGACATCTCCAATTACATCATCCGCGGAAAATTATGGGATGCCTTTACCCACGATATTTCCCCCGTCCTGCTGATCGACGAGGTGGATAAGGCCGATATCGAATTCCCCAACGATCTGTTGCTGGAACTGGACCGGATGGAGTTCTTTGTCTACGAGACCCAGGAAACGATCATCGCCAAGAACCGCCCCATCATGTTGATCACCTCGAACAACGAAAAAGAATTGCCGGACGCCTTTCTGCGCCGTTGCTTCTTCCACTACATCCGCTTTCCGGAGCGGGAGACCATGCAGGAAATCATCGACGTGCATTATCCCGACATCCAGAAGAACCTGGTGCGGGAAGCCTTGAACATCTTCTACGAAGTGCGCGACGTACCCGGTTTGAAGAAAAAGCCCTCCACCTCCGAACTGTTGGATTGGCTGAAGCTGTTGATGGTGGATGACATCTCGCCGGAGGTGTTGCGCAACAAGGACCCGAAGAAGCTGATCCCGCCCCTGCACGGCGCCCTGCTGAAGAACGAGCAGGACGTGCATCTGTTCGAGCGTCTCGCCTTCCTGGCCCGCCGGGAGCAAGGCAGCTAGACAACAAGGGTGGAGCGGACATGTTCTTCGATCTTTTCTTCGAACTGAAATCGGCCAAGGTTCCCTGCAGCCTGAAGGAATACCTGATGCTTCTGGAGGCCATGGAAGCCGGCGTGGCCCGCTATGACGTGAACGATTTTTACTACCTCTCCCGTAGCTGCCTGGTGAAGGACGAGCGCAACCTGGACAAGTTCGACCGGGTGTTCGGCAAGGTCTTCAAGGGTCTGGAGCCGCCCGAGGAGGGCGCCACGGCGGAAATTCCGGAGGAATGGCTGCGCAAGCTGACGGAGCTGCACCTGACGGACGAGGAAAAGGCGCAGATCGAGGCCCTGGGCGGCTGGGAAAAAATCATGGAGGAGCTGAAAAAGCGCCTCGAGGAACAGGAAAAACGTCACGAAGGCGGCAACAAGTGGATCGGCACGGGCGGCACCTCACCCTTTGGCGCCGACGGCTACAACCCCGAAGGCATCCGCATCGGGCAGGAAAAATCCCGCAACCGCCGCGCCGTCAAGGTCTGGGACAAGCGGGAATACCGCAACTTCGACGACTCAGTCGTGCTCGGCACCCGCAATATCAAGATCGCCCTGCGCCGCCTGCGCCAGTTCGCCCGCCAAGGCGTGCCGGAAGAACTGGACATGGACGACACCATCCGCTCCACCGCCAGAAACGGCGGCTGGATCGACATCAAGATGCGGCCCGAGCGGCGCAACACGGTCAAGGTGTTGTTGCTGCTGGATGTGGGCGGTTCCATGGACGATCATATCCGCACCATGGAAGAGCTGTTCTCGGCCACGCGGACCGAGTTCAAGTATCTGGAATCCTATTATTTCCACAACTGCATGTACGAAAAGGTGTGGCGCGACAACCGCCGCCGGCACACGGAACACATTCCGACCTGGCAATTGATTAATACCTACGGCCCGGACTGGAAGCTGATTATCGTCGGCGACGCCACCATGTCACCCTACGAGATCGTCTATCCCGGCGGCAGCGTGGAGCATTGGAACGAGGAAGCCGGCCAGGTCTGGATGGAGCGGCTGCTGGACCATTTCGACAATGCCTGCTGGATCAACCCGGTCCCCGAACGCCATTGGGAATACACCCCGTCCCTGCAAATGCTGCAACAGATCATGGGCGACCGCATGTTCGGCCTGACCCTGGGCGGCCTTGACAACGGCATGCGCAGCCTCAGCCGGTAGGTTGTTCCAGCACCTCAGCCGGTAGGCTGTTCCTGCAAGTGCACGACAGGTGACAGCGAAATCACGATCGCTTGCATCGCGAAGATGAACACGGCGGCCAAGAGGGCGAATTCAGCCCCGGCTTGACTGCCGATCAACGCCCCTAGTCCGGCGCCCAACGGTCGTGCGCCATAGGCAAGGACGTTGATAGCCGAAACCCGGCCCAGCAAATCCGGCGGCGTAACGGTTTGGCGCAAGGTGGTTGTGCTGATGACCCATAGGATTGGCCCCGCACCCAGCAGAAAAAAACCCAAGGCCGCCGGCAGCGCACTGGACACCCAGGCCGTCGAAGCGATCAGTAAAGCACCCAGCAGGCCGGCGAACGGCCCAATCCCGATGACGATGCCGAAACCCAGCCGCCCGAGGACCTGACCGGCGCACAACGCGCCCATCAGCATGCCAAAACCAAGCATGGCCAGGGTCAATCCCACCTCGGACGCCTCCAGTCCCAATCCGTGCACCGCATGGGGGACGAACACCGCCAATATCATGAACAGCCCGGCGCTAAATATAAACTGCGTCAGGAAAACCGGCGCCAGCAACGGATGGGTGGCGACGAAGCGCACGCCGTCGCCGATATCCCGCAGCGGACGGCGCGGCTGGCGTCGCTGTATCGGTTTTCTTGCTGGTTCCTTGATCCGATGCAGGAAACGCACCGCTAAAATCGATAGCAATGCCGCGCAGCCGAACGCGGCGCCCGCGCCGATCCCACCAACCAGGAGCCCGCCTAGCGCGGGGCCACCCGTGAACGCCGTCGTGCGGGCCAACTCGATGCGCGCGTTGGCCTTTGACAGGGTCTCCCTGTCGACCAGCGACGGCACCAGAGCGGGCGCGGCGATAGAAAAGATAACCGTGCCGCAAACCCCGATAAATCCCAATATAGTCAACAGGGTCCAGGTTATCTGGTCCGTTACGATCAAGGCGAACAGCACCAACAAAGATACAGCGCGCAGCCCTTCCGCCCAGGCCATGAGGTTCTTGCGCGACCAACGGTCCACCATCAAGCCGGCCGGAATGGCAAAGAAAACGAACGGCAGGGTCAAAATCGTTTGCAGAATACCGGTTTGGGCAACATTCGCCCCCAGCGCCAACACGGCGACCATGGGCGCGGCCGCCAGGGCAATCTGCTCCGCCGATTGCGCGAACAGATTGGCCCAGGCCAAACGCAGAAAATTTTGGTTGAATTCGGGTCGTTGTTTTAGGTTCATCGTCCTGCCTCATCTTTCGATGACAAGGACGCTACAGCCGGCCGAGGATACGAACTATCCGGTTCCCGCCGGCAATGTTTGCTTCAATTCACTATCGATAAATTTCGGTTAGATCAGGCCGTCCGCCCGCACGGCCAGGAAGGATTGTTTGAAGGCTTCGATCACCGCATCCACATCCTCGACGCTGTGCGCGGCGGAGAAGAATGCCAGGTGAATGCCGGGCACGATGACGCCGTGGTCCAGCAGATGCAGATAGAACTCCCGCTCCACGTTGGCGTTTTCCGTCGTCAGATCGCGGGAGCTGTCGATATCGCCGCCCTGAAAGCGCATATGGAACATGGAGCCGGCGTTGAGGACTTGGGCCGGGATCTGATGCTCCCGGCAGAAAGTGTTGATGGCATCCGTGAAGCGGTTTCCCTGTGCCATGAGATAGGGATAAATTTCATCTTTGTGGGCCTGCATATGAGAGATAGCGGCAATGCCGGCGGCCATGGTCAGAGGGTTGCCCGAGAATGTGCCGCCCGAAAATACCCCGTCCTCCCGGCCGCGCTGTCCACTGAATTGCGCCATGACGTCGGCCCGTCCCGATAGCGCGCCAATGGGCAGGCCACCGCCGATGGCCTTGCCATAAGTCACCAGATCGGCGCCGATATCGTAATAATCCTGGCAGCCGCCATAGGCGATACGGAAACCGGTAATCACTTCGTCCAACATGAACAGAACATCATTGTCCCGGCAAACCTGGGCCAGTTCATGCAGGAAGTCCTTTGTGTCCAGGCGCGGGTTGGAGCTTTGCACCGGCTCGATCATCACCAGGGCCAATTCGTCCTTGTGCTCGCGGATCAGATCAAACGCGGTGGCGTCCCGATAGGGCAACACCAGCATGGTTTCATCCTTGATCATATCCGGCACGCCCTGCCCCATGCTTTTGGCTGACGGGCGGGAGCGGTCGCTGTCCATCACCGCCTTGGTCAGGGCATAGTCGTGGGTGCCGTGATAGGAGCCGTCGAAAAGTGCGATCCTGGTCTTGTTGGTGAAGGCGCGGGCGGCGCGCATGCCGTACATGGTCGCTTCCGTGCCGGAATTACAAAAAATTGTCCGCTCGGTGTTGCGTCCCGCGTCCTGGATCAACCGCGCCAAGGGTTCCTGCAAGGGATTGTGGATGCCGAAATGCCAGCCCTTCTTGATCTGCGCCGCCAGGGCCTCTTCGACCACCGCCGGACGATGGCCCAGCACATGCGGCCCGAAACCCATGGAAAGATCGATATAGCTGTTGCCATCGATGTCCGTCATGCGCGCGCCCTGGGCCGATTGGATATAGATCGGATGAGGCATATCCACCGTCGCCACCACCTCCATTGCCAGGACTTCCGCGCCCTGTTGGTTCTGTACGGCGGATTTCGGCGTGCGGACCCGTAATTTATCGCGAACTTGTTGCGCAAGGGTCGCTTCACCGTCTTCGCTGATAGCCGTGGACATATTGTTCCCTCCCGGTCGATTGCGGCTCGTCACCTGTCCGCGCGGCAGCTAGATTATAGGAAATTCACGGCAAACCAAAATGGGGCGGCTGCAATGGAAGAAAGTTACAACAAGGGGTTTCCCGTTTCCTGGGATCAGATGCACCGGGACAGCAAGGCATTGGCCTGGCGGCTGGCCGAGAAAGGCCCGTGGAGCCGGATTATTTCAATCACCCGCGGCGGCATGGTGCCGGCCTGCATTGTCGCCCGGGAGCTCGAGGTCCGGCTGGTGGATACCATCTGCATCAAAACCTATGACCACCAGGACATGGCGGAGCCGGAAGTGTTGAAGGGCGTCAGCGAAGATGGCGCGGACGTTCTGATTATCGATGACCTGGTGGATACCGGCGCCACGGCCAAGGTGGTCCGGGCCATGCTGCCCCTGGCCCATTACGCCGCCGTCTACGCCAAGCCACAGGGCCGGCCCCTGGTCGATACCTTCGTGACGGAGGTGAGCCAGGACACCTGGATCTTCCTGCCGTGGGATACGGAACTGCAATTCGTCCAGCCCATCGTCCGCAACGAACACCCTGGAAAATAGTTAGGTTGGCGGCGGGGCTTCCCTGTTCCGCAAAGTGAGGCTATTTTGCTGGAAACAGTAAATTGGAGGAATTGAGATGGGCGTGCTCGACGGCAAGATTATTCTGGTCACCGGCGGCGGCCGTGGCATCGGACGGGAGCATGCCCTGTTGGCGGCCCGCGAGGGCGCCAGGGTCGTGGTCAACGATTTGGGCGGATCCATCGCCGGCGATGACGCGGGCGCGGGCGGTCCGGCCCAGGAAGTCGCCGACGAGATCAAGGCGGCGGGCGGCGAGGCCGTTGCCAATTCCGACAGCGTGGCGGAGATGTCCGGCGCCAAGCATATGTTCGAACAGGCCATGGACAGCTTTGGCGGCCTGCACGGCGTGATCGCGCCGGCCGGCATTCTACGCGATACCATGTTCCACAAAATGTCCGAGGAGGACTGGGACGCAGTCATCAACGTGCATCTCAAGGGCTCCTTCAACGTCACGCGCGCCACCATCAATCATTTCCGCGATCAGGAAGACGGCGCCTATGTCTTGTTCACCTCCACCTCCGGCCTGATCGGCAATATCGGCCAGACCAACTATGCCGCCGCCAAGATGGGCATCGTCGGGCTGTCCCGCGTTATCGCCATGGAAAACGAGCGCAAGAACGTCCGTTCCAACATCCTCTCGCCGTCTGCGTGGACCCGTATGATCGGCACCATCCCCATCAAGGACGAGGCCACGGCGAAGCGCATGGAATTGACCAAGGCGCGCATGCGGCCCGACCAAATCGCGCCTCTGGGCGTGGCCCTGGTGGCCGATGACGCCAAGGATCTGAGCGGGCAGATTTTTTCCATCCGCGGCAACGAGGTCTATATCTGGAGCCAGCCCCGGCCCATCCGCGGCATCGCCAATACCGAAGGCTGGACGCCGTCCAACATGCTGTCGAACGCCTTCCCCGCCTTTCGCGGCAACACCACGGACCTGGGCAACGCCCGCACGGTCTTCACCTCCGACCCCCTGTAGGCGGATAAAATCATGGCAATGAATTACGACCATCTGATGTCCCTGAAAAAAGAGGGCATGGAATTCTCCTACAGAGACCAGGAGACCATGTTGTACGCCCTTGGCGTCGGCTTCGGGCGGGATGCCATGGATGCCAAGGAACTGGAGTATGTCTATGAAGGCGGCACTCTGAAGACGGTGCCGTCTCTCGCCGTGGTGCTGACCCGGAATAATCTGCTGGCGAAATGCGGCTGGGACTACACCAAGGTTCTGCATGGTGAGCAGCGGTTGGAACTTTACCGCCCCCTGCCGCCCGAGGCCGAATTGATCGCCGACGCGCATGTCGCGGAAGCCTATGACAAGGGCGAGGGCAAGGGCGCCTTGGTGCTTAGTGAGATTAACGTGCGGCTGAAATCCGACGGCCAGCCGCTATTCAAGGTGGGCAGCACCATCTTCGCCCGCGGCGACGGCGGCTTTGGCGGGCCCGGCGGCAGCGGTCCCGAACCCCATCCCACGCCGGAGCGGGACCCGGACGTGACCTGCGCGTTGGAGACCCGCATCGATCAGGCCCTGTTGTATCGCCTGAATGGCGACCGCAATCCCCTGCACGCCGACCCGGTCCTGGCGCAAAAGGTCGGCTTCCCCGTCCCCATCCTGCATGGTTTATGCACCTACGGCACCGCCTGCCGGGCAGTTCTGACAACGATTTGCGATTACGACCACACCATGATCCGGGGTTTCAATGTGCGCTTCTCGGCGCCCGTCTACCCCGGCGAAACCATTATCACCGATATGTGGCGGGACGGTAACATCGTCTCCTTCCAATGCCGCCTGAAGGAACGCGACCTGGTCGTGGTCCGGAACGGCAAATGCACACTGGCTTCTTAAAGGACAAATAGACATGGCTGACTACGACGATATTGAAGTAACGCTCACGGGCAACGTGGCGCTGATCGAAATCCAGCGCCCGCCCCATAATTTTTTCGATCGCGCCCTGATCTGCCAACTGGCCGATGCCTGCGAGGAGCTGGACGCGAATACCGATTGCCGCGCCATCGTTTTGGCCGCCCAGGGTAAATCGTTTTGCGCCGGCGCCAATTTCAGCGACGGCTCGGGCCAGAATATCCTCGAAAAAGACAAGCCGAAGACGGAAACCCATCTCTATGTGGAAGCCGTCCGCCTGTTTTCCAACAAAAAGCCCATTGTCGGCGCCATTCAGGGCGCCGCCATCGGGGGCGGTCTGGGCCTGGCCCTGGTGCCCGACTTCCGGGTGACCTGCCCCGAAGGCCGGTTCAGCGCCAACTTCACCCGCCTCGGATTTCATCCCGGTTTTGGCCTGACCCACACCCTGCCGGCCCTAGTCGGTCAGCAGATCGCCACCATGATGATGTACACGGGCCGTCGCATCAAAGGCGAGGAAGCCGTGGCCATGGGCCTGGCGGATGTGCTGGTGCCCTTGGATCAGGTTCGTAGCGCGGCCATGGAATTGGCGGAAGAGATCGCCATTTCAGCGCCCCTGGGCGTGGTCGAAACCCGCGCCACCATGCGCGCCGGCCTGGCCGACCGGGTCAAGGCGGCGACGGATCACGAATTGGAGGTCCAAAACGAACTACGCGTAACGGATGACTTCAAGGAAGGTACCGCCGCCTCGGCCGAGAGACGCCTGCCGAACTTCCAAGGCCGGTAAGAACATAACTATGGATGAAGCCGAAAGCCTGGTCCGGGATGCGGCAACCCGCATCTTCCAAGACCTGGGCGATCCCCAAACCATCAATAACGCCGAAAATGATGCGTGGCGGGCGCCCCTGTGGTCAGCCTTGGAAGAGGCCGGCCTGAGCACCGCCTGGGTTCCGGACGACTTGGGCGGCGCGGGCGCGGGCATCGGTTCGGGGTTCGCGGTGCTGCGGGTCGCGGGGGAATTCGCCGCCCCCCTCCCCCTGGCCGAGACCCTGCTGGCGGGCTGGCTTTTGGCCCAGGGCGGTATCGTCATGCCCGGAGGGACCATGTCCCTGGCGCCCACGCGGCGGGGCGACAAAATTTCTCTGGTGGATGGTAAATTGTCGGGCACGGCGCGGGCGGTCCCCTTCGCGGCGGAGGTGGATCATCTGGCGGTCCTGGCGGATGATGTTGTCGCCTTGGTCGGCACGGCGGATTGCGTCTGCAGGGACGGCCGGAATTTGGCCGGCGAGGTCATGAACAATGTAGACTTTGATGGCGTCACGCCGCTCGAGATGGCGCCATTGCCCCCCGGCATCAACGCCGGGTCAGTAAATATGATGGGAGCCGCGGTGCGATCCATGCAAATGGCCGGGGCGTTACAGTCTGTTCTAGAAATCGCCGTGCAATATGCCGAAGAGCGCGTTGCCTTTGGCCGCCCCATTGGCAAGTTTCAGGCGGTACAGCAAAACCTGGCCCGCCTGGGCGAGGAAGCCGCCGCCGCCATCGCCATCGCCAATTCGACCGCCCACACCATTGAGCATCTGGATTCTTGGGATGACGACGGGGTGTTTCTCGATGTCGCCTCCGCCAAGATCCGGGTGGGCGAGGCCGCCGGACAGGGCAGCGCCATCGGGCATCAGGCCTTTGGCGCCATCGGCTTTACCCAGGAACATATTCTGCACCGTTTCGTCCAGCGCCTGTGGTCGTGGCGGGATGATTTCGATAATGAGGCGGTCTGGGCCGCCGAACTGGGCCGCCGGGCCGCCGCCAAGGGTGGCGCGGGCCTGTGGCACAGCCTGACCGCAGCTTAATAGGTAGAGCCATATGTCAGTCGCCATTCAATTCGATCCCATCCGCCTGCCCCCCGAGGCCGAGGCCCTGCGCGGGGAAGTCCGGCAATTTCTGCAAGACGAAATCGCCGCCGGCACCTTTGACCCCCAGGGCGGCAGCCGTGACAATCCCGAATTCAGCCGCAAGGTCGGCGAACGGGGCTGGATCGGCATCACCTGGCCGAAAAAATACGGCGGCCAGGAACGCAGCTTTCTCGAACGCTATGTGATCAACGAAGAATTCCTCGTCGCCCGCGCGCCGACCCGGAAGCATTTCACCGCCGATCGGCAAAGCGGCCCGGTGTTGATCAAATATGCCTCGGAAGAGATTAAACAGGACATCCTGCCGCGTATCATAAAGGGCGAGGTGTCCTTCTGCATTGGCATGAGCGAGCCGGATTCAGGCTCCGATCTGTTCGCCGCCAAGACCAAGGCGGAGCGCACGGACAAGGGCTGGCTGATCAACGGGCGCAAGCTGTGGACCTCGCGCGCCCATGAATCCGACTATATGATCGGGTTGTTCCGCACCTCGCCCTCGACGACGGACAACCGCCGCCATGGCCTCTCCCAATTTCTGGTCGACATGAAGACGCCGGGTATTACCTGCCGCCCCGTACTGCATCCCAACGGCAACTACGAATTCAACGAAGTGACCTTCGATGATGCCCTTCTCCCCCTCGATAACCTGCTGGGCGAGGCGGACATAGCCTGGAAACAGGCCACATCGGAACTGGCCTACGAACGCAGCGGATCGGAGCGGTTTCTGGAAACCATCCAGGTGCTGATGGAACTGGTCGATTTCATCGGCGAAAACCCGGATCTGCGCGAGGCCGAGGGCCTGGGCCGCCTGGTCGCCCAACTGCATACCCTGCGCCGCATGTCGATCTCGGTCGCGGGCATGTTGCATGCGGGCAAGGAACCGGTGCTGGAAGCCTCCGTGGTCAAGGACCTGGGCACGGTGTGGGAGCAGGCCCTGCCTTCCGTGGCGCGGGATCTGGCCGCCTTCGTGGACCGCGATCCCGGCAACCGGGTCCGGTTCGAGGAAATTTTGTCGCAAAACATCATCATCGCACCCAAGCTGACCATCCAGGGCGGCACTACTGAAATTCTGCGCGGCATCGTCGCCCGCGGACTGGGATTGCGTTAGGACCCATCCATCATGCCTGATCTGTCAGCCCTGTTGTGGCCGAACGTTGTCGCCGTCATCTCCGCCTCGCCCGACCCGACCATTCTGCGCGGGCGTTTGATGGAGGTGATGAGCAGCCATGACTATCAAGGCACGATCTACCCTATCTCCCGCAGCCACGACGAGATCCTGGGCCGGCGTTGTTACAAGAGCATTGACGACGTACCGGAAAAGGTCGACCTGGCCATTCTGATCATCCCGGCTGAATTCATCCCCGATACCCTGGCCCGGTGCGGTGAACTGGGCGTGCGGGCGGCGCAAATTCTCACCTCCGGTTTCGCCGAAGAGGGCGGCGAGGATGGCGCGGCGGTGCAGGCGGAAATCCGCGCCATCGCCGAACGCTACGACATGGCCGTCATGGGCCCCAATTCGGAAGGTTTCGCCAACAGCGCGGCGGCCCTGTGTCCCACCTTCAGCCCGGCGGTGGACAAGACCGAATTGCCCCTGCTGCCGCCCTGGCGCACCGATGGCCATATCACCGCCATCGCACAATCGGGCGGCATGGGTTTTGCCTTCTACGATCAAGGCCGGCCCAAGGAGCTGCCTTTCAATTACATCATCACCACTGGTAACGAGGCCTGTATCGAAACCCTGGACGTGGTCGATTATTTGCTGGACGAGGGCAAGACCGACGCCTTCATCCTGTTCATGGAGGATGTGAAGAATGGCGACCGCCTGGCCCAGGTCGGCGAAAAGGCCCTCCGTGCCGGCAAACCCATCATCTTGACCAAGATCGGAACTTCGGATGCGGGCGCCCGGGCGGCGGCCTCGCACACGGCATCGCTGGCGGGCTCCTACCAGGCCTATCAGGGAATTTTTCAGCGCTACGGCATGATCGAGGGGCGGGATACCGAAGAACTGGTCGATATCGCCGCCGCCTTTTCCTTTCATGGCCGTAATCTGCCCAAGGGCAAGCGGGTCGGCATCTGCACCGCCTCGGGTGGGGGGGGCGGCTGGCTGGCCGATCAATGCGTCGCCGCCGGTCTGGAAATTCCCCCGTTGGATCCAGAAACCCGCGCCACCATCGATGCCTTTTTACCTGCCTACGGCACCTCGCAAAACCCCATCGACGCCACGGCCCAAGCCGTGCGCCGCACCGGCTACGGCGGCCTGGCGCGCATGGCGGCGCAGTCGGACGTGTTGGACGCCATTATTGTTCTGGCCTCGTGCCGCAACCCCGCCACCTTGATGCGGGAGCGGGAGGATTTGAAACAGCTGACCAGGGATGTGGACAAGCCCATCCTGTTCTGTTCCTACACCCAGCCCCACCCGGAGGCGGCGGTGATCCTGAGCCAGGCCGGCATCCCGTTGTATGGCAACATGCGCAATTGCGCCCGCGCCACGGCGGAGCTGGCCAATTACCGCCAGCACCGGGAGCGCTTCCTCAAGGCCCCCAACATAAAAATTGAGGGCGACAAAAACGGCGTTGCCGAAAAATTGGCGGCGGCGGGAGAGGTACTTTGTGAATATGAGGTCAAACCCCTGCTGGCCGATTACGGCATTGCGGTGGGTGACGAGGCCCTGGCGAAATCCGCGGATGAAGCCGCCTCATTTGCCGCAGGCTACGGCGGCCCGGTGGTCCTGAAAATTCAATCGCCCGATGTCTTGCACAAGACCGAGGCCGGTGGTCTGGCCCTGAACCTACACGATGAAGCAGCCGTCCGGGCCGGCTACGACCGGGTCATGGGCGCCGCCACCGATCAAACCCACGGCGTGCTGGTCCAGGCCATGGCGCCCAAGGGACACGAGATGATTATCGGCATCAATCACGACGCCACCTTTGGGCCGATGTTGATGCTGGGCTTCGGCGGTATTCATGTGGAGGTGAACCCGGACGTGGCGCTGTCTCCCGTGCCGCTGGACAAGGACGGCGCGGCACAATTGCTCGACCGGCTGGATGGCCGGGCGCTGCTGGATGGGGTACGCGGCGCAGGGGCGGCGGATATCGAGGCGCTGTTGGATCTGGTGGTGAAGGTATCGTGGTTCGCCGCCGACCATGGCGAGGTGATCGGTGAACTGGATCTTAATCCCGTGCTGGTGCATGAAAAGGGGGTCAGCGTGGTTGACGCATTGTTGGTGAAACGGTTGGTGAAACGCTCATGACGGAAATCCATCTCCATTACGAAGTATTGGATGGCAACGGCCCCCACATCATGATGCTGCATGGCATGCTGTCATCAAAGGCGCAGTGGGACCTGAATGTCGAGGCGATCCAAAAGGTCGCCCGCCCGGTCTTGGTTGAGTTGCTGGCCCATGGACGATCCGCAGCGCCGGACGGCGCGGAAGCCTATGACCCGGAATATTATGTGGTCATGTTCGAGGCGATCCGGAAAAAACTTGGCCTTGAGACGTGGTTCCTGTGCGGCCAGTCCTTCGGCGCCTCCCTGACCCTGCGCTATGCCCTGCGGCATCCAGAACGCATCATCGCCCAGGTGTTCACCAATTCATCGTCCGCCCTGGCGGGCGAAGAGTATCTGAAAACCTACCGTGGCACGGCGGAAGAGCGCGCCCGATTGATGGAACAGGGCGGCATGGAAGGCATCAAGAAATTGCCCATATTTCCCGGCCGCGCCCGCCGCCTGCCGATCGAGGCCCGCGATGCCCTGGTCAGGGACGCCGAATTGCTGCAACCTAAGGGGCTGGCCCAGACCTTCCGATATTCTTCACCCTATTTATCGGTTCGCGAGGAAGCCGCGAACACCGCCGTGCCCACGTTACTGGTTTGCGGCGCGCTGGAAAAACGTTTCAAGCCGAACTATGAGTTTGCGGTCGAGAATATTCCGAATTTAAAGGTCGTTGAGGCCGATGCGGGCCATGCGGTAAATATCGAGGCGGCGGATATCTTCAACGAAGCCATAACGGCGTGGATCAAGGAACATAACCATGACGCAGGGTAAGACCCTATTCGATAAAATCTGGGGCAGCCACGTTGTCCGCTCGCTAGGCGAAAACCTGGATCTGCTCCATGTTGACCGTCTGTTGATCCATGACCTGAGCGGCAGCCGGGCCCTGATGGACCTGAAGGAACGCGGCCTGTCCGTGCGCAATCCCGAACTTTGCCTGTCCATGCCCGATCACAGTGTCTCCTCCCTGCCCGGCCGCACCCTGGCCTCCAGCCCCGACGGCGTGCGCCTGGGCAACGCCTTGCGCGATATGTCGGCGGCGGCGGGTATTCCCCATTACGGCATCGATCATCCGAACCAGGGCATCGTCCACGTGGTCGGCCCGGAAATCGGCTTCACCCTGCCCGGCTGCTTGCTGGTCTGCGGCGATAGCCATACCTCGACCCACGGCGCCATGGGGGCCCTGGCCTGGGGCATCGGCTCCTCGGAACTGGTGCACGTTCTGGCCACCCAGACCATCCGCCAGCGCCGGCCCGGCACCATGCGCATTACCATCGACGGGGACCTGGGCGAAGGGGTCGAGGCCAAGGACGTGATCCTGCACATCATCGGCCATCTCGGCGTGGCTGCCGGAATTGGCCATGCCATTGAATATGCCGGTTCCACCATTCGCGGCATGAGCATCGAGGAACGTCTGACGATTTGTAATCTGTCCATTGAGTTCGGCGCCCGCATGGGCATGGTCGCCCCCGACGAGACCACATACGCCTATATCAAGGAGCTGCCCTTGGCGCCCAAGGGCGAGGCCTGGGAGGCCGCACTTGCCTATTGGCGCGGCCTGCCCACGGATGAGGATGCGGTGTTTGACCGGGAGGTGAGCTTCGATGCGGCGGATATGGCCCCGCAGATTACCTGGGGCACCTCGCCTGGCCAGACCGTGGCGGTCAATGCCACCATTCCAGCGCCCGACAGCTTCGTCGAGGCGGAATTGCAAGGCAACGCCGAAACCGCCCTGGAATACATGGGTCTGACCCCTGGCGAGACCATCGCCGGCACCAAGGTGGACCGGGTCTTCATTGGCTCGTGCACCAACAGCCGCCTGTCCGATCTGCGCCGGGCCGCGGCCGTGGCCCAGGGGCGTCAGGTCGCGGCCAACGTCACCGCCTGGGTGGTGCCGGGATCCGTGCAAGTCAAAACAGAGGCCGAGGCCGAGGGCCTGCACGAAATATTTCTTGCCGCTGGATTTGAATGGCGGGAGCCGGGCTGTTCTCAATGCGTGGCCACGAACGGCGAGACCGTGGCGCCGGGAGAACGCTGTATCTCCACCTCCAACCGCAACTTCGTGGGCCGTCAGGGGCCGAAAGCCCGGACCCATCTGGCCGGCCCGGCCATGGCGGTGGCCGCCGCCATCGCCGGCGAGATTACCGATGTGCGCGAACTGGCGCCCATCGAGCTTGAGGGGAATACCTGATGGAAAAGCTACAGCAAATCCAAGGCGTCGCGGCCCCCCTGCCCCGCGCCAATATCGATACCGACATCATCACGCCGATGAAATATCTGACCTCCGCCAATTCGAAGGATATCCATGAGCATACTTTCGAGCCGCTGCGCTTTCTGAGCGACGGCAGGGAAAATCCGGACTTCATTCTGAACAAGCCCGGCTACCGTGACTCGGTCTTCCTGATCGCGGGGCGCAATTTCGGCTGCGGCAGCAGCCGGGAGACCGCCGTTTGGGGCATTCGGGGCCTGGGCATCCGGTGCGTGATCGCGGAGAGTTTCGGGGATATTTTCTTCAACAATTGTTTTCAGAATTCGGTGCTGCCGATCCGCCTGCCGGCGGCAACGGTCGCCGAGCTGATGGCGGAGGCCAGCGACGATCAGGGCAATATGCAATTCCAGCTCGATGTGGCCAGCCGCACCCTGACCACGCCATCGGGCCGCACCATAACCTTTGATATAACCCCCGACCGGCAAACTTCCCTGCTGGAAGGTTTGGACGATGTCGGCCAGACCATGAAGGAAGACGCCGCGACCACGGCCTTCCAAGGCAAGGACCGTACGGAACGGCCCTGGATCTACGATCTGGGCACAATTGATTGAGAGCAATATGTCAAACGTAACCGATCTGATTGCCGGCATGTCCCTGCCGGTGATCGCGGCGCCCATGTTCACGGTCTCAAACCTGGAGATGGCGCTTGCGACCTGCGCCCAGGGCATGATGGGCAGCTTTCCCGCCCACACCACCCGCAGCGGCGAGATGCTGGAAGATTGGCTGATCACCATGGCCGAGGGTGTCGTTCGCCTGGCGGATGAAGGTGTTGAAACCGTGGGGCCCTATGGCGTCAACCTGGTTGTCGCCGCCGGCAATCAGCGCCTGGATCAGGATCTGGCGCTGTGCATCAAACACAAGGTACCGGTTATTCTCACCTCCAAGGGCGCGCCGGGGGAGGTTTTCGATGCGGTGCATGCCTATGGCGGCCTGGTCTTTCATGATATTGGCGCCGCCCGCCACGCGGAGAAAGCCTTGGCCGCGGGCGCGGACGGTCTGATCGCAGTGTGCAGCGGGGCCGGCGGACATGGCGGCACCCTTAACCCCTTTGCCCTGGTCAACGAAGTGCGCCAGTTGACCGACAAGACGATCATCCTGGCCGGCGCCATCTCCACCGGGCAAGACATTCTCGCCGCTCAAATCATGGGGGCGGATCTGGTCTACATGGGCACGCGCTTTATCAATACGGAGGAATCCGGCGCCACCGATGGCTACCGGGAAATGATCATCGAGGCCCGCGCCACGGATATTTTTTGGGGCACCATCACCGATGCGCCGTCCAATACCTTGACGCCCAGCCTGCTTCGCGCCGGCGTCAAGCTGGAAGACCTGCGCCGCCAGGATCCGGACGCCCTACTCGCCATCTCGGAACGCAAGAAGCGCTGGAAAGATGTCTGGTCCGCCGGCCACGGCGTCGGCGCGATCCACGATGTGCTGTCGGTCGAGGCGCTGTGCAATCGATTGAAGGCCGAGTACGCCGCCGCCCAGGCCGGTTTGAGCCGCTTTCAAGCGGCGGAATAAGGACCGCTTCCTTGGCCGAGGCGCAAAATTCGAAGGCCGGCGGCTGGCACGAGTTGAGGCAAGGCCCCGGCCTGGTGCGCCTGGCCCTGATCTCCACCTGCGTCTCCCTGCACGCCATGGACGTCTTCGTGACCTCCACGATTTTACCCAGCGTGGTCGCCGATATCGATGGTGTCGCCTATTACGCGTGGCCATCGGCGCTCTACCTGATCACTTCAATCGTGGGGGCGGCCAGCGGCGGCATGGTGGGCGCCAATCTGGGCCTGCGCCGCGCCTTGGCGATCGCGGTCTCCGTCTACTTGTTGGGCGCGCTGTTTTGTGCCGCCGCGCCACACATGGCGGTGTTTTTGATGGGCCGCACGACCCAGGGTCTCGGCGCCGGCATGTTAGTGGCATTGGCCTATACCATGGTCCGGCAGTTGTTCGACGACGACCTGCGGCCCCGGGTTTTCGCCGTCATGTCGGCGATCTGGGGCCTGGCCGCCCTGGTTGCCCCCCTTATCGCGGGGGCCTTCGCGCAAATGGGTTTTTGGCGCGGGGTTTATTGGCTGACCGTGCCGATAGTCGTGATCATGCTGGTCCTGGCCCGGCGCGCCGTGCCCGGCACCGCGCCGTCAGGCGATGGTAGCGGCCTGCCGTGGGGGCGTTTGCTGTTGCTTGGCGCGGCCGTGCTATGCGTCACTGTCAGCGGGCGGATCGACGAGCCTCTCCTGCGTCTGATCCTGATTGCCGGCGCCCTGTTCGGTGTCGGCGGCATGCTTCGGCTGGATCACCTGGCGGACAATCCACTGTTGCCGAGCGCGCCAACCTCGTTCCGCCACCCCGTGGGCACGGGCTATTGGATCTTTTTCCTGATGTCGCTCAGTTTTGCGCCCTTGAGCATCTTTTTGCCGCTGTTGGCCCAACGCCTGCATAGCGTCGAGCCGATCATGGCGGGCTATATCGCCGCCGTGATGTCACTGGGCTGGTCGGTGGGCTCCTTCGCCGCGGCCGGGGCCGCGCCGTCCCTGCAACGGATTCTGATCGTTACGGGGCCCTTGTGTCTGCTGATCGGCATTGCCGGGCAAGGCCTGTTCGTGGCCAGCGGCCCCCTGGCGCCGTTGATCGGCCTGATTTTCCTTTCCGGCCTGGGCATCGGGCAATGCCACCTGCATGTCTCCAACAACGTCATGATGGCCGCCAGGAAGGGCGAGGAAACCTTGACCGCCGGCGCCATCCCGACCATGCAGTCCCTGGGCATCGCCTTCGGCGCGGCCACGGCGGGGCTGCTGGCCAATATGGCCGGACTATCGGACGGCATCTCCGTCG
Organism: Alphaproteobacteria bacterium; assembly: GCA_029937535.1. Taxonomy (GTDB): domain Bacteria; phylum Pseudomonadota; class Alphaproteobacteria. The sequence continues at coordinate 21,989 of JAPYPT010000019.1, forward strand.
CCATCCTGACCGACGTGACCGAATGGATATGGGGCTTCGCGCTGATCCCGGCCGGCTGCACGGTTCTGGTGGCCGCCCGCCTGGTCTGGCTGATCAATCGGGCGCCGACCACGTCCTGATCACGCCGCGCCCCCGCAGGCCGGCAATGGCATCGGTGTCAAAGCCCAACTCGCCCAAGACCTCGTCACAGTGCTGTCCGGTCACGGGCGAGGTGCCGGTGGGCGTACCCGCTTCGATCTTCGGAATGCCTGGCGGGTTCGGGATTGGTAGCGGGCTATCCAGGCCCTTCAGTTCCAGATAGCTCATCAGCTCCGTCGCCGAGACCTGGGGGTGCTCGAGAAATTGTTGGAATTCCTGCAGGATTTCGTTCTGCAAACCGGCTTCGGTAAACATCTCGTTCCAATAGACAGCAGGCTTGGTGAGAAAAATTTCGCCGAACCGGGCCTTCAGGCTATCACCGCGCTCCCGGCGGGCGGGCAGACCCAGCAGACTTTCATCGGCCCGCAAATCATCCAGACCGAGGAGGTCGCATAGGCTATGGAAATCACTGTCCTTGACGATGCCCAGTTGCAGCCAGCCATCCGAGGTCAGGTGAATGCCCGAGGGCGGCGATCCGGCGGTCGTGCTTAGATCCCGCTGAGAGGAGGCCATGATCCGAATGCCGGTCAGGTTGGCGGCGCCGCGCATGAGAGAAACATCGAGATACCGCCCCGGCGCCCCGTCACGCTTGGCATGCAGCGCCGGCGCCACGGCGGAAAAGGCGTAGAGCGCCGTGGACATATCGTTGATGATGGTGTTGGCGCGGTGGGGAATGCCATCGTGACCCTCGTTGTCCATCATAAAACCGGTGAAGGCCTGCAATACCGGATCCATGGCCGGCTTGTCGCGCAACGGCCCGACCTGGCCAAAGCCGGAAATGGAGACATAGATCAGACCCGGGTTCAGTTTCATCAGACGTTCGTGACCGAAGCCGAGACGGTCGATCACGCCGGGACGGAAGCCTTCGAGAAAGATGTCGGCCTTGGCCACCAGGGCATCGATGATGCCCGGCGCCTCGCTATTTTTCAGATCGATGGCCAGGCTGCGCTTGCCCAGGGAACCGAGGAAGGAAAATTCCGTATGGTCCGATATGGGCGTGCCGAGGACACGGGCCCAATCACCCTGCAACGGCTCCACCTTGATCACGTCGGCGCCATGCTGGGCCAGCAGCATGCCGCAATAGGGCCCGGCGATGCCCTGGCTCAAGTCCACCACCCTGACGCCTTCGTAAGCTCTGTCGTAACTCATGATGCCCCCAGCCCCGTCCAGGTGGTGATAACACCGCGTTGACGCAGCCCGGCGATGGCCTCGGTGTCGAAGCCCAGTTGGGCCATGATTTCGTCACTATGCTGGCCGGTAACGGGCGAGGTGCCCAGGGGCGTGCCGTCTTCGAGCTTGGGAATGCCGGGTGGGTTCGGAACGGGCAACGGTTTCTCCAGTCCCGGCACGGCAAAGTGTGAAAACAGCTCTGTTTCGGCCACTTGCGGGTGTTCGAGGAACTGCTGAAAGTTCTGCAGCATCTCGTTCTGCAAACCGGCCTCCGTGAACATTTCCCGCCAATGGGCGGCAGGTTTGGTCAGTAGAACCGCGGCCACCCGGTCCAACAGCATCGGGGCCTCTTTCAATCGGGCTTCGTTGCCGCGCAAGCTCTCGTCGGCCTTCAAATCAGCCAATTCCAGCAGATCACAGAGTGCTAGAAAATCCTTATCCTGCAATATGACCAATTGCAGCCAGCCTTCGGCGCACTGGAAGATACCCGACGGCGCCGTGCGCGGCGTCTGGTTCATCTCGCCGCGCGAGGCGGTCATGAGGCGGATGGCGCTGAGGTTGGCGGCGCCCCGCATCAATGAAACATCCAGATACCGGCCCGGCACGCCGTCGCCTTTATTGTAAAGGGCCGGCGTCACGGCAGAGAAAGCATACAGCGCCGTCGACATGTCGTTGATCACGGTATTGGCCCGATGGGGAATGCCGTCCTGGCCCGCGTTGTCGAGCATGAAACCGGTAAAGGCCTGCAGGATAGGGTCCATGGCCGGTTTATGGCGCAGCGGCCCGGTCTGCCCGAAACCGGATATCGAGACGTAGATCAGGCCGGGATTGAGCGCCATGAGGCGTTCATGGCCAAAACCGAGGCGATCGATCACGCCGGGGCGGAAGCCTTCGAAAAAAACATCCGCATCGGCCACGAGGGCATCGATGATAGGGGGCGCCTCTTCGTTCTTCAGATCGATCGCCAGGCTGCGCTTGCCCATATTGGAGCCGAAGGAATATTCCGTGTGATCGTGCACCGGCGTGCCCAGCATGCGGGTCCAATCACCCTGATGGGGCTCCACCTTGATCACATCGGCGCCGTTTTGGGCCAGCAGCATGGCGCAATAGGGCCCGGCGACCCCCTGGCTCATATCCACCACCTTGATGCCCTCGTAAGGCCGCTCGAAACTCATGTGGAAACGCTCCTAGACATCCAGGCGATAGGCATCGCCGTCGCGTTTGAGATAACCGGCGGTGGGGGTATGGAAATGGGTGCCGATGATGAGAGTTGGCGTCTCGGCATATTGACCGAATACATCCCGGCGGGTAACCGCTGATTGCACCGGATCGGTATCGACGGAAGCCGACCATTCCGGATGCGCGAACTGGCAGGGGTGATGGATAAAATCGCCGGTAATCATGGCCTCTTCACCCTGGCTTCTGATCATCACCGAGACATGGCCGGGGGTATGCCCCACGGTGGGGATCAGACTAACCTGATCGCAAATTTTGTGGTCCGTCGGCACCAGATCCACCAGCCCGGCATCGAACACGGGCAGCACGGAATCCGCCATCACCACGGCCTGGTCCGTGTCCTCATGCTGGCGCCAATGGTCAAACTCTACCTGGCCCATGAGGTAACGGGCCTTGGGGAAGGTGGGCATCCATTTGCCGTCCACCAGCATGGTGTTCCAGCCCACGTGATCAATATGCAGATGGGTGCACAACACATTGTCGACTTGATCAATGGCGTAACCGGCCTTGGCCATGTCGTCGAGGAACGTGGTCTGCAACTGGTTCCAGGCGGCATTGCCCCGCTCCTTGTCGTTGCCGACACAGGTATCGACCATGATGGTGCGGTCCGGCGTCTCGATGATCAGTGCATGAATGGAACCGCGCATGCGGCCGCCCTCGTCGACAAAATGCGGATACAGCCAGCCGATCTCTCTAAGCCTCTCCCGCGTCGCCTCGGGGATGATGCGGCTCATGCCACCCGTCGCCTCGATCTCCACCACGCGGGTGACCGTAACCTCGCCGATACGCCACTTACCCTGGTTCATCTGTCTGTCAACTCCGTCCTTCAATTGGCTTTCCAGTCCGCCACATGGGCTAGCAATTGACCCGTGTCGTCCAAATTTTCTACCCTGTGCAGATCCGCCAGCAACGCCTCCGCCCTTGCCTCGCCCAGCAACGGAGAGGCGAGGCTGCGGAATTTTTCATCGATCTTAAGACCCTGGGCGCCGACATCCTCGGCCGGGACGCCAACATCAAAACTGCGTTCCAGGCTGCGGCCGTCGTGCAAGGTAACACGCGCCGTGGCGAGGGTCGCGGGACCGCCCGTGTCTTCAACCCTGACCTTGCGACGCAGGGCGACCAACTCGGGATCATTGGCGTTGGCGTCGCTATAGCTGCCGATATCCGCCGTGTCCGTGCCCGTCAAGGCCAGGGCGGCGGTGTGGCGCAGGCTGAACTTTACCTCCAGACCGGTCCGGGGCTCCTGAATATTGCAGACCTTGAGATTGGCCGGATCGACGGACAAGATGACCGCATCGATTTGATTGGGCTGGATATTTTCCTCGTCCCGCAAGGCCGCCAGAATTTCCATGGTCGAATGGGTCCGGTAACAGGCGGCATGGTATTTGAACAGGTTCTCGCGCACGTGGAAGCCCCGCCGTGGCCGTTCCAGGGCCCGGGTGTAATCGAAATCATCGCTTTGAGAGGCCGCGAAGCCCTGATCGACCTCCAATATATCCGGACGGGATGTGAAGCCGCGCGCCGCCAGCCGCGCCGCCAGTAATCCGTTGCCCGCCGCCTTGCCCGCATGCAGCGGTTTGCACATGGTGCCGAACTGGGACTTCAGGCCGGCGGCCTGGGTGCCGGCGATGCCGAAGGCCCGCGCCATGGCGCCTTCGTCCAGTTCAAGCAGACGTCCTACGCCCGCCGCCGCGCCGAAGGTACCGACCGTGGCGGTGGCATGAAAACCCTTTTGATAATGGCTGGGCGCGACCAGCCCGCCGACGCGGCATTCGGCCTCGTAACCGGCCACGAAGGCCACCAGCAGATCCCGGCCGCTGGCGCCCAGATCCTCGGCCACCGCCAGGACGGCCGCCGCCACCTGGGCCGTCGGATGGCCGCCCAAGGTGCGGTTGACATCGTCGTAGTCCAGGGCGTGGGAGGCGCTGCCATTGACCAGACAGGCCTGGGCCAGCGTACCCTTGCCCGCCGCGCCGATCAGCGTGGCGCGGGGCCGGCCGCCTTCCTCCGCCGCCTCCGCCATCAGCAAGGCCGTCAAGGGCTCCCGCGCACCCGCGAGCGTGACCGCGAACCAATCGATCAGGCACTGCCTGGCCACCGCCAGGCTGTCGCCGTCGATATCGGCGAAGCGCAGGCGGGCGGCGTCACGGGCCAGGGTTTCGGTGATCGGGGGGGTGGCGTCGTCCAGGGCGAGGGTGCTCATGATCAAGTTCCGATGGTGGTTAGTTGTGGCGGCTGGGGATTGCGGCCCCAAGTGTGTCCCCTTGGCGCGCCCGCGTCCAGCCCGCTTGTCACGGCAACGCAATATGCTATGTGGGGGAAAACAAGCTGATCACGGGAACATCGAAATGAGCATTAGCAAGATCGTCAAGAAACATCTCGACGCCGCCGTCGCGGAAGCTGGTGAACAAGGCCACCCGCCCGAGAACGTGGCCCGCACCATGCTGTCCTTTGTCATCGAGACCTATCGCGAGCACCGCGAGATCGCGGATATCCGCGAGGAACTGGAATATGCCATTCAGAACCTGGACCCCAACGAAACCTATGAGTTCATGCGCCCTTAGGGTACGTCGTCAGGCTTCAATGGTGTAAATTTCCGTCGGCTCGGGCACATTTCGCAGTTCGAATTGACCAAGCGGGGTCAGGTCCTCGCCCAGAGCGCGTTGTACGGCGCCCGACAGCAGCAGGGATTGATCCAATACCTTGCATTGATCGGACAACCGGGCGGAGAGGTTCGCGGCACTGCCGATGACGGTAAAATCCAGCCGCTCCGGGGCGCCCACATTACCGAACGTCACCTCGCCCACATGCAGGCCAATGGCGCAACGCAGGGTTGGCGACTGGGTCTCGGCCAATCGGGCAATAATCTCCAACGCGGCGTCACGGGCCAGACCGCAGGCATCGGCGGGGTCGCCATCCACCGGGAAAATCGCCAGCACGCCATCGCCAATGAACTTCAGGACCTCGCCCCAGCGGGAGAGGATCGGGTCGGTGACGGTCTCGAAAAAGTCGTTCAGTAAATCCAGATAAGCCAAGCGGGGCAATGAGGCCGCCAGCTGCGTGGAATTGCGCAGGTCGCAGGTCAGGATCGCCGCCGAAATCTCTTCTCCCGCGCCGCGCTGGGTTTCCCCGTTCAGAACACGGGTACCCGACCGCATGCCCAGATATGTAGTCAGCAATGTTCGGGTATTCTGGCGCAGGGTCATGGTTTCGTAAAACCGGCTGAGCCCAAACACACATTGAAAAACCGAGCCGAGATCGGCGGTGGAAAAACCCTCCGCGTGGTCGGAGGTCAGGGTCATGGTATTGATCTGGCCGTCGGAAAACGGCAACGGCATGGCGACGTAATCCGTACCGCCCTGCGCGCGCAGCTCTTCCATCACGGGAAAGCGGAATTCGCTCTCCCCGTCCCCATCAAGGCGCTGGCGCACGCCGCCCAAACCTTCACTGACATAGCGCACGGGACTGGTCAGATAGTCCGGTTGCGACAGCATGCCGTGCGGTGTGTCCACTTCGCGGACACCGTCCACATCCCGGCGCCAGATAAAGCCACGGCCCGCCAATTGCGGATGCAGGGTCCAGATACCGACGCTGATACGCCATAGGGGGATGCCGCCGGCGATCATGGCCTTGCCGAATTGCTCCGTCAGTTCGCCGGCGGTCTGGCACATCCAGGCATCGCGCAGCAGCCATTCCACCAGGGGCCCCGAGTAATCCATTCTGGTGGTGTCCAGACACAACGGCTGATCCAGGCCGTCATCGAGAAATGCGATATACCCCGCAACCTCGCGCACGGTCGCGAACGGCGTTTCATAACTGAAGGCGCCATTTTCGACCCTGCCGCCGGGCAAATCCAGGTGCCAATAACTGGCCGTGCCCTTAAAGGGACAAAATGTGCGCCGGTCCGAGGGCTGCAAAATGCCCGTCATCACCGCATCGCGGGGAAAATATTGGTAGGACGGCAACCCGGTTTCATGCATCACCAAAACGTCCGCGCTGTCCGCCAATAGAACGCCGTCACGCACGGCTTGTACCTGCCCGGGCGCGGGCACGACAGTTATTCGGTAGGCTTTATGTTCGGTCATACCGTTCACTATTTATGAACACTGCCCATCACATTCAAGTGGACAGCCCGGAGCCGGATAACTACCTAATAGCCGTGCAGTTTCGGGGAGCGAGGGCAACATGACCATGGGCCAAGCCGTTACGGCAACGGAGGACGATGGCAATTGGGGGCGCATGAGCCGCCGGTTGATATTTCTGGACAACGAGCTGGAGCGTGATTTCCGCAGCGCCGAGCGGAGCGGGAATTTGGGTCAGGCACGGTTCGTGCTGTGGCTGGCCTTAATAATTCTGGCGATATTTGCCGTCTCCGATACTTTTGTCTTGCCCGCCGACGCCATGACATTCGTCGCCTGGCGCGCCGGGCTGTTGTCTTTGGTCCTGGTTATCCTATTGGCGGGGACCTACGCCCCCTTTTTCCGCACCCGCTGGCCCGGGTTGATGGCCCTGGCCGTGCTTTCCATGACCATTGCCGCCGGCCTCACCAATGCCCTGGTGGACGTTCCGATGCTGTATCCGTCGGGTTTCATGCTGTTGATCCTGGCCGGCTATTTAGTGGTGCCGTTAATATTCGCCTATTGCATCGGCACCATGACCGCGGCGACGGTTATTTATCTCATATTTACGTCTTTCACCGAAGTGGCGGATGACGGCATCCTGGCGCAGTATGCGTTGCAAATGCTGATGGCGAACGTGATCGGTATCGCCGCCCTGCACCGCTCGGAACGCATCCGCCGGATGGAACATCTCAATGCCCGCCGTCTGGATGAGCAGCGCCTGCGGTACCGAGAGCTGTTGACCTCGATCCTGCCCGAACCCGTGGCGGACCGTCTGCAACGCGGCGAGACGGTGGTGGATGAATATGCCGACGCCACCGTGCTGTTCGCCGATATCGTCGGCTTCACCGCCCTGGCCGCCCGTTTTCGGCCCGATCAGATCCTCGATCTGTTGAACCGGATCTTCGCCAGGTTTGACGACCTGACGGCGGATCATGGCTTGGAGAAGATCAAAACCATCGGCGACAGCTATATGGCGGCCGGCGGCGTCTTCGGCGATCAATCGGAATACCTGCCCGCGATGGCGGATTTGGCCCTGGCCATGCAACGGGCGGCCAGTCAAATCGATGATCCCGATGGCCAGCCCCTGCATTTGCGTATTGGTATCCATGTGGGCGGCTTGACGGCGGGGGTTATTGGCCAGCGCCGCTTCATGTATGATCTGTGGGGCGATACGGTCAACACCGCCTCGCGCATGCAGACATTGGGGGAGCCGGACCGTATTCAGGTTTCGGACGATGTGCGCCAACGACTGGATGCCCGCTACCGACTGGCGCCCAGGGGCGAGATCGCGGTCAAGGGCAAGGGACAGATGGCGACCTGGTATCTACTGGGCCGCGTGGATGACGACGAAGATGAAAATGCAGACGGAAAGGCAGCGGACATAACATGAGCCTCGATCCACAATGCGCCGAAATTGTCGCGGCGGCCGAGGTGGCGGGCGGTTCCCCCCTGCAGGAAAGCGACCATAACCGCGCGCGCAAGGCCTATGAGGCCAGCACCGTCGTTTATCGCCACGGCAGCGGTGATTTGGACAGCGTGAAGGACCGCACAATACCGGGGCCGGCGGGCAATGATCTGGCCATTCGCATCTACAAACCCGTTTCCGCCGACAAATACCTGGGCGTGGCGATGTTCTTTCATGGCGGCGGCTGGGTCATTGGCTCGTTGAACAGCCACGATCATATGTGCCGGTACCTGGCCCAAGGGGCGGGCTGCATCGTCGTCGCGGTGGACTACCGCCTGGCGCCGGAACATAAATTCCCCGCCGGCCTGGAAGACTGCATCACGGCCACCCGTTGGGCGGCGGCCCATGCCGATAGCTTCGGCGGCGATCCTGCCCGCCTGGCCGTGGTCGGCGATTCCGCCGGCGGCAATCTGGCGGCCGTCACCGCGCTGGAGCTGCGCGATGCGCCCAAGAATGTTGCCCTGGGTCTTCAGGTGCTGATCTATCCGGCCGTGGATTTCACCGCCGACACGGACTCCAAGACGGAAAATGGCGAGGGTTATCTGTTGACCCGCCAGGCAACCGAGACCTTCGCGGATCTGTATCTGCCCAACCGGGAGGCCAGGGACAACCCGCGCGCCTCGCCACAACTGGCCAGCCACCATACCGACCTGCCCCGGGCCTGGATTCAAACCGCCGAGTTCGATCCTCTGCGCGACGAAGGCCGCATCTATGCCGAAACCCTGGCCAAGGCCGGCGTGCGGGTGGAATACAAATGCTATCCCGGCATGGTGCACGGCTTCGCCCGCATGGGCGGCAAGGTGGATATGGGTATCGTGGCCCTGAATAATGCCGCCCATGCACTCCGCTCGGCCTTCGAAGGTTAGTCGCCTTGACCCTAGACCGGCGCTTTTGCGTGGCGCCCATGATGGAATACACAGACCGGCATGAGCGTTATTTTCTGCGCCTGATCAGCCGCCGCGCCTTGCTGTATACGGAAATGGTCACGGCGGAGGCGGTCATCCATGGCGAGCGTGAACGCTTGCTGGGTTTTTCGCACGAAGAACACCCCATTGCTCTGCAACTGGGCGGCGCCGACCCCAATCGCATGGCCATGGCCGCCACGATCGGCCAGGAATTCGGTTATGACGAAGTGAACATTAATGTGGGCTGTCCCAGTGACCGGGTGCAATCGGGCCGCTTCGGCGCCTGCCTGATGGCGGAACCCGACATCGTCGCCGCTTCGGTCCGGGCCATGCGGGCGGCCACGGATTTGCCCGTTACCGTCAAATCGCGGATCGGCATCGATGATCGGGACGACTATGATTTTCTGCGCGGCTTCGTCGAAGTGGTGGCCCAAGCCGGGTGCCTAACCTTCATCGTTCATGCCCGCAAGGCCATATTGTCCGGCCTTAGCCCAAAACAAAACCGGGAAATCCCACCTCTCGATCATGACCGCGTCTACCGCCTGAAATCGGATTACCCGGAGCTTGAAATCATCATCAATGGCGGCATCGATAGCTTGGCGCAATGCCGCGAACATCTGGCTCATGTGGATGGCGTGATGATGGGCCGCACCGCCTACCAGGCGCCCTATATTTTGGCCGATATCGACCATGATCTGTTCGGTGATGACGGGCCTGTTGCCAGCCGCACGGCTCTGGTCGACGCCATGCAGCCCTATATCGCGCGGCAATTGGCCAAGGGGGTACGCCTCAACGCCATCAGCCGCCACATGCTGGGCCTCTATTACGGCCAGCCCGGCGCCCGGACCTGGCGGCGTTATATCTCTGAACGCAGCCATCTGCCCGGCGCTGACGGCGGCCTGTTGCAGGCCGCCGTTGAACAGCTACCGGAAGCATACCAAAGGTCACTGATAGAGACCCTTTGAGATCGCCTCCGGATCTCATCGGGTAGGAGTGAAGCCGCCGGCGATACGGTGTATCGTCAAGGCTTCATGACGCCATCCGATGATATCCGGAGGCGACCGCAGGCGCCTTGCGGACGATTTCGGATGGCGTCGCGCACGGCTGACGATGCACCGCATCGCTGCACCGCACGCTCCTACCCGAAATCGCCCGCAAGGCGTCTCAAAGGGTCACTATCAATGACCTTTGGTATCAGTTCACTAGGACGTAACGGCCCACCGTCTTGCCCTCGCGCAGATCGGCGATGGCGTCGCCGGCTTCGCTCAGCGGCCGGGGCGTGGTGGGCACGGGCTTTACCTTGCCGGCCTTCACCAATGCCATCAGCTCGTGCATTTCCTCCAACGTGCCTACATAGCTGCCGATGATGCTCATCATCTTTAGCGGCAGGGTCGCCAGGGGCAAGGGCACGGCGCCACCGAACAGGCCGACGACGACAATGGTGCCGCCGCGCGCCAAGGTCTGCATGGCGAACCCGCTGGAGGCCGGCGCGCCGACGAAATCGATCACCCCATGAACGCCGCCGCCGGTGCTTTCCATCAATTCGGCCACCGCGCTCGCATCGCCGTTATCGATCACCATGTCGGCGCCGGCCGCCAGTGCCGCCGCGCGCTTGGCCGGATCGATATCGGCGACCACCAGCTTGGCGTTGACCACGGCCTTGGCCATGCCGATGCCGGCCAGGCCCACACCGCCCGCCCCGATGATCATCAGATGTTCCTCCGCCCGCAAATGCTTCAGCTTTTTCAGGGCGCTGTAGGCGGTTACGCCGGAACAGGCGCAGGTCGCCGCATGGGTTTCCTCAACGCCCTCGAAGGGCACCAGATATCTTGAATGCTGGGCAATGCAATATTCCGCATAGCCGCCGGCATAGCGGGTACCCGGCGTGCGCGGCGCGGGACATAGCAGTTCCTCGCCGCGCTGACAGACCTTGCATTCGCCGCAGCCGATCCAGGGGAAGTAGATGCGTTTGTCGCCGACTTCGACGCCGGTCGCGTCCGGACCCAGGGCGACAACCTCGCCCAGAATTTCATGGCCCATGGTGAAGGGCAGGGTCATGCCGCGGTCTTCCAGGCGCATCTTCACATCGCCGCCCATATCGAAATAGCCGTCCCAAAGATGGATGTCGCTGTGGCAGATGCCCGAGGCAGTGACCCGCAACAGCACCTGTGTGCCCTGTGGCGCCGGCGTATCAACCTCCCGCTCTTCCAAGGGTTCGCCCCATTTCGTGATCTGATAGGCAAGCATATCGTCCTCCCAAGTTCTCTATAATTTTTGTTGCCGCCAACCTATGGCAGCGGTCCCTTCCGGTCCACCCCTCAGGTC
>JAPYPT010000319.1 GCA_029937535.1 Alphaproteobacteria bacterium
GACGTGAACCTGATCAAGGGCAAGAAAGTCGCCATTTTCGGCTACGGCAGCCAGGGCCACGCCCATGCCAATAATCTCAAGGATTCGGGCAGCGAGAACATCGTCGTGGCACTCCGCCCCGGCAGCGGCTCCATTCCCAAGGCGGAAGCCGCCGGCTTCCAGGTGATGAACCCCACGGAGGCGGCGGTCTGGGCCGACCTGGCCATGGTCCTCACGCCGGACGAAGGCCAGGCCGATCTGTGGCAAGATGATCTGCGCGACAACATGCGCCCCGGTACCGCCATGGCCTTCGCCCACGGCCTGTCGATCCACTTCAACCTGATCGAAGCCCGCGACGACATGGACGTTTTCATGATCGCGCCCAAGGGCCCCGGCCACACCGTGCGTTCGGAATACGTGCGCGGCGCTGGCGTGCCGTGCCTGGTGGCGGTGGATCAGAATGCCTCCGGCAATGCGCTGGAGATCGCGCTCAGCTATTCCTCCGCCATCGGCGGCGGCCGTGCCGGCACCATCGAGACCACCTTCCGCGAAGAATGCGAGACGGATTTATTCGGCGAGCAGACGGTGCTTTGCGGCGGCGTCTGTGAGCTGATGCGGGCGGGCTTCGAGATTCTGGTCGATGCGGGCTATGCGCCCGAGATGGCCTATTTCGAATGCATGCACGAGATGAAGCTGATCGTCGATCTGATCTACGAAGGCGGTATCGCCAACATGAACTATTCCATCTCCAACACCGCCGAATACGGTGAATATGTCACCGGCCCCAAGATCATTGACGAAAGCGTCAAGGACAGGATGCGAGAGGCCCTGACCCGCATCCAATCCGGCGAATTCGCCGCCAACTGGATGTTGGAAAACAAGGTCAACCAGGCCAGCTTCAAGGCCATGCGCCGCCGCTCCTCCGAGCACCAGTCCGAGGAAGTGGGCGAAAAACTCCGCGCCATGATGCCCTGGATCGCCGAAGGCCGCCTGGTCGACAAGGCCAAGAACTAAACGCCGGCGTTATTGCGCTCAATGCGGCCCCGACTTGGTGATCCAGGGCGGGGCCGTCTTCTTGTTGTCGATTGACAACTAAGCTAAATGGGCCTAAATTTGAGCGGCAATCATGGCCAAGCGACCGAAAAGCAAACATCCTAACAAGGAAATTCGCGCGGCTGTTGAATATGCGGAAGCCAAGGGTTGGCGCGTTGAAGCGAGCAAGGGCCACGCCTGGGGCCGTATCTACTGCCCCAACAATGACGAAAACTGCCGGTGCGGAGAATTTTGCATCATGTCCATCTGGAGCACGCCAAAATCACCGCAGAATTTTGCCAAGGGCGTTGTTCGAAAAGTTGACGCCTGCATTTACCTAACGACCAATAACGTCCAGGATGGGAAACAAGATGAGCGGGAATAAGACCTTCGAATTTACCCTAATTTATCTTCTTCCGGAAGATCGTCCCGCCGCGGAAGACCACCTTGATGCTTTATTCGAGGCGGGTTGCGAAGACGCAATTCCGGGAATGGGGAAGAAATTCCATATCGCGCTTGAATTTAACAGGGATGCGGTGAACGCGGCCACGGCTGTCGCCTCCGCCAAGGAAAATGTTGAAGCAGCGATTGCCGGCGGCAAACTTGTCGAGGTGCGACCGGATATCGTCGGCGCCAGTGAACTTGCGGCCCTGGCAAATTGCTCGCGCCAAAACGTAAGGAAGCAGCTCGAAAAAATAGATGTTCTGGCGCCACCGGTTTATGCGGCCAGCGGCCATACTTTATGGCATTTGAGTCTGCTGAACCAATATCTGTCCCGGCAAACCACATTGAGCATATCGCCACAAATTTATGAAGTATCCGAGGTTGCCATGAAAGCAAACGCGGCTATCCAAAGCGACCTGCTCACGGACATTCATTCGGGCAGCACTTGAAATTCCTTTAACCTTCAGGGAGGAGTGCGGGGCTTTTTATATATTAGGCTTTTGCGCCTTCGACGAGGCCCATGAGGCGGGATTCGGGGTACCAGGTCTCCACATGTGACCAGCCCGCCCGGGACAGAAGTTCCGCGTATTCGTCCGACGAACGTTCCCGCCCCGTACCCCAGCACATCATGTGAATATCGAAGAACTTGGAGAAATGAGGCGTTTCCGGATCCGTGATCAGATGCTCAACGATGAAGATGCGGGCAGCATCGTCCGAGGCCCGGTGCGCGCTCTCCAGGATCTGCACGCATTCATCATCGTCCCAGTCGTGCAGGATCAGTTTCAGGAAATAGATGTCCGCGGCGGGCACGGACTGAAACATATCGCCGCCGACATAGTTACACCGCTCCGCCACCCCGAATGACCCGGCCAGAAGCTTGTCGCCGTCGCTCACCACCTCCGGTAAGTCGATCACGCTGCCCGTGCAGGCCTCGTGCGCCGACAGCAGGCTGCTCATCAAGTGGCCGTAACCGCCGGCAATATCGCATAGGTGACCGCCCGCCGGCAGGCCCCGCGTTGCCAGTGCCTCGATCACCAGGGCGCTTTGCACGTTTGAATAGCTGGACATCGCCTCGTTGAAGCGGCCGCCGTAGTCGCCGTCCGCCGCCGCGTGATCGAAGGCCATGCGTCCGTATTCCCGAACGAAGGCGTTCTGCTTGCCGTCGCGCACCATTTCGGGCAGATGGTTCCACAGGGCGTAATGTTCCGGCCCCTCCTCCAACAGGGTCAAGGCGCGCAGGGATTGCGGGTGATCCTTGCGCATCAGACGCCCGGCTTCGGTAATGGAAAACCGGCGCCCAGCCTCTTCTTGCAACAGCCCCAGAGCGCCCAAGGCGCGCATCAGACGGTAGGACAGCGCGGGGTCAAGCGCCAACTCCCGCGCGATATCCCCAGCCAATTTGGCTTCCGCGCCAACGGCTTCAAAGACGCCAAGCTTGGTCCCCGCATGCAAGGTCTGGCTGCGCCAGCGCCCAAAGATCAAGTCCATCACATCGTCCTGTGCCGGCATGGCGGCTCTCCCTGAATTTCCAATTGAACAAAGACCGTCCATTATAGCGTCTTCGGTATTTGCGCGGAGGGAAAAAAACGGCCTCGCTCGCCGCCCCTTGAGTGTGTTGGCGGATTGTCGCGAGCGCGTTTTGAATCCGCCACGGCGGCGGTCTCTAGCGCCGTGAGAGGCCGCGGGCCGTGGCCGGATAACGTGCCGATCCGCGTGGAATATCCGGTTATTGAAAATTAGACGTTGACGTCGCGGGGTCATCGACATTGTAATGTTTGGGACATTAACAAATGAAAATGTTTTGGGAGGCTATAATGTTGACAAAAAGACTATTAAATCTATCGGCCGCTACAGTTGTGTCCGTTGCCTTGGTGACTGGTGCATCGACGTCCGCTAATGCCGTTGAGAAGCTGAAGTGGAAAATGCAGAGCGCCTTCGGCTCCAAATTGTCGATCATCGGCGAGGTGGCCATACGCTACGAAGGCCTGATCAAGGATCTGTCGGGCGGCGCCATGAAGATCAAGTTCTTCGAGCCTGGCTCCCTGGTACCCACATTGCAGGGTTGGGATGCGGTCAAGGCCGGTTCCATTGACGCCATGTGGGGCACGGCTGGTTATCATGTTGGCAAGATCCCCGCCCTTTCCTTTTTTTCGGCGGTGCCGTTCGGACCCCGCGCGGGAGAGTTCCTAGCCTGGTTGAACTATGGCGGCGGCGACAAGATCTATGACCGCATTTACGCCGAGAACGGTTTGTATGGCCTGCATTGCGCCGCCATCGCGCCCGAAACATCGGGCTGGTTCCGCAAACGGTACAACTCCATCTCCGAGCTGAAGGGCCTGAAAATGCGCTTCTTCGGTCTGGGCGCGGTTGTGATGTCCAAATTGGGCGTCTCCACGCAGCTGCTAGCCGGCGCCGATATCTATCCGGCTCTGGAACGCGGCGTGATTGATGCGACGGAATTCTCCATGCCGTCGATCGATTATGACCTTGGCTTCTATCAAATCGCCAAGTTCAACTATTATCCCGGTTGGCATCAACAAAGTTCTCTCGCTGAAATGTTGATGAACAAGGCGGGCTGGGACGGTTTGACCAAAACCCAGCAGGTGATCATCAGGACGGCGTGCGATGCCTCCCTCAACTGGTCGTTCGTGCGTTCAGAAGCCAAGCAGTTCGAAGCCATGGCGAAGCTGAAGGCCAAGGGCGTTATCAACGTGCGCTGGTCGGATGCCGATCTGGCCATCCTCGAAAAGACCTGGGAAAGCGTGATTGCCGAAGAAGTGGCCAAGGATCCGCTTTTCAAG
Organism: Alphaproteobacteria bacterium; assembly: GCA_029937535.1. Lineage (GTDB taxonomy): Bacteria > Pseudomonadota > Alphaproteobacteria. Next base: position 4,257 of record JAPYPT010000319.1, read on the forward strand.
GAAGTGCACGCCAGTTACGCCAGCTTCCGTTCCAAGTACAAAGTCTGGAAGGATAACGGCTATATCGACTGATAAACGAACGTGATCCTTTAGGGTCATGGTCTCGAATTTGTTGGGCCCCGGAGTTTTCCGGGGCCCAATGATTTTGAGGCCCCTTGAAATAAGTAATCATAATGGCATATTATGGTCAAAGTGATCACTATTTTCAAAGGTGTGGGTCATGGCATTGGAAGACATCAAAAAAGTTCCAGCCAAGGAATTCAAACTCCACTTTGGTGCGTTTCGCGAAGCGGCCCTGACGGAACCCATCGGCGTGACCAATCATGGCCGGATCAGCACGGTGATGATTTCCGCGAAAGAGTTCGAACGCTACGAACGCCTCAAGCAATTGGACACCAGACGGGCCCTGCACCCCAGCGAACTGCCCCGCGAGATCATCGCGCAGATGGAGGAAGAGGGCTATCAGGGCGACGATACCCCCGAACTGGACCATCTGTTGAAATAGTCCCGGAAGCCCTGAGGCTGAGGGAGCGGAGCGTGGAACCGAAGGCCGGCCTGGTCATCCGGTACGACTTCCTGTGGCGGGAGAGCCAAGCATCCGGCACCGAACACGGATCGAAAGACCGGCCCAGTGCGGTTGTCATGGTTACTCACGCAAATGAAGACGGCAGCCGAAGGGTCGTTGTCTGCCCCATCACCCACGCGCCGCCAACGACCGGGCAGAGCGCCGTCGAAATCCCCGCAAAGCTGGCGCGGCACCTCAATCTTGATGACCAAAAAATGTGGATCAAAACCGATACAGTCAATCTGCTGACCTGGGAGACAGGGAAAATACCATTCGGGGTTACCCCCGCCAGCAACCTCGCATGGGCTTTTGGCCAGCTACCCAAACAAATTGGCGACAAGGTGTTTGCCCAGGTCTTGGCGAATAGCCGCAGTCATACACTGCAACAGGTAAATCGGGATCTGTCCGAATAGGAATACGCCCCTCTCGCGCACTATTTCGTAGGCTTTAAGACAAATAGTCCGCCAGGGCGTCGCATGTCCTTACTCTGGATGTTTCGTCGTGCGCGGCGACCTGAATGCGTAAATCCGTCGCTCCCGCCTCGGCGTATGCCGCCAGACCATCCAAAATTTGCTGCCAGCCACCGATCAAGTGCAAGTCGGAGGCGTCATCAAGGCCTTCGTGCTTGGTGGCATTGGCATAAGAGGGGTTCGATTGGTATTGCGCGGCGATTTCCCGCGCCAGAA
>JAPYPT010000514.1 GCA_029937535.1 Alphaproteobacteria bacterium
CCTCCTGGTAGGTGTCATAATCGCCGCTGTTGAAGGCAGCGCGGATCGGCCCTGCGAGACGGTCCACTTCCGAGTTTGTCAGGACATTTCTAAGGACGTAATAGCCATTTTTCTCGAATTCATTCTTCATCGCTTGGCCTTCTATATCTGGGGACGAGCGGCACTAACATACCTCCCAGAGTATATGTTGAGAGTTGAATATCAAGGCGCCTCACGGACTTAGCCATCCGCAAATCCAAGCTCAATTCTTCGGCAGGATACCTCCAGTTCACGAACGCTTAAGGGCGTTGGAAATGACGGCTTTGGGCTAAACCCGGAAATGGGCCAGACGCCGAAATAAGATTGAAGCGCGCCACGGACGGATTTTCGCCGCCCATGAAACCATGAATGTCTATTCCCTTGCCGGGCCAGGGAATTGCTCGCGCAGGACACGTTTCAGCGGCTTGCCGGTCGGGTTACGGGGAATTTCATCAACGAACACGGCGCCCTTGGGCTGCTTGAAACGGGCCAGTTTGCCATCGCAATGTTTCAGGACATCCGCCTCGGTCAGGTCTTCATCCTTGCGCACGACAACGGCTAGGGGGCTTTCCCCCCAACGTTCGCTGGGTTGCCCGATCACGGCGACATCGCCCACGCCCGGGCAACCCATGATGACATTTTCCAACTCCGCCGGATAAACATTTTCGCCACCGGAAATCACCATATCCTTGACCCGGTCGTGAATGGTGATGAAGCCGTCCCCATCACAAAGCGCGATATCGCCGGAATAGAGCCAGCCGTCGCGGATGGTTTCCGCCGTTGCCTCCGGATTGTTCCAGTACCCCTTCATGATATGGGCGCCCTTGACCAGCAACTCGCCCGGCTCGCCCGGCGCGACATCTTCGCCGGCTTCGTTGACCACGCGGATCGAGGTATGGAAATACCCCTTGCCGGCGGATCCGATCCGTTCCATCGCGTCATCGGGGCTGATGATCGTTCCGGGACCCCCCGATTCGGTCAAACCGTAGAGCTGGTGAATTTCAATACCCATATCGCGGTACGTCTCCATCAAGCTGACCGGAACCGGAGAGGCCCCGGACATGATCATGCGCAGGGAGGACAGATCAATCTTGTCATAGTCGGGCACCATCAACATGAAGTTCAACATCGCGGGCACGGCCAGGGTCGAGTTGATCCGCTCGCTTTCAATCAGGTCCCACAT
>JAPYPT010000320.1 GCA_029937535.1 Alphaproteobacteria bacterium
ACTTATCCGCATTCAATTGAATCCAATTGAATGCGGGTTGCTCTAGCTTAGCCCACTCTTCCCGAAATACCAGGGCTCCGCCAAGTCTCCTGCTGGCAGTTGACCGCGCATTGCCTGGCGACATGACTAGTTCCGCGTTGCCCTCGCAAGCAAACGTTCACGCCGCCGCCACCGCATGCGGCTTTAATCCATCCATGCCGTGGGGGCGGGCCTTTTTAGCTGGACCGGCAAACCCAGCCCGCGCTGGATCGGCGCCCCGAAATCAGTCGAGCGCGACTAAATTCTCGGCCGCACTCTTGCCATTACGTCCCGGTTCCAGATCAAATTGAACCTTCTGACCTTCGGTCAAACTCGACATACCAGCGCGTTCGACGGCGGAAATGTGCACGAATGCATCCGCTCCGCCGCCATCGGGTTCTATGAAGCCAAAACCCTTGGTCGCGTTGAACCACTTTACCGTACCTGTCGCCATGAAATCGTTTCCTTCTCTACGTCAATCGTATTCTCAATCAAGGCCCCGTATATCGTCAAGCACCTTGATCGGCAACTTGATTGATTTGGGCCATGATCACGGATGGTCGGCAGCCGCCTCGGCATTCGCAATCAGCATATGCAGGTTGGCAATCACCTTCGATGCAAGGTCACCGAGCATGCCGCGTGAGTTGTCTTGTCTGTCGGCATGGGTGAAGCCGTCAAGGCGGGCGTTTTGCAGCCATTTTTTCAGATCCTTGTCCCGTGACCACCGGGCTGCGTTGGTCACATTCAAGAGATGCGTGCGCAGGAAATCGATATCCGTATTGGGATGGGGCAGCGGTGTACAGATCGCGTTCTTTTCGGCGACATCGTCATAGGCTGCTTCCACATGGCCGATGAAGGCCGCGGAAAATACCTGTTGGCAGGTGCGGACGGCCTGCAATGTCAATTTACCGTCGCTGAAAATCGGCTCGGCCGGCCGCCGCGCCAGGCCGTCCGCGGTGCAATCCACGTATAGAGTGTTGGCACGGGCGGCGACCTCTCCCTTTGTCAGTTCAATGGCGTCATGGCCCAGGCGCCGGACCCGTCCCTGTCTGATGATATTGCCGATGCGGCGAAGTTGCTCCAGTTCCGCCTGGGTGACCGTGGCGCAGCGATACATCGTCGGCCAGACGTCATCATCGAAGCGCATGACAAGGCCCGAGGCGACCACGCCCTCGAACAGCTCCTCGATCGTTCCGGCCTCCGCCAACGCTTGCATCTGCATGGTGAAACTCTTGACCACGGTTTTGGCAAATGTTGGCCCGGGCTGGATCTTGGCCCGGTTCAGCAGTCAGGAATCCCGTGGCATGACCCAGGAAATCTGGTCCGGGCAGAGGCCGCATTTGAGCAGAAACAAACAGGCATCCATGGCCGTCTTGCCACCGCCGATCACCATATAATGGTCATACTGTCCGGCCACCGCCGGCAGGGTATTTGGCGCCACGCAGTCGATGCCATCCTCCACCTCATAGGACGGAGGGCGCATGGAGGGTACGGTCACGTTCATATAGGTGGCATCGACGATTGTCTTGGCCGTAACCTCGAACCCTTCGCCGGAGATCAGGGACTTGAACCGGCGGTCGGCGACATAGTCACACATGGGGAAATACTGAACCCGGCCCGAGGGCAGGAAACGCTGCTGCATCACCTGATCGAAATAGGCGCAAATTTCGCTGTTCGTGGCCAGTTCAAACAAACCCTGGTTCCAGCCGGTCGCGTCAATATGGTCACTGCCCAGCTTTCTTGAGTTTACGCCATAGAAGGCCGAGGGCTGATGCAGCCGGACAAAGGGATAGGCCGTGTTCCAGTGCCCGCCGGGCTGATGGTAACGATCGACAATGGCCACGGTGGCGTCAGTTTCCGACAAAATGGAATCGGTAAAAGCCATGCCCATCCCACCACCGCCAATAACCAGATAATCGGCCTCGATGTTGCCGGAGCCGCCGCTTTGTTCAGGCATTTCGTTATGTCCCCGTCCATTTCAGGCTGGATTATATAACCGAAATATTGGCTGTCATCAAAACGCTAGCACCCATGTGGCTAAACATTGTCTGGTTTAGCTGCTAGATATTGCCAGTCAGATGAATTTGATGGTCCAGATCGGGAGGTTGATGAAGCGCATGGGAATAAGAGAACTCGCGGAACAGGCGCAAACTGAAATCAAGTCAATGGAGGTGAAGGTGGCCTTGCCGAAGTACGATGATGGCGACCTCGTCTTCGTTGATGTGCGGGATATCCGCGAAGTTGAGAAGAGCGGCACCATCAAGGGCGCCCAGCACGCACCACGTGGCATGATCGAATTCTGGTTCGACCCCGAGAGCCCCTATCATAGAGATATCTATGGCGATCCCGAGAAGACCTATGTTTTGTTCTGCAACGCCGAATGGCGCTCCGCGCTCTGCGCCAAATCCCTTCAGGACATGGGTATCCTGAATGTGGCTCAACTGTTCGGTGGACTGCCCGCATGGCGAGACGCCGGCGGGCCGACCGAGGAGAAGAAAAGAAAATAATTGCCCAGTGTTGCAAGCCTGTCCGCTGATGGGAGCCCTGGGTTGAGGCGTATTGGAGATTGATGTTATGTTTCCACCCGCTGCGTAGTCCGCGAATGCAGACTGAAACTCGGAACAGAAGAAGAGGTAAGAAGCCATGCGAATGTATGTGATTGAACGCGATATCCCCGCTGTGGGCACCTTCGAACGAGACCAGCTTCGTGAAGCGGCGCAAAATTCAAATGGGGTTCTCAAACAGCTGGCGCCGGATATTCAATGGCAGCATTCCTATGTGGCGGGCGATAAGACATTTTGCATTTATCTTGCCCAAAACGAGGACCTGATCCACAAACATGCGGAAATGTCGGGCTTTCCAGCCACCAAGGTGACGGAAATCAAACGCACCATCGACCCGACGACAGCGAACGATTGATCCTGCGTCGCCGTCACTGTCCTCGTCCTCGCTAACGGCGGGCGCAGATCCGTTGTTTTATCGCCGGCTTTGGTGTCTCAGTGCGGCCGTGAAAGACCTCCTCGATCTGTAGTTGCCCTTCGACGGCGGCCGCCAGTTCGTCCGCGCGGAGCAGAAAATCCGGGTTGGACGGGCGGCCAAGGGCTTCGTTGCCGACGGCGAAGGTGTCGTACAATAACACGCCACCCGGCGCCACTGACTGGACCAGCAGCGGTAACAGCGGGCGGAAGAGATAATTGACCACCACCACGGCGGCAAAGCGGCGGCCGTCCAGGGGCCAGGGGCCGCCATCTTCCAGATCATGCTGGATGATCTCCAGATTGTCCCGCGGGCCCAGCGCGGCGATGGTGCGGTCCAGGGCGATGACCCGGTGGCCGCGATCGAGAAAGAAATAACTGTGCCGGCCGCCACCGCAGGCCAGGTCGAGCACGGCGCCCCCCGTCGGTACTAAGTCCGCGAACCGGACGATCCAGGGGGAAGGGTCTTGCATTTCATCCATTCCGGGCTTGCTCAGAGGCGTCTTCGATGCCATTTATGGGGCATCATGATGGTATTCGATTTGATGTGCGCCAACAAACACACCTTTGAAGCTTGGTTCAAGGATTCAAAGGCGTTCGATGGCCTGCGCCGCAAGGGTCAGGTGCAATGTCCCACGTGCGGTGACGACAAGGTCGAGAAGGCCTTGATGGCGCCGAACATCTCCACCTCCAAGAAAAAAGCCAAGGCGGCCAAGGAAAGCGCCGTGGCGGCCGAGGCCATGCAGATGCTGGCCAAAATGAAAAAGCATGTGGAAGATAATTGTGACTACGTCGGCAAGGAATTTGCCGAAGAAGCGCGCAAGATCCACTATGGCGAAACCGAAAAGCGCGATATCTATGGCGAGGCGACCAATGCCGAGGCCAAGGAATTGCATGACGAAGGCGTCGATTTCACCGCCATTCCCTGGTCGCCGTCAACCGACAGCTAAACCGCATCGCTGGGCCGCATCACTAGATTGCTTCGCGGCCCGCTCAAGGTGTATTCCTCGATCCGGTCACGCCGCCAACGCACTGGGTTTTTTCAGGTTCCGGTTACGCACCGTCAGGACGCCGTCGTTGGTTTCGAAATTTCCAATGGCTGTTTCGAACTTTGAATTCGGCGCGAAGCTGAAGATAATTTCCCAGCCGTGATCCACGAACATCTGGTGCAAGGCGGCATGCACCTCGCCGCCATGGGTGCCGATATGGATGCGATGAACCTTTTTTGTCAGCTGCGCGATGAACGGCGGGAAAACGGTGATTTCCGATTGCTGCATGTCCGCTTCGAGATAATCGATATAGTCAAACGGCCCCAGAATTTCCCGTAACGAAATGGCGGAGACGAATTGCAGTTCGCCAACAAAGGGATGTTCGTGTCCGGGGACCAGGTTGATTTGCAAACCGGTCTTGTTGTTGAGCAGGACATTTTCCAGGGTCTGCTGCGCCGTTCCCTGCTCCTTCACCGATTCAATAACCAATTGCCGCATATCCACGGCATTGGTTGAAAAGCAGTTCTGCGCACCGGAACCGGGCGCCCCAACCGGGAAAATGACCGGGCTGCAAGAGGCGGTCAGGGCATTGTTCACCAGCCATTGCGCGTCCGGATCGATCGAATTTTCCCTGAGGCTTTGTTGCAGCCGCTCGAAATTGCCCGGCTCCGGTTCCACCAGAACAAGCTTCGACGGCATGGGATTGACCAATTGCAGCGCCTTGTAGGCACCGATCGCCTGGGCCCCGAAACAGGCGCCCAAGGTCATCATGACGTAGTTGCCGGAGGCTTCCCGGGCCGCTTGCAGCCAGTTGACCGCTTCGAACCAAATCTCGCCCTCTTCGATGGTTGGAAATGCGGTTTCGATCTCTCTGCCGCCCAACGCGTCGCGGTCACCGTCATAATATTCATACAGGTCTTGATTGGTCAGGCAGCCAAATGCATCCACTGTATTGTTCTTCGGCACGAAGCCCTTGAAGGGTTCCAGGCCGTCGAAGACGTCCGCGAGGCAATCCATATCATTCATGGCAACTTCCATTTCTGAGAGCAATTTTCAATCAATCGGGTGAGTTATCGCGACCCAGGTGATTGGTTCAATTGCTCTATTCTTAAGAGTCCGGGCATGTTCAATAAAAACATGCTCTTGTGTCCGTGCCGGCGTCAGGGAAGCCGGCACTTAATGAGATCGCATTAGTTATGGACTTGGAAGTATTGATAATTAGTTGTTAACCACGATGAAAATTCGGCCCGGCGGTTTCACGCCCAGCCCGAAAACTTCAGTACAATTCACCGGCGTAGCGCTTTTCCATGTTTTCCTGGCTTTCGACGGCGTCCGTCCCGTTGGTTTGGTCCTTGATCATTTGCCCCATGGTCGGCAGCACCGTGCGTTCGTTCCTGGCGCCGTCATCCCACAGGCGGGAGCGCATCAACGCCTTGGCGCAATGCAGATAGGCCTCCTCGATACGCACGCGGATCACC
>JAPYPT010000321.1 GCA_029937535.1 Alphaproteobacteria bacterium
AATCACATTTTTGGATTCAGGGGAATCCCCTAATTGTCAACAGGCCCTAGAGCAATTTTCAATTAATTGGGTGAGCCCAAGAGGTATTTGGCGCGACCCAGGTGATGGGTTCAATGGCTCTTTTCTTAAGAGTCCGAGAATGTTTTAAAAAGAACATGCTCTGGGTTCTTCAACGCCTTGCCAACCCAGCATGTTCAAGGCCAGGCTGGCGTAGCGTTCTCCGATCGCCTCCGCCCGAAGCGGGCCGCCGGCGCGGTACCAGCCGGCGACCGCTGTGCACATGGTCATGATGGCCAGTACAGCCTCCTCGCGATGGCGGATGTGAAAGGTGCCCTGAGCCATGCCGGCGCCCACCACCTCGCGGAACATGGCGCCGACCGCATCCCGCAAGGCCACGGCGCGGTCCCGGTCCCGCTCATCGAGGCTGCGCAATTCGGTATTGCCCACGAAGGATTCCGCCTGGCGTTCCGTGTGCAGGGCCACATGGGCGCGCACCATGGCCGCCAGCTGCGCCGCCGGATCGGGGCCCGCCGCCGCGCGGGCCGCCGCGAGCGCCGCCAGCAGGTCCTCCGTGACCTGAAAAATCAAGGCGCGCAATAGGTCCGTCTTGGACGGAAAATAGTAATAGGCATGGCTGACGGCGGTGCCGGCGCGGGCGGCGATGTTGCGCATGGAGGTGCCGTGGAAGCCCTGCTCGAAAAAGGCCTCCAACGCCGCCGCCAAAACCACCTCGCGGCCCTGGCGGGGCAGCTCGGAAGGGTCCCTGGCCGCCGCCGTCCCGCCCGCCATCAGGGCCGCCTACTCGGCCGCCTCCGTATGGCTCTGGGGCAGGCCGGTGCCAAACCGCAGCAGACGGCCTGAATAGGTCTCGGTCTGTTGATCATCCTTGATGGTCACCTCGCCGTTGACCAGGACATAGCGGTAGCCCTTGGCCCGCTGCACCCGGCGCCATTCGCCGGCCGGCATGTCATGGACGATTTCGTCGGGCAGAACTTCCAGATTTTCGTAATCGTAGACGATGATGTCCGCCGGCGCGCCCTTGGTCAGGGTGCCGCGGCCTTGAAAACCGCCAAACTGGGCCGGCAGTGCCGATAGACGCCAATGGGCCTCCTCCAAGGAGAGCATATTGTTATCGCGGACGATCTTGACGATTGTTTCGGTTGGATAACGGCCGGCGGTGAGGAATTTGGTGTGCGCCCCGCCGTCCGAGACACCGAACAATACATAGGGATCGTCAACGATTTCCTTGAGGTATTCCAGACTGCCGTTCGGCGGGGCGGCGAAGAAATCGGTCTTCAGATCCTCTTCCACCGCCATGTCCAGCATCACATCAACCGGATGCTTGCCGGTTTTCTCGGCGACCAGTTCCAGGGTGTGGTCCAGCCATTTCTGGTTCTTCTCCAACCGCGGACCGACAATGACGATTTCAGGTAGCGGGCCGATGGCGGTGCGCGGCATTTTTTCCTTCAAGGCCGCTCGGCGGCCGGGATCGGCCAGTTTGGCCTTGCGTTCCGCCAAGGTGCCCGTGGTGGCCTCGCACCAGGCCTCGATGTCGTCGAACAGGTTCCAGTTCTCGAACGTGAGGGTGAAGCCGGCGTCCGTGGTCAGGCCCTGGGCCACGACGCGGATACCGCGGTCGCGGCAGCTTTTCAGCCATTTCAAGGTATTGCGGTGAATTTCTGGCTTATGGTCAAAAGCCTGGACAACGTTCATGATGATCGGCCGGCCGGAGATTTCGGCCATTTCCTCGTAAAAAGCCCGATCTTTTTCGTTATCGCCGGAGACCAGCAGCATCTGCATGAAGCCTTCGTTCCGCCGGCGCAAAACTTTGGCGAATTCCCGGCAGGTATCGTCATGCATGACATCCGTGGGCATGGGCGTGCCGTCATAATCGCGCTGCACGGCCGCCGGTCCCGTGGGCAGCATGCGCTGGGCCGACCATCCGCACGCGCCCGCGTCCATGGCCTCGTTCAACAGGCGGACCAGCTCGGCATGCTCCGCATCGGTGGGTTTGCGGCCGGCCTTGGCATCGTCCAGCCCCATGACCCAAACCAGGAAAGGCGAGATGGGCACATAGGGCAGCACGTTCATGGCCTTGGGCGCGCGCTCGACACTATCAAGGAATTCGGGGAAGGTGATCCAATCCCACGGCATGCCCGCCCGCATGGCGTCCATGGGGATCGCTTCGACCCGGGTCATGGACAGCATGGCGCGTTCACGCTCCTCGGGCCGCACGGGAGCGAAGCCGAAGCCGCAATTGCAGATCACCACGGATGTGATGCCATGCCAGCCGGAAATGGTGCAGTAGGGGTCCCAGAACAGCTGGGCATCGTAGTGCGTGTGCAAATCGACGAAGCCGGGAGCCACCACAAGGCCCTCCGCCTCGATCACTTCGTCGCCGTCCGCGCCATCAATATGGCCGATTTCGGCGATGATGCCGTCCTTTATGGCGATATCCCCGCGAAACCGCGGCAGCCGCGTGCCGTCGACGATCATGCCGTTCTTGATAACGCGGTCGTAGCGGGCCATGTTTTGCATCCTTGTATGACTGAATTTGAACGAATGTTCAAACAAATCCAATCATCTGTCAAGGCGGCCACCAATGGACGCCGGGACACGCTGTAGACAGCCAGCGGGACCATTCCCAGCCTCGATTTCTCTTTCTTTAATAAATCGACACGATAATGGGACGAATGCTCTTGGCGCCGATGTGGTGCCTTTCGCGCGACAGCATGGACGTGTTGGATGTTAACGGCTGACCAAAAACAGTATCTTATGGCAAAACTGAAGGCTGCCAACAATCTTGGCGCCAACGTCATTGTCGGTTGGCGGCCGCTGGCATTTGGCATTCAGCTCTATCAGATACCCATATATTCCATCGCCACCCGGGCGGGATTGCTGTCGCAACGGATCGCCATTGATGGCCACCTGATCAGAGACCGGGATATCGAGACCCTGGACAAGGCGGGCTGCATCGTCACGGAATTCAAATTGCCATTTCAGGTTACGGCAAATCAAGAATTTCTGGATGATGTGGAGGAATTGATCCAGCCTTATGTGGTCAACTGGTCCGCCTGCCGTGGCGTCGCGCTCTATGATATTGTCGAATTCTCCAAATTCTCGGCGTTTGAACAGATCGCGCAGATCCGGGTGTTGTCCTATTTCATAAGCTTGGCGGCCCAGCGCTGCCGGGCCCTGGGTCATGATATCAACATCTCCAAATCAACCACGGGCGATGGCTATTACGTTTGGAACGAGGTGGAGGGCGTGGAGGGGGATATCGCGCTGCACCTCTCCACGATGCTGACCTTGGCCTACTACTATGGTTCGCGGCAAACAAATCTGGCGAGAGGCTTTCCCAAACTGCGCTGTTGCATCAATTTCGGCAGCCATTTTGGCTTTCAGGGCGCCATGGAAGATGACGCCAGGGGCAATAACTACATCGTCGGCGATGTGACCATCGGGTTGGCGCGCATGATGTCCGCCGCGCTGCCGTCACAAATGCTGGTGGGCGCCCATTCCCGGGATATTTCCGGCACGAATATTTCGCAAACTCTGGGCCGGGCCACGCTCGACACCGCATCGTTGTTGGCAATTTGCCAATTATCGTTGGAGAAGCTGGTCGGATTCAAATTACCGGGCGGCAAGATCACCAAGGCGCACGCCTATCTGACCGGCTCCAGAATTTCCGACAAACAATTCACCATCAAGAAATATTCCGTGACCGATAAACACGGCATGAAGCATCAATGCTACAACGCCAAGTTAAGCCTCAGGACCGGCAACGAAAGTCATATTGAAATTGGCCTGCGGGATCGGGATCTTACGGCCTTTAAGGGCGCTCCCATGGATGACCAGGAACTGATCATCCGCATCCAGTAGTGGCTTGGTGATGGAGTAAGACGCCGGAACAACCCGTCTACATCTTGATCTAATCCATGAGGGCGCCGGTCAGACGGCATTGGCTGGGGTCGAATTCAGGCAGCAACGCCCCCCGCAGATCGGCCTTTCTGAAATCCGTACGCATGCGCCGCTTCGGTTCACCGGCCTTGTCATTTTTCAAGTCTATATGACCAACGGTCACGCCCTTCAGGCGGGCCGAACTCAAATCGGCTTTGGAGAAGGTTGTGCCGATCAGAACCGCGTTTTCAAAGTTTGAGTTGCGCAGGTTCGCGCCGCTGAAATTCGCCATGACAAGGATCGCCGAACAGAAGCTGGCATCGGTCAGAATGGTATCCCGGAATGTAACTCCCGTCAGATCCCGGTTTGAAAAATTAACGCAGGAAAGATCCTGAGCCAGAAATTCCGCCCGTTTACCGCTTTCTCCATTCGTTCTCAACCAATCTTCATGTTTTGACAGCACGCGGTCGGTTTGCTCCTGAAGCAGGGCCAATACGGTTTTCCGCCCCTTGCCCGAGGCCCATCCCAAGGGAAATTCAATGGTATCAAGCTTGGCGCCGTCAAGGTTGGTATTTTCGAACACGGTATTCTGAAACCGGGCGCCATCAAGGTTGGCGCCGGACAAGTTGGCATCCTTGAAAACGGTATTGCTCATTTGCGCATTGGACAAATTGGCGCCGCTCAGATCGGCGCCCTGAAAATCGGTGTCCGACAAGTCCGCGCCCGACAGCTTGGCATCCTGCAGGTCGGCGCCAAGGAAGCGGGCGTTCTGCAGGTTGGCGCCCGAGAGGTTGGCGCGGGCCAGATTGGCAAAATCCAGAATACAGTCGGTCAAACAGGTGGCTTCGCTATCCACCACGTTCTCGCTCGAACGGGCAATCACGACGCCGCCGCGGAAATCGGTATCCTCCAAATGGGCATGGTCGAAAACAGTGCCGATCAACCGGGCGCCGCAAAACACCGCTTTCTGCAATTTGGCGTGGCGAAAATTAGCCTTGGAAAGATCGGCGCCAAAAAAGTCGGTTTCCGACAAAATGGCGCCCGAAAAGTTCGCCTCCACAAGGGTGGCACTGACGAAACTGGATTTCGTGAGTCTGTTGCCGGAGAAATCACATTTTGAGAGGTCTTGATGCGAAAAATCGGCCTGGCAACCGGTTTCGGGCGCATCAAGCCATTGCTCATGCGCCTCTTTCGCACTCATGATCTCGGCGAGCAGTTCCGCCGAGACACTTTCTCTTGCCATGCCCTGATGTCCTCAACAGCAAAAAATTGCAGGAAACTGTAAAATTTGACGTCTAAACTTAGGCGGCATTGGTTAACAAAATGGCACCAAAGTGCCCTGAAAAAGAGGTAAATTATCGGCTGGCCGGAAACGTACCCTTGGCGTGGCAACGAATGTCCCCAGAGTATTTTCAACTGACGTTGCATCGCCGGGGTGCGGGTGGTTCAGACAGCATTGAAAATGCTTTAGCAGGCTGCTGAAAAAGGCTTTACGTAGACCGCTCCAGGTCATCAACTCTGTTGTTGCAGCCTTGCATCTCGGACTTTTGCATTCAA
>JAPYPT010000322.1 GCA_029937535.1 Alphaproteobacteria bacterium
GGATCAAGTCGGTCTGGATGTGGTCTCGCCACTATCGAGGGTTTGCTGCCGGATAGCCCAGAAGCGCATGGCGCGCTTCGCGGTCTCGATCGGCACCTGTTTGTATAATTCCAACAGTTTCGCGACTTCTTCCGGACGGCGCAGTTGCTTGCGCACGCCAGTCTCGGCGTCGTCCTCGGAGACACCGTCAAGCAACAGCACAATGGTCGAGAAGGTCGACAGATCGAAGCCCTTGGCCCGGCACGCCACGGCCACCGCTTCATGCCCCGGGGTAAAGACGATGCGGCGGGCGGTCTTGGGATCAACCTCGGTCAGATAGCCCAGCGCGGCGATAAATTCCGGCACTTGGCCCCGGCGCAAATATTGCACCAGGGCATCCTGGTTCAACTGACCCAGGCGCATGCGCCGGCGCACGGCACGTTCGACCCGGCTCAGGCTGTCATCATCCTCGTCCGTCTTCATTCCCATGCCGCGTTGGGCATCGGCCAGCATTGCATCGACAGCGGCCTCGTCCACTTGCGCCGTGGTGAGGATATGTTTCTTCAGCGCGGAACTGACCCACCAGAACATATTGTGCATAAGATCGGGCGGCAGGTCCCGTCGGTTTAACAGCGGTTTTTGCAATGCCTCGCTGGCTTCCGAGCGCTCCACGATGGTTTCCATGGCGTCGCGGGAAAACGCCGCGCCCTCGTTGTTGAGCAATGACAACACCACCTCGTCACCGCCCTTGGCTACCAGGGCGTCGGAAACCCCGGCGCTAACCGCGGCCCGCTGGGTGACGGACAATTGGTGCTCCTTGCCATGACGATTGATGATGTCGATCAGATCCCGGTCGCTCAACGCGCCGCTGCGTTCCAGCAGCGGGCGGGCAACTTCAATTTCGTCATTGGCCAATTGCCGGATCAGCTCGACCGGCGCATTTTCCAAATCAGCCAGGCGATGGCTCAGGCGGGCGCGGACCTCGCGCTCGACCTCCGCCGCGACCTGGCTCAGGATATCGGCGGCAATGTTCTGTTCGCCGGCTTTCAACCCATTGCCTGGGTCGAGGAACAGGTCGGTAACGCCTTCCAGCAGCTCACGCCGCTTGTCGGAGGAGGCTTCTTGGGCGACCTCGATCAGGTTTTCAAGTTTGCTCAACTGTGCCGACATACCTTGGCCCGGCTGGAAAAATTTGCGTCAAAGAATTCGTGAACCGCAAGATTGAGCTGAATTGGTTAAGAAACCATTTTCCCGCCATCCATTGATTTCATGCCGCCAGGGAATTGGTATTACGAGCCCGGTTTGATGCCGGCGACGGCGACAAACTCGCCCGGGATCCGGTACCCCTCGCCCACCCGGTAGGCGGCAATCGAGGAGAGGTATTCATCATGAACGGCCTGCTTGGTGTCGTCGTCAAAACGGTTGTAGGCAAGCGCCACCGGGCCGCCGCGAAACGCCGCGCCCAAGGCCTCGTCCTCGTTGCCATATTCAAGTTCGACGTCCAGCCGTTCGGTGCGGACATCGTCAAACCCGGCGTCGGTGAAACCGTGGGCCAGCATGTCCTGGGTGCCAAGATGAAAAAACATCGGGCATACCTCGGAGGCGACGCGCGCATCGGTGATGGGGAAGATCTCCGCCCAGCCGCATTTGGCCCGCGCGCCCCATACAGCGGCTGCCACGCGTCCACCGGGTCTGAGCACCCGGCGCATTTCTTCCAGGCCTTTCACCGGATTGGGAACGTACATCAAGCCCAGGCCGCAAACGGCGGCGTCAAAAGGTTCGGAGTCTAGCCTCATGTCCTCGGCGTCGTAGCGTTCGAAAGCGGCATTTCCCACCCCCCGTTCGGTGGCGGTGCGGCGCGCCGCCTCGACCATCTCGCCCGAAATGTCGGTGCCGACGACCGCACCGCTTTCACCCCCCGCAGCGGCGATGCGAAAGCTGCTCAACCCGGTGCCGCAGGCCACATCGAGCACCCTTTCGCCCGGCTGCAACGCGGCCAGATCGAGCATGAGCGACTGCGCCGGCTCAAGCTGTACCCGCCAGCCCGCCTCATAATCATGCACGGCCTTGTCCCAGCCGTATCGTTGAACGCGCCGCTGCAACCTGGAATCCATGGCCTTCAGATCTCCCTGCCATTCAAACGCACAACACGCTGCAATGACCGCGCGCGGCTGAAAATATCCAAATACGGGCTATGGCGTTCCGCCTTATGGAGCAATTCGTCAACGGTTTCCGGCGATGCGGTGCTATTGACGGCGATCCGGTAGCGGATTTCCTTGTAACCGGCGGGTATGTCACCGTTGGCGCCCAATTCATTGCGGGCGTCAAAATCGCACTCGACCTCGACCTCAAGGCCATCCAGGGGCACGCCCAGGCGCGCGGCCCACATGGAAATGCCGATGGCCAGACAGCTTGCAAGGGCGCCCCGCCCCAACATGCCGGGCGTCGGCGCCGTACCCTCGCCGCCCGCCTTGACCGGCATGTCCGCCGTCAGCTTCCAAGGTCCTTCCTCCACCTCGCAACGCAGGCCATCGACCATTCGCGCCGTGGTGCTGACCGTCAAATGCCCGCGGTCCGGCTTCAACGCCAGGAATTTGACATTTCGCTCAACGATTTCCCGGATTTTCGCTGGATCAGCCATTCAACCATCCGCGGATTACGTTACAAACCATCCCGTACATCCCAACATTTGCCTCCCGTAGGTCATGCGCAAGTTAAATGCGTGAATGCCCGGCAAAATTATCCAGCCTGACAGGGTGTGGTGTCAATTAAGGTTTATGTCACGCCCATGGTGGGAACCATCAACATCCAGCCCGTCCGCCGTCTCATATTGCCTCGCATCCGTGCATGGCTGACGAATAACGCAAATTATGAGCCTTGACAGATACCGGGTATTTTCATGACTATTGTCCCCGCCCGACGGGGCGATCGACCCCGTGACCCAAATTTGAAGCGTCGATTGAGAACATGTTTCGACTCTCGTTTCTGGGCGCGTAATTATTTGCTTGCATTATGCTTGGCAAACCCCAAAATCGAGAACATAACAGGGAGAAAACTAATGAGTGATTCGGAAAAACAGTCCAAAACGGCGTAAACGTAGAAGCTCTTCTCGGCGCCCGGGAAGTCCTTGCCGACGCACCCGAAGCGGCGCAATTCCAGTGGCGGGCATCTTGTGTATGGAAGGACGGTACCCACAGCCATTCGACCGTCGAAGGTTATTTCGGTTTCGGCGAAGAGCAGAGCCATAAGAAACAGTTTGAGTTCGATGCCGATCATCCGGAGCTTTTCGCGGCCGCCGACAATGGCGCCACGCCGGTCGAATATGTCCTCGTGGGATTGGCGAGCTGCCTGACGGCGGGTGTGGCCGCGGTCGCGCAGCACCGCAATATCCAATTGAACTCGGTCACGGCGACCCTCGAGGGCGGCATGGACGTGCAAGGCATTCTTGGCATGGACGCCGATATCCGCAACGGTTTTGACGGCATCAAGGTCACTTACAAGATTGATGCCGATGCCGACCGCGAAGATATCGAGGCGTTGGTGGCCCAATCGCAAAAACGTTCGGCTGTCTACGACATCGTGGCGAACCCGACCAACGTCACCGTGGAAGTTGAATAATCCATACCGTCTGATGTTTTGAGAATGAGTACAGTAAGTAGAACAACGACGGTCATAATCGGCGCCGGACAGGCAGGGCTCGCCATGAGCTACTGCCTGTCCGAGCGCTCGATTGACCATGTATTGCTTGAGCGCGGCGAAATCGCCAACTCATGGCGCACCGAACGTTGGGATTCCCTGACCCTGCTGACGCCCAATTGGCAAAGCCGCCTGCCCGGCTTCGGCTACCAGGGCGATGATCCCGACGGCTATCGCAGTATGACGGAGACCATCGCCTTTATCGATGCCTACGCCGGCGTGGTGGACGCTCCTGTACGGACCCATACCACGGTGACTTCCGTCAGCCGCGACGATGAGGGTTATCTGGTGCGCACCGATCGGGGTGATTGGCGTGCCCCGACCATCGTGCTCGCCGCCGGTGCTTTCAATATCGCCAGCATACCGAAATTCGCCCATGAACTGCCGCCTGGTATCATGACCCTGACGCCGAACAATTACCGCAACCCCGATCAATTGCCGAAAGGCGGCGTACTGATCGTCGGCGCGGCGGCGACGGGCACGCAATTGGCCGACGAGCTGCAGAAATCAGGCCGCCAGGTCACTCTGTCCGTGGGCGCGCATATAAGGGCGCCGCGGGTTTACCGGGGCAAGGACCTTGAATGGTGGATGGATGTCGCCGGCATCCAGGACGAGCGCTTTGACGAAGTCGACGATGTCGTCAGGGTCCGCCGGGTGCCCTCCCTGCAATTGACCGGCACGCCGGATCGCTCGACCCTGGATCTCAACGCCTTGACCGGCAATGGCGTCAAGCTGATCGGCCGCATGGCCGGCATCAATGACGGCAAGGCGCAGTTTTCTGGCTCATTGCTCAATATGTGCAAAATGTCGGATCTGAAGATGAACCGCCTGCTCAATACCATCGATGAATGGGCGGAGGAAAACGGCATGGATGGGGAGGTCGAACCCATTCACCGTCTCGAACCCACCAGGGTGGAGGACGCCCCGCCGCTGGGCATGGATCTGAACAACGGCGAGATCAAGACGGTGATCTGGGCCACCGGCTACCAGCCGGACTATTCCTGGCTAGATATGCCGCTGCTCGACCGCAAGGGCATGATCCGCCATGACGGCGGCGTGGTCAGTGAGGCGCCCGGCATGTACCTCATGGGGATGCTGTTTCTGCGCCGGCGCAAATCCACCCTGATCGACGGCGTCGGCGACGACGCCCGTGATCTCTCCGGCCATCTGGCGTCCTATCTTGAGGCCTGAATGTGCGCCGGTGTCCGGTTCCCATGGGTTCAACACGAATTGAATTGCTGGCAAAACGGAACTGTCTCAAAATGGAACGAACGAGTGTCTCAATTGTCGGAAATTTTGACACTTTGGACGCTCCGCCAACGTCACGAAACAACTAAATAGTTGATTTCATTGCCATGTCATTCTTGGCATGAAAGTTGCATGAAATATGGCATGATGCGGCGGTGCTCGTCGCGGAAAGAATTCAAATCCGCCCCGAATCGGGGGCCGTCAAGATCTAATCTGAGGGAGATCAGACAGATGAGAAAAATATTTTTGGCTGCTTTTGCCGTTCTTGCGATTGGCGCATTTTCGGCTGGCCCGGTCCTGGCCCATTCCGGCTTTGGCAATGGCAACGGCGCGGACAACGGCAACGGCGGCAACGCGGGCAATGGCAATGGCGGCAATGGCCCCGGCGGTGAAGCGGATCACGGCCCCCACGGCGGACCCGGCGCGCCCGGCGGACCGGGCGGCCACGGCGGCGGACCCGGTGGGCACGGTACTCCCGAAGATCCCGGCGATCCCAGCACGCCCGGAAATTCCGACGGCCAGGGC
>JAPYPT010000515.1 GCA_029937535.1 Alphaproteobacteria bacterium
TTTCAAAATATATTTTTGATCAATATAATTTAATAAATAAAAATTTAACTTTTTATAGACAATCAACTACAAGTATTTCATCTAATTTTATTCATTTATCGAGAAATTGGTGGAAAAGAAGAAAACAAGCGCATAGTTACATTCAATATTTTTTTAAAAATAACAAGATTAAATATAAAAAAAATTTAGATTACTTTTTAACTAATTTTATTAATTACTTTATTTAATGAAAAAAAAAATAATTATAATAGGAAAGAATGGTTTTATTGGATCTAATTTAATTAAATTATTAAAAAAAAATTTTGACATTAAATCATATGCTTATGTAAAATTTTTAAATATAAATCCAAAGCTATTGTCTGATGTTAGCTATGTTATTAATTGTACATCAAACAAACAATATGTAAGCAAAAAATATTCAGAAAAAAATGATTTTGATCTTCAAATATCAAAAAAAATTAAAGATTTAAATTGTAAAATGATTTTTTTGACATCACGTAAAATTTATAAATTAGGAGATAATTTAAATGAGTCAAGCAGACTTAAACCAAACTGCAATTATTCAAAAAATAAATTATATACAGAAAAAAAACTGCTGAAAAATTTAAAAAATAGAATTTTAGTTCTTAGAATTTCAAACTTAATTGGAATAAATAAGTTTAAAAATAATCATAAAAAAATTCACAGGACATTTATTGACAATTTTTTTTTTAATGTTCAAAGAGGTATTGTTTTTAATAATGAAAAAAATTATAAAGATTTTTTATCAGTTAATAAATTTGGTGAAATTGTTGAGAAACTTATTAATAAAAAAGTTGTGGGTGTATATAATATCTCTCTTGGCCAAAAAGTATATTTAGCTAAACTCATAAATTGGCTTAATTTATTTAATAAAAACAAGTATAAAAGTGTTGATATTCCAAAAAGATATAAAACCGAATGTTTTTATTTAAATAATGATAAATTAATGAAAAAAATTAATGTTAAAAATAGACTAATTGATTTACAAAAAGACTGTAAATCTATAAGTAAAATTTTTTTTAAAAAAAATAATAAATGAAAAAAAAAATTGCATTAATTTTTGGTATTACAGGGCAAGATGGATCTTACCTAGCTGAACTTTTAATTAAAAAAGGATATTTTGTCCACGGTGTTAAAAGAAGATCTTCATCTCTAAATACGGGAAGAGTAGAC
>JAPYPT010000323.1 GCA_029937535.1 Alphaproteobacteria bacterium
GATCGAGCAACTTATCCGTATTCAATTGAATCCAATTGAATGCGGGTTGCTCTAGCCGGCTGTTTCAGCCGGCATTTTTTGTCGGAACAAGCTTGTCTATCAGGAGTTTTCTTTTGGCAGGGTGTATTTCAGGGTTCCGAATACCGGCGCTGAACCCAATGCCGGGATCTAGTGAGCGGAGACCCACTCCCGCGCCTGACGCTGGGCCTCTGAAATTTCGGCGCGGCTCATGACATCAGCCAATTCCGTCCGCAACCGCTTCGCTTCACCATTGCCCCTTAGAGCAGCCAGATTAAGCCATTTGTGCGCCGTGACATAATCCAGCGGCGCGCCTTTTTGGCCGGTTGAAAACAACAGACCCAATTGTAGTTGCGCCACGCTTTCACCGGCTTCCGCCAGCTTCATGTAATCGTCGGTATATACCTGCAGTGACCTTGCCATTTTTTCCTCCGGTCGTTGAACATCACGCTCGATGCCGTCGCTGGGAAAATCATGACCCGAAATGGTTAACGTCAAGTATATGGTAAATTTTTTTTATGACAAAAGCTAATTTTTACGCCATTTCACGTCAGGGCGATCTGGCCGCTGCCAATACCATTGGTCAGCCGCAGCAATTCATCGAAGGTGGTGGGAAAGACGCAATAGGGATGGCCGGCCGCGGCGTAGACAACATCGAAGCGGTCCAGGCTGATATCCACCGCCGTGGACAGGGGCTGGGGATGGGCCAGGGGGGCGACCCCGCCGATGGCGAAACCCGTGGCCTGGCGCACCAGATCCGCATCGGCCCGTTTGCATGCGCCCGTCATGTTCAGCGCGCCCGGCAGGGCCTTGGTATCGCAGCGCCGGTCACCGGCGATCAGAGCCAGGACCGCCACGCCGTCGATGCGAAACACCAAGGACTTCACGATGGCGCCCAATGCGCAGCCGATGCTGTCGGCGGCGTCCTGGGCGGTACGGGCGGTTTCCGACAACGCCATCACCCGCGCCATGGACCCCGCCGCCAGAAGCGCCGCCTGGAGCCGCTGGACGGAAGCGTTAGCGAGGGGGCTGGGCGTGCCGCCCAGCTGATTGTTCAAGCTGGAATATCCATGCCCCGGGCCAAGGCCGGCCGCGCCATCAGACCGTCATACCAGCGTTTGACGTTGGGAAAATCGTTCAGGTCCACTTCCTGCCAGTCAAAGCGGAAGACCCACGGCAGGGTGGCGAAATCGGCGATGGACAGATCGCCGGCCAGATATTCGCGCCCTTCAAGTCGGCTATCGAGCACGCCATAGAGGCGGCGGCATTCGGTATAATAGCGGTTGATGGCGTAGGGTACCTGCTCCTTGGCGGCGCGTTTAAAGTGATGCACCTGGCCAAAGATCGGGCCGATCCCGCCCATCTGAAACATCAGCCACTGGATCACTTCGTAGCGGGCGGCCATCTCCGAGGGCATGAACTTGCCGGTTTTTTCCGCCAGGTACATTAAGATGGCGCCGGATTCGATCACCGTATAGGGCTGTCCGCCCGGCCCGTCGTGATCGATGATGGTGGGAATTTTGGAATTCGGATTGATGGCGGTGTATTCCGGCGTGAACTGGTCATCCTGTCCGATGTTGATGGGATGGATGTTATAATCCAGGCCGCATTCCTCCAGCATGATGGAGGCTTTTTTGCCGTTGGAGGTTTTCCAACTGTACAGATCTATCATAGTTTCAGATTTCCAATCGAGATGATGAACGGCCCCGCCAAGTGCACCTTTATCACATCGCGAATTCGATATCCGCGATCAAATGATTGTTATCCGATCACTCGAACGGCAAGGACCAATCGGCCCGTCAGACGGGTTCCTAAAAGATGTAGTGCATTTTGATCGGCCGGAAATTCAAATGAGCGGTCAAAGGAACATGTAGACCAAGCCAATGATTGGCAACCAGCAGACGATCCCAAAACCAAGGAATGCGGCTACCTGCATGCGTTGACTGACGACCGCGCCCCCCTGATCCCCGGCGGCGCAGGAATAGATCATTTGATCGGCATCCATGTTCGTCATTGACGGTTTCGCCATTGCTACATCCTGAGTACCGATCATTACCGCCCCCAATCGTGGCACGTTATGCATCCCTCACATGTTAACCATAGTCGCCATGCCAACCGCAGTCACCTAGAAAATTCGCCGTGCCGCAAATCGGGTCAATTTTGCCCGGCCTCTTCCTCGATGGGTTCGCCGCCCAGATCGCGCATCAATTGCCTGATTTCATCCGCCGCGGCGGTCAAACGTTCAGGCACCTGGCCGCGGGCGACGATGGAGGCGCCGAACCGGCCCTCGCGGTAAAAGGGGTAGGAGCCCATGCCCACATCGGGATAATTTTCCTGCAGGGCCGACAACCCCTTGGCCAGGGTCCCTTCCGCCAGATGCACCGCGATGGCGATTGAGCGCACCGGATCACCGCCCGCCAATTCATGCTTGAGGCTGTGAAACATGGCCTGGCAAACCGAGGGTATGCCCGCCAGGACATAAACATTTTCAACCCGGAAGCCGGGCGCCTTGCTGACCGGATTTTCGACCAGGGCGGCGCCCGCCGGGGTGCGGGCCATGCGCATGCGGGCCTGGTTCAATTCCGCCCCCGTATGGGCATAATGCGCCTTCAGGATATCCACGGCCGCCGGGTGGTAATCGACGGCCAGGCCAAAGGCGGCGCCGATGCTGTCGGCGGTAATATCGTCATGGGTGGGGCCTATGCCGCCCGTCGTGAAGACATAGTCGAAGCGCGCCCGCAGGCTATTGACCGCAGCGACGATCTCGGCCTCCACGTCGGCCACCATGCGGGCTTCCCGCAATTGCAAGCCGGCATCGTTCAGAGCCTCCGCCAGGAAGCTCAAATTCTGGTCCTTGGTGCGGCCCGAGAGGATTTCGTCGCCAATGACAATGACGGCTGCGGTTACGGTTTTGGGGCCATCGGACATCGCGCTCGACTTTCACGGTTGCGGTATTATCGCACTATAGCACTCTTGGCTGGGCGGCGTCGCGCAATGGCGATTGCGGCGCGGCGTCGCGCAATGGCGATTGCGCCACGGCGTCGGCACCGTTATTTTGCCGTCATGCAATTTCCCGACCCCCTGATACGCGGCACCCTGCTGCGCCGTTACAAACGCTTCCTGGCCGACATCAAACTGGATGATGGCCGCGAAGTTACCGCCCATTGCGCAAATCCCGGCGCCATGCTCGGCCTGAACCAGCCCGGCGCCGAAGTTTGGCTCTCCCCCTCCCGCAACCCAAAGCGGAAGCTGCAATATTCCTGGGAATTGATGCATGCCGACGGCGGCCTCGTGGGCATCAACACCGCCCTGCCCAACGCCCTGGCGGCGGAGGCGATCGAGGCGGGAAAGATCGCGCCCCTGAGGGGCTATGGGGGCCTGCGGCGGGAAGTCAAATACGGCAAGAACTCCCGCGTGGATCTGTTATTGGAGGATGCGGGGCGGCCTGACTGCTATGTGGAAATCAAGAATGTTCATTTGATGCGCCAGCCAGGATTGGCGGAATTTCCCGATTCCGTCACCAAGCGCGGGGCCAAGCATCTGGTGGAACTTGGTGATATGGTGGAGGCTGGAAACCGCGCGGTAATGTTTTATCTGGTACAACGTGGGGACTGCGACCGCTTTGCTATTGCCGGGGATCTTGATCCGACGTATGCCAAGGAATTGGAACGGGCCTTGGCGCGGGGGGTTGAAGCAATCTGTTATGATTGCACCATCGATAGCGGGGGCATCGAGGTGCGGACAGCGCTTCGGCTTGAGCTATAGGCTATGGGGAACAGCACAGCATGAACTATATGGCGGCCGATGAGGCGCCGGCGGAAAACACCGGCCTGATCAAGCTCTACACACCGGCGGATTTCGAATCCATGGCCCGTGCCGGCCTTTTAGCCGCCGAATGCCTGGACATGATCGGTCCCTATGTGAAACCCGGCGTGACAACGGACAGCCTGGACAAAATCTGTCACGATTTCATCGTCGATCACGGTGCCTATCCCTCGCCCTTGAACTATCGCGGCTTTCCCAAATCGGTATGCATCTCCATCAATCATGTGGTCTGCCATGGCATCCCCGGCGACCGCGTGCTCAAGGACGGCGATGTGATGAACATCGATGTAACCGTCACCCTGGACGGCTGGTACGGCGACAGCTCGCGCATGTATTTCGCCGGCAAGCCGAAATTGAAGGCGCGGCGTCTGTGCGATATTACCTATGAAGCCCTGATGCGCGGTATCGCCGTGGTCAAACCCGGAGCCACCCTGGGCGATATCGGCCATGCCATCCAAAGTTATGCCGAGGGCGAGCGCTGTTCCGTGGTGCGGGATTTCTGCGGCCATGGCCTGGGCCGGGTATTCCACGACGCGCCCAACGTGCTGCACTATGGCGCCGCCGGCAAGGGCGCGGAACTGCGCGAGGGCATGTTCTTCACCATCGAACCCATGATCAACCTGGGCACCTGGGAAGTGAAGATGATGAACGACGGCTGGACCGCCGTGACCCGGGATAAATCCCTATCGGCGCAGTTCGAACATTCCCTCGGCGTCACGGCGGACGGGGTGCGGATTTTTACCACATCACCCCAGGGCCTGCACAAACCGCCCTATGACTGACGCCATGCGCGGCCTTACGGGCCTGCCCGGAGTTCATCTTGGCGGATAAAACAAAAAAGCCCCATTACCACGGCCATCGCCAACGCCTGCGGGAACGCTTCCTGAAAGGCGGGCCGGACAGCCTGCCGGACTACGAATTGCTGGAATTAATGCTGTTCGGCGCCATCCGCCAGGGCGATGTAAAGCCCCTGGCCAAGCGTCTGATCGAACAATTCGACACCTTGGCCGGCCTCCTCTCGGCTGAACCGGAGGCAATGCAGGCCGCCGGGCTGGGGGAGAGCACCATTGCCACCCTAAAGACGGCCCAGGCCGCGGCCCTGCATCTCAGCCGCGCGCAACTGATGCAACAGCCCATTGTCAGCTCGTGGCAGGCGCTGCTGGATTATTGCCGGGCGGCCATGGGACATGACAAGACGGAAGCCTTCCGCATCATGTTCCTGGACCGCAAGAACCGCCTGATCGTCGATGAAGTGCAACAGCGCGGCACCGTCGATCATACCCCCGTCTACCCGCGCGAAGTCGTAAAGCGGGCCCTTGAACTGGGCGCCACGGCCTTGATCCTGGTGCACAATCACCCCTCGGGCGATGCTACGCCCAGCCGGGCCGACATCGAAATGACCAAGCAAATCGCCGCCGCCGCCGAGCCCCTGGGCATCGTCCTGCACGACCACCTGATCATCACCCGCAGCGAAGAAGCCAGCTTCCGCACCTTGGGCCTGTTGTGAGCCGCTGACGCCATGCCTTGCCATCGGTAGGGGTATGGATTCCTTTGAATTGGGCGTCTACACTCCACC
>JAPYPT010000324.1 GCA_029937535.1 Alphaproteobacteria bacterium
TCGCTGACGCCCTTGTAATAGAACGGCGGCAGCATGAGGACCTGATTGAAACCCGCATCCAGCGCCGCCCTGGTCAGCTCAACGGTATCCGTGGGGGCGCAGCAGCCGGTGCCGATCAGCAATTTCTCCTTGGGGATCCCGGACCCGGCGGCGGCGGCGATCACGTCCAGGCGCTCCTTGGTGGAAAAAGAATTCGCCTCGCCCGTGGTGCCCAAGACGGCAACGCCGTCGCAGCCATTGGCCAGCAGCCATTTGTGGTGCTCGACCATTGCCGCGAGATTGACCGTCAGGTCGTCATGCAGGGGCGTCACGGCGGCGCTCCAGACGCCGGAAAGGGGATCGCTCATGATGGGCTGCTCCGTCAGTAGGGTTTTCGCAAACTAGGGTTCTTGGTCCAGAACGTGATGTTCCAATGGTCCCGCATGCCGCTCGCTCACGCAACGGCCACGTATGGAAATACCGACCCGGTGTACACTATCGGGGTCATCGGTGACCAGGGGGTGCCAATCGGGTAGATCCTTGCCTTCGGCTAATAGGCGGTAGGCGCAGGTCGAGGGCATCCAATAAAGCTGGCTGACGTTTTGCGGATCCAGCACCACGCAGTCGGGCACCAGCGCGTTCCGGCGCTCATAGTTGCCGCAACTGCACGCGCCCAGATCCAGCAGGCGGCAGGCTACGTTGGTGAAGGCCAATTCGCCGGTATCGATGTCTTCCAGCTTATGCAGGCAGCACTTGGCGCAGCCGTCGCATAAAGATTCCCATTCTCCGGGGGTCATTTCGGCGAGCGTCTTGCGCCGCCAAAATGGCTGTTCGCCGTCGTTTGGGTTTTCAGCCGCCATGCCGGGCGATAAACGCCTTGATGCGCGGGGCGATATTCTGCCGCCACCGCCGGCCATTGAAAACGCCGTAATGGCCCACGTCCGGCTCTTCGTAATGTTCCCGCATATGGGCGCCCAGATTATGGCACAGATCATGGGCCGCCCTGGTTTGCCCAACGCCCGAAATATCGTCCTTGCCGCCCTCCACCGTCATCAGGGCGCAGGTGGTGATGGCGCCCGGATCGATCAGCTCGGCACGGTGGTGGAACGTGCCCACGGCCAATTGATGCTCCTGGAAGACTTTTTGCACGGTCTGCAGATAATATTCCGCCGGCAGGTCCATGACGGCGCGGTATTCGTCATAAAACGCCCGGTGCTGATCGACGCTGTCCCCGTCGCCCCGCAACAGATTGTGATAGAGCCGCAAATGGGCGCCCACGTGACGGTCCAGGTTCATGGTCATGAAGCCACTAAGCTGCACGAAACCGGGGTAAACCCGCCGCATGAAGCCCGGATTGGGCGCCGGTACGCGCTGGATCACCGTGCGTTCGAACCAGGCGAGAGAATGGCTCTGGGCCAGCTCATTGGGCGTGGTGGGATTGATCCGGGTATCGATGGGTCCGCCCATCAGGGTCATGCTGCGGGGCGTCGCCGCATCGCCCACGGCCTCAAGAAACGACACGGCGGCCAACAGGGGCACGGAGGGCTGGCAAACCGCGAGAGTATGGGCGCCGGGGCCGATCACGGCGAGGAAGTCCATCAGGTAATCGATATAGTCGTCCAGATCGAAGGCGCCTTCGCGGAGCGGCACCTGGGCCGCATCGCGCCAATCGGTGATGTAAACATCGTGGTCGGGCAGCATGACGCGCACGGTATCGCGCAGTAAGGTGGCGTAATGGCCGCTCAGGGGCGCCACGATCAATAGTTTCGGGTCGCCAAAAGCGCCGCTTTCGTCCCCCGCCCGGACGAATCGCTTCAACTGCCCGAACGGCCGGCGGGCGACCACCTGTTCGGAAACCGGGATCTCCTTGCCGTCGATAGAGGTGCTGGACAGGCCAAAGGCGGGTTTGTGGTAATGCCGGGAATTCGCCTCGAATATCTCGCAGGCGGCGGCCCAGGCCCGGCCCGTGGGGGTATAACTCATGGGGTTGAGGGGGTGGCGCAACATCATCTGGTTGGCCTCGGCCGCGAAACGAAGCGGCGCCATGGCCGACTTCTGAAATTCGTGAAAATGATAAATCAAACTACATTACCCAACGTTACCCGCCGACGGAACCAGTCGGCCAGGCATCTAAACAGCGATTATGCTGCAATGCAACAAAAAGCCAAGACAATGGTCAACCAAGACGTCGACATGCTCAAGTCCCGTCCGAAAAGCCTCGGCGCCGGCCATGAATATCCAATACGACAAGCAAAAAAATAATCGCCGCCGCCGCCGCCGACCATACGAGGAATTCGTTAAGAATTCTTGGCAACATGCGCAGTTTTGAGAAGACCGCCCGTTCACCCACACGCAATTCCAAAATGGGCACGGGACTGCGCTTCGCCTCGTGGACCAGCCGGCCCGCCAGAAAACGATAATTCGACGTCCGCTCCGCCGTGTTGCGAATTTTGGCATGGCGATCACGCAGGCGCTCATGGGCCTCCCTGTCGACCAGCAATGTGACATAGCCGTCCTTCTTCAGAAAACCGCGCGCGGCGCGCCAGCCATATCCGCCGAAATCCGATACGCCGTACGCAATCGCATCGCCCCGCAAATAGAGATGGTGTTGAAACGTGCCGGATTGACCGCGGCGGGCCGAGACGAAACCGCCACTCTGGGGCTCGGACCTCAGGAAAACGCCGGAGACCGTCGCGGTGGGGGGCGGCGCAAAATCCGGCAGCCGGACAAGGATCATGGCCGCCGCATAGAACAGCGCCGCAAATAGGATCAGAGCGACGGCTTCGGGAAGATACGGTAGGCGATCCGATCCAGCGCGGCCGCTCCGGTCTCCGCCAATCCGTGCCCGCCGGGACCGAATGGCTTGAACCAAGCGATCCCGCGCCATCTGGACCTTGGCGGAGGATGGCGAACCGGGGCCGGCGCGGGCTGCCCTATTGCGGCGCCCCCGTGCCTGTCCTTCTTCCCGCTGCCGCTTGCTGTCCCAGGCTTCCAGCCCCCGGCTTTTCAATTCGCGGTTGCAGGCTTGGCGCAATTTATCCAGCTCTGTCAACCAATCCTGCCAGGATAAAGCCTCGACATGGATATCGCCAAGGGCACGAACATGGCAGTGGGCGATCAAGTCGTTAAGCGCCGTTTCGACATGATCAGGCACATCGAGATTTCTGACGGCGCTCTCAAGATCGTGCACCCAGTCATCACCCTGTTGCCGGCGCATCACCTCGATGACCGTGCTGGCGTACAACTTTACACTGTCCAAAGACATTGCAGCTCCCCGAGACCACTGATTTGAAGGCGGCCTGTCAAAAATAGGGCTTCAATTCGTCCAAAATCATGCCTGCCCTTATCATCGCATTGCTTGCTTCTTACCGCGAAAGGGATAATGCTCGCGTGATGAAGAAAATCGGCGGCAAAATAGTCCTGGGGGCTCTGCTGAAACGTTATCCCATCCGGGGCAAGACCCCGGGTTGGTATTTTTCCATCCGGGAAACATCGGCCAATGTCTGGCTGGTGGAAGGTTCGGATGCCTTTGGACGGCAGGTTTCCCGTCAAGGAACGGATGAGGAGGGGCTGTTGGCGCAATGCGAGGCTGACGCCCGTGAAATCAACGGCCAACAACCCGCCGAATAGTTGAATTTTCCAACTACGTTGTCATTCCCGCATCCACCAGAACCCAGAGGCCCCAGAGGATCAGCAGGCCGCCGGTGTAGCGGCTAAACCGGGGGCCGGCGGGGGCCAGTTTTTCGATCAGGACATAGAGCGCGAGGCCGCCAACCCACCACAGGTTCATGACCCCGCCATGGAACAGCAGCGCCATCAGGACCCAGCAGCAGCCAAGGCAGAAGAGGCCGTGTTCGAGGCCCATGCGAAAGGCGCCGCCCGTCCCTTGGCGCCAGTGGTGCGTGATAAACGCAATGGGTGATTGGCAGTGGCGCAGGCAGGCCTGTTTCAAGGGCGTCAGTTGGTAAACCCCGGCCCCGATCAGTAGCGCCGCGCCGAGATAAAGACTGGAGGTCTGCATCACATGTTGGTGGGGCGAGAGCAGCGCCAGCCGCTCCAGACCCCATTGCAGAAACGTCGCGAACAGGCTGAAGCCGCCCCAGGCAACCAGATAGCCGGCGGCAAAGAAGCCGGTGGGGACGTAGGGCTGGCCCCGTTGCCGGGTTTTCCGGTTCACGGTGGCGAACAGCAACACCAGGGGCGCGGCGCTGGGCAGCATCATGGCCACCATCATCACCCACCACATGGTTACCATCATGGCGAAGTAGGCGGGCGTCCAAGCCAAACTCATCGTCATCGGGCCACCACCCGGCATGGCTGTCATCTCGCTCACATCCAGCCCCGCACCCAGCAAAATGTAAAGCCAGGAGGCCAGGCCGACGAAGACAAGACCGCCAATAACAACATAGCGGTCACGCTTTAGGACCCGTTCCAACCTTGGCGCTTCAGCATCCATTTCGCGGGCCCGTCATATGATTTCGTCGCCTTTATGGTTCTTGCAACTACTTGTAAAACGAATGATCGTCAATTGCCCTGGACGGTCGTGCTTCCGCGCCTGTACACATTTCGAGAGTTATTCCATCGCATTAGGCGGGGCGGGCCGCCGGGAGGGGGGCTCGAAACGATTATCTCCGGCGATGCATGATCACCGTGCGCTAACTTTCAGAAATCGCCGCCAGAATGCGCGCCGCCATGTCGTCGGGCGCCGTGCTATGGGCAAAATGGCTGAGATATTTGCCATCCCGGCCCATCAGATAAATGAAGCTGGAATGATCCATGAAATATTCGCCGTCTTCGTCAACCGCACCCTTGGCGAAATACACCCGATAGGCCTTGGCCGCCGCCCTGATCCGGTCGAGATTGCCCGTCAGGCCGATGATTGAAGGATGGAAATTGCCGATGTAATCGGCCAGGATTTCCACCGTATCGCGCTCGGGATCGATGGTCACCATCAAGGGCTGAACCTTGGCGGCCGCCGGCCCCAAAAGCTCCATGACCTCGGTGATCAGTTGCAGCTCGGTCGGGCAAACATCCGGGCACGTGGTGTAGCCGAACATGACCAGCATATGGCGGCCGCGGTAGTCTTGGTCCCTCACCGCGCGGCCCTTGTGATCCACCAGCTCGAACGGGCCGCCGATGCTGGGCACGCCGATGGTCGTGCTCTTGGGACGGCTTTGATCAAGAAACAGGACGTTGACGACCAGACCCAAGGCGACCGCGACGACCATCGCGGCGATGAACAGCATGACGCGGGGGAAAGTCATCCCTCGTTGCTCAGGCGTCCCGCCCTTAGGCTTCCAACATGCGGCGCAGCAGGTCGATATCCTCCGCCAGGGCGGCATCGGTCTGGCGCAGTTCCTCGATCCGTTTGACCGCGTGCATCACCGTGGTGTGGTCGCGGCCGCCGAACTTGCGGCCAATCTCGGGCA
>JAPYPT010000325.1:0-4931 GCA_029937535.1 Alphaproteobacteria bacterium
GCTCGATATCGGCTCGGGCTGGGGCGGCATGGGGCTGTTTCTGGCCAGGGAATACGGCGTCACGGTGACCGGCCTGACGCTCTCGTCCGAACAACTGGCCTATGCCAACCAACGGGCGCGCAACGAAGGCCTTGAGGGGCGGGTGCAATTCCACCCGACGGACTACCGCGAGCAGACGGGGTCTTTTGATCGCATTGTTTCCGTCGGCATGTTCGAACACGTCGGCGTGAACCATTACCCGGCCTTTTTCTCGAAAATCCAGGACCTGCTCACCGATGACGGCGTCGCCCTGGTGCACACCATCGGCCGCACCGACGGCCCCGGCGTGACCGATCCCTGGATCCGCAAATACATCTTCCCCGGCGGCTATTCGCCAACCCTGTCCGAGATCCTGCCCGCGATCGAAAACCTGCGCCTGCTCGCCACCGACGTCGAGGTGCTGCGCCTCCACTACGCCCTGACCCTGAGGCATTGGCGGGCCCGTTTCGCCGCCCGTCGGGACCGCATCGTCGCGCTCTACGACGCCCGGTTTGCCAGGATGTGGGAATACTACCTGGCGCTCAGCGAAATATCCTTCCGCTGCCTGGACAACGTCAATTTCCAAATCCAACTCGCCAAACGCCAAGACGCCGTCCCCCTGACCCGCGACTACTTGGGCGAGGGGGCGGACAGGGATAACCGGCAGCAATTCGCATCGAGGCATTCGGCAGCTTGAGGGCCGAGGAATATCAAAAAGAAATTGTATAGGCTGGTCATGAGGAAAGCCGTGATCGCAATTAAATTTTTCATTGATTGTATGTACAAAAGTACATATTATAATTAATGCTGTTTGAATGGGACGAGCGCAAGCGCGAAAGCAATCTGAAAAAGCACGGCATCGATTTTGTGGCGGCCATGAAGATGTTTTCCAATCCCACTATTGAACGGCCGGATGGCCACGAACATTATGGCGAGGAACGTTGGATCGCCATTGGCCGGTGGCGGACCACATATATGGTTGTGATCTATACCTGGCGCGGCGGTAAACGCCGGATTATCTCGGCCTGGAAGGCAGGAAAGAATGACCAAGAAAACTATCACGACGGCATCAATGGATGAGATTCGAAAAATGGAGGACCGTACCCGTCCCGATGCCCCCGAAGGCCCGCCCCTCGGGAAGGATTTTTGGGCGACGGCAAAAGTAGTCTACCCCGACGGCCCCAAGGAACGCCTGACCGTGCGCTTTGACCGCGACGTGGTGGCCTGGTTCAAGGCCGGTGGCCGTGGCTACCAAACCCGCATGAATGCCGTTTTGAGGTCGTATTTTGAAGCGCAGGAAACCAAGCAAATTGAGCGAAAAAGTAAACCGTCACCGTAATCGGAAAAAGTAAACCGTCACCGTAATCCGCACATATGTCACCGTAATCGAAAGGTAAACTGTCACAGTAATCCCACCGTAATCCGATTCACGATTCCGGCTCCATTGCTCCACAGGCGCAAAGGCAGGATAATCCGGCCATGAACGATAAAATAAACTTACCCGAGGGCGTAGGCCCCCATGAATTCCGGGAGCTTGAATTAATGCTGGCCGGAGAAAAACCAATGGCCATGTTCATTGATGAAGATCCAGGGGTTTTCATTATACCGGAAGATGATTTTGAACCTCATGTACAGGCCGGAACCTTTATCAAATGGGAGGCCATCTACCAAAAACCCGACGATCCATTTGCTGCAAGATACATTTTTTACGCCTTACCGAAAGAAGAGTGGCGCATCGAAAAGCTTCACACAATTAATCAGGCGATCTACAGTGGAGAGCGAAAAGCAACCGACGAAGACTTAGCTGAAACCGGCCGGTTGCTAGGGTACAGTGAAGAACAGGTCCGTGTATTTTTGCAATGGGTTTGTAGGGCGCGGTCAAAACAAGAGGGTGCCTAAACCCTCTTGCTTCGCTTCAGCGACTGTTAATTTGGTTTGTTCCAACAATCTTTGCAAATTTTAGGGGAAAAGACGCCGGCATGGGGAGCGCCACATATCGTGCATCTGTAAGTCCAGGCAACCTCAATGTCGCGATGAATGCGTCTTTCGGTTTGACCGCGAGGCATCATAACACCATCAACCTGCAGTAAATTATCTCGCTGGTACTGTTTGATTGAATCAATGATTTGATGGTCCAATGACGCCGTCATTCCAGACCGGGGCGGGCGATAATAGCCGTTCAACTGGAGGTTTTTCTTCGTGGCCCAAACGTCGTCTGGGTCAGCGTAATAGTCGATACCGATTGGCCCTCTCAAGCTATAGGGAATGCTCATGAATTATCTCCGGAAATGAGGCGGGTCCCCAGGTGCATGGGAAATCCAGCATTTTCGACACACGTCCGCCGCTGGCTTGCCAAGGCAAACGCTTAAGGGTGAGTTTTTGGTCGTACAGGAAATTGCCTTGCCCGCGTCGGTTCCCGGAGACGTCTGAGATGACGCTCCGACCAATAGGGTGCAAAATTCTTGTGTTTATGGCCGGCGAAGCTTTCGACTGGCTCAAACAAGCCCGAGGTTACCCATACCAATGGACCTCAGCCTATTTACAACTTTAACAATATATACGAAAAAATTGTTCATGTCCATTAATTGCTACTATTCCAACGCAAGTTACACTGACGGTTTACAAATTACCTCTCCCGCGTAGGCGGGAACAAAACTCCGTCCCTACCCCGACCGCAACAACTTCACCGCCGCATCCCGTTCGAACAAATACAGCAGCGCCCTCAGCGCCGGGCCGCGCGGGCCTTCCAAGTCCGGGTCGGTTTCGAGGATCAGGCGGGCGTCGTCGCGGGCGACTTCCATGAGGTCTTGGTGGGCCAAGGGGTCGGCCA
Source organism: Alphaproteobacteria bacterium (assembly GCA_029937535.1). Classification (GTDB taxonomy): domain Bacteria; phylum Pseudomonadota; class Alphaproteobacteria. The sequence continues at coordinate 2,849 of JAPYPT010000325.1, forward strand.
GGCGGAAGGCGGGAAAACCGCTTTGGCGGGTGCCGAGGAGTTCGCCGGTGCCGCGCAGACGCAGGTCTTCTTCGGCGATGCGGAAGCCGTCTTCGGTTTCGCGCATGATGGCGATGCGCGCGCGGGCGGTTTCGCCCAGGGGTTCGGCGTAGAGCAGGAGACAGTGGGCCTGCTGGCCGCCCCGGCCGACGCGGCCGCGCAGTTGGTGCAGTTGCGCCAGGCCGAAGCGTTCGGCGTGTTCCACGGCCATGATGGAGGCTTCGGGGACGTCCACGCCGACCTCGATCACCGTGGTGGCGACCAGGATCTTGGTCTCTCCCGCGACGAAGGCGGCCATGGCCTGGTCTTTCTCCTTGGCCTTCATGCGGCCATGCACGAGACCGACCTGATCGTGGCCAAAAATCCGCGCCAGGGTGCCATGGCGTTCCTCGGCCGCGGCCAGGTCAAGCTGCTCGTTCTCCTCCACCAACGGGCAGACCCAAAAGGCCCGCGCGCCGCCGTTGACGGCCCGTTGCACGCCGGCCACCACCTGGTCCAGGCGGGACAGGGGCATGGAGCGGGTATCCACCGGCTGCCGTCCGGGCGGCTTGCCGTGGAGGAGGGAGATATCCATGTCGCCATAGACGGTCAGGCTCAGGGTGCGGGGGATCGGCGTTGCCGTCATCACCAGAATATCCGCTGCAATGCCCTTATCGCCAAGGTTCAGGCGCTGATGCACGCCGAAACGGTGCTGTTCGTCGATCACCGTCAGGGCCAGGTCCTTGAAGATCACGTCTTCGGTGAAAAGCGCATGGGTGCCGATGAGGATGTCGATCCGGCCCTCGGCCAGATCGCCAAGCAAGGCCAGCCGGGGCCGTCCCTTGGTGCGCCCGGTGAGGATCTGGATGCGCAGGGGCAGGTCCCGGCACAAATTTGTCAGGGTTTCCAGATGCTGGCGGGCCAGGATTTCCGTGGGCACCATGAAGGCGGCCTGAGCCCCGCTTTCCACCGCCGCCAGCATGGCGGTCAGGGCGACCACGGTCTTGCCGCTGCCCACATCGCCCTGCAACAGGCGCAGCATGCGTTGGGGCTGGGCCATGTCGGCCTGAATTTCGTGCAGAACGTCGCGCTGCCCCTCGGTCAGTTCGTAAGGCAGGGCCTTTGAAAGCGCCGCGCGCAGGCGGCCATCGCCCACGATGGCCCGGCCCGCCCGGCGCCGGGCGGCGTTGCGGATCATGGCCAGGGCCAGTTGGTTGGCCAGCAACTCGTCATAGGCCAGACGGCGGCGGGCGGGATCGTCCGGCTCCAGCGCGGCCTGGGATTCCGGCTCGTGGGCCGCGAACAGGGCCGCCCGCCAGGAGGGCCAGGCTTGTTTTTCAAGCCAAGGGACATTCTGCCATTCCGCCAGCTCGGGCGTCTGATCCAGGGCGCCGCGAACGGCCCGGTGCAGGGGTTTTGACGTTAGGCCCGTGGTCAGGGGATAGGTCGCCTCCACGGTTGGCAATTCATCAGCCTTGTCGGGCGCCACGATGTGGTCGGGATGGGGCATCTGGATTTCCGCGCCGTAATGGCCGATCTGGCCCGAAACCACCCGCGTGGCGCCGAGCGGCAGCATCTTCTCCAGGTAATCCGCCTTGGCGTTGAAAAACACCAGGCTGACCGTGCCGGTGTCATCGCTGCACAGAACCTTGTAGGGCAGGCGGCGGTTGGCGGAGGGGATATGTTCATCGACAGTGACGGTCAGTGTGGCCACGGCGCCGTCCGGGGCGGCGGCGACCGTGGGGCGGAAGCGGCGGTCGATCAGGCCCGTGGGCAGATGCCAGCACAAATCCACCAGATATTTCCCCGCCAAACGCTCGATCAACTGGCCCAGGCGCGGGCCCACGCCCTTCAGCGCGGTGACTGGTTTGAACAGGGGGAAGAGGATTTCTGGTCTCATGATGACGGGTACGTTATATGCTGTGGCGAAAGGGGGAAAGAGCCATGCCGGAAGATCCGGAAATTCGCCGCAAGCGCCTGCGCTATCACAGCTGGCACCGGGGCACCAAGGAATTGGACCTGGTGCTGGGACAATTCGCCGAGCGTTATCTGCCCGATATGTCGG
>JAPYPT010000325.1:4941-5382 GCA_029937535.1 Alphaproteobacteria bacterium
GACCTGTACGAAGCCGTCATCAACGAAAACGAACACGATATCTATGCCTGGCTGGCCGGCCGCGAGGCGGTGCCGGCGGAACATGACCATCATATCATGAAATTGATTTTAAACTTTAAATTAAACTCATAATATATTGAAACATAAAGAAAAAATACTTTCATCGAATTCCCGATACGAGCTCACCGGCGTGCCGGAGGGGCTGGATGCCCTGTACCTCGGCGAACTGGCCCAGGGGGCGCCGGGCTGGCTGGTGCATATCGCCCGGGATGAGGGGCGCATGGTCAGCCTGGCCGCGGAAATTGAATTTTTCGCGCCCGGCACGCACATCCTGAAACTACCGGCCTGGGATAGCCTGCCCTATGACCGGGTCTCGCCCAACCCCGAGATTTGCGCCACCCGCATGAATACCCTGGCCCGCCTGGTGGGCCAGGCCCCGCC
>JAPYPT010000020.1 GCA_029937535.1 Alphaproteobacteria bacterium
GGCACAGACCCATTGGCGCGAGAAACACGGTCCCATCGCCGCCCAAATCGACACCTTGCGCCGCTATGTGCAATGCCACGTCCGCCTGGGCGCCTACCGCAAGGCCGCGCTGCCCGCCTTCGACGGCATCCCCATGGCCTGGTTCGATAACGTGGCGGATATGCGTCTATCAGCGAGCTCCGATGCCTATGCGCAAACCAAGGCAGACGAAATCAACTTCCTCGAACCGGGCCGGATCGGCACGATTTTGACCGAGGAACACGTCATTATTGGATAGGCATTATGCGGCGGTGCCCACGCCGTCGCCGGCAAATGTAGAGACCAGGTCAAACAGGCATTTTTGCTGGGCCGATGGCAGGGTCCGCAAGGCGCGGCAGAGGCGTTGTTCCCTGTCGCCGAGGGATTGGCCAAGGATATCGCCGGTGGCTTGATCCGGCTGCCGAATATGGTCATCCAGGCCGTCAAAAAAATACGAAACCGGAACGTTCAAGGCCTGCGCCAGGGCCCACAACCGGCCGGCGTTGATCCGGCTGGCGCCGGTTTCATATTTCTGGATTTGTTGATATGTCAGCTCAAGCGCCGCGCCAAGGTCGGACTGTGTGTGGCCAAGCAGGTTGCGGCGCAAGCGCAAACGGGCGCCGACGAATTTATCCACGTCCCGTTGATCCCTATCAAGCCAAGTTGCCGGTGTCTCCATAATGGAGACATGTATAGATTTATTTTTAATTGATTACAACACGTTTTTGTATATGCCCGGTCTTAGGCTGCGGTCTCGGGCTGGATCACCATGGCGACTACACCCATGATTTCCGCCTGATCGTTGGCCTGGGCCTGGTAATCTGAAATTGAGGTATCGTCGGGACGTTCAAACCGGCCTTGGGCATCGCGCAGGCCGCTCCCGGTATCCGGCGCGCGGCGGATCGTAACGGCGTTAGGCAGCTGACGGTTGGACGACCGGGTCAGCAGCACCAAATCGCCGGTAATGGTACGGTCCAGGTAACCCAGTAGGATTTCCATGACCCCGCCATCGCCCATGCTGTTGGAAAAATGGCGGACAACAATGCGGTCGCCCTGTTTCATGACCGTTTGAAGCCTGTCTTGACGGCGGAGAATAACCAGGCTGCCCCGGGGGTAGATGCCATCGCAGCTGTCATCATGGACTTCGCAGGCGAAGCAGTCTTCCGGCCGGCTCAAGCCGCGGGAAGGCGAGAGTTGCTCGAGGGGCCGGGGCATATCGAACCCGGCCAGATCGGAGAAGGCGGCGGAAATATAATGGCTGACGGGCACGGAGGGCCCGCCCGCCGTCAGGAAATCCGCCGGCGCGGCGTCAAGCGCGGTTGCCAGGCGCGTCAACCACACATCGGTCAGGCGTTGGCTGCCGTTCTCCAGCTTATAAATTTTCGAACGGGACGCGCCAACCAGCCGCGCCAACTGGTCGACGGACAGCCCGCGCCTCTCCCGGATGGTGGTTAGGTGATTGGCCATGCTGGTATCTAGAATAACCTTAGGCTGCTACCCGCGCACCAGGAAATTTGTACACCCTGGCAGCATAATTAATCGCCAAAGTGGAGACGGTTCAGCGGCCTTCGAAGTCCGGTTTGCGTTTTTCGGCAAAGGCGGCCAGGCCCTCGGTCCGGTCGTGGGAGGCCGCATGCTGGGCGTTCAGCGACAATTCGTAGCGCAGGGCGGCGTCCAGGGATTGTTCCAGGCCATCGTCCACCATGCGTTTCATGCGGCGCAGGCCAAGGGGGCTGCGTGCCGCCAGGGTGGCGATCAAATCCTCCACCGCCGCCAGCAGATCGCCATCGGCGGCGACCTGGTTGACCAGGCCCCATTCCAGCATCCGCCGGGCGGGCAGGAACTCGCCGGTATAGAGCAGTTGCTTGGCCCGCGTGGGGCCAATTTTGCGGGGTAGGCGCACGGAGCTGCCGCCGCCCGGAACCAGGCCGTAATTGGCGTGGGCATCGCCCAGTTTCGCGCTTTCCGCCGCCACCACCAGATCACAGGCCAACAGCAGTTCAAGCCCGCCCGCCAGGGCCAAACCGTTGACCGCCGCGATGACCGGGCAGGGAAAGCCCTCGATGCGGAGCAACAACCGGCGCAGGCCGTCTAGAAACTGGCTATTGATAGTGGCCGCGTCGGCGCCCGCCATGCGTTCCTTGGCGGCCTTCAGATCGGCGCCCGCGCAAAACGCCCGGCCATTGCCGGTGATGGCGACAGCGCATAATTGCCGCCGCCCCTCAATGCCGTCCAGGGCCTCATTCAGATCGTCGATCATGGCCGGCGAGATAGAGTTCAAGGCATCCGGCCGGTTCAAGGTGATGATCACGGAGCGCTCGCGGTCGTCAACGATGATGGTCTGGTAGGACATTCCGTGGCTCCTGTGTTTCCCGAGCCTAATTATCCCACGTCCCAATCCGCGGCGCGAGAGTGAATGACCCCGAGAGAATGACCACGAGAGAATGCTCTTCCCCCCGGCCCCGGCCTCCGCTACCGTTGGCTAGGACATAATGGGGAAGGCAGGGCAATGGCGATGCAGAACATGGCGATCAACAGTGACCGGTTGTGGTCCACTTTGATGGAGATGGCGCAAATTGGCGCGACGGAAAAAGGCGGGGTGAACCGTCAGGCCTTGACGGAGCTGGACGGCCAGGGCCGGGACCTCTTCGTGCGCTGGTGCGAGGAAGCGGGCTGCAGCGTCAGGGTCGATGCGGTGGGCAATATCTATGCCCGACGCCCCGGCAAGGACGATACCCTGGCCCCGGTCATGACGGGCAGTCATCTCGACACCCAGCCCACGGGGGGTAAGTGGGATGGCGTCTTCGGCGTGCTTTCGGGCCTGGAGGTGATCCGCACCCTGAACGATTTGAACTATCAGACGGAACGTCCCGTCGAGGTCACGGTCTGGACCAACGAGGAAGGCTGCCGTTTCGCCCCCGCCATGATGGGCTCGGGCGTGGCCATTGGAAAGTTCGATCTGGACGAGATTTACAGCCTGACCGATAGCGACGGCAAGACCTTCCGCGAAGAACTGGAGGCGATTGGTTATTTGGGGACGGATGCGGCAACGGTGGGCGAGGTGGCGGCTTTTTTCGAAGTGCACATCGAACAGGGCCCCATTCTGGAAAATGAAGATAAAACCATCGGTATCGTCCAGGGCGCCCAGGGCCAGCGCTGGTTCGACGTCACCTTGACCGGGCAGGAGGCCCATGCCGGTCCCACGCCCATGAAGACCCGGCGTGACGCCCTGGTCGGCGCGGCGGAACTGGTGGCGGCGGTCAACCGCATTGGGCTGGAGTTCCAGCCCGGCGCCTGCGCCACGGTGGGGCAATTCAATGTCAGCCCCAATTCCCGAAATACCATTCCGGGCCATGTCGCCTTCAGCGTTGATTTCCGCCACCCCGACGATGACCGCCTATCGGCCATGAAGGCGGCGTTCGAGCAGGCCTGCGAGGCTGCCGCAGGCGCCCGTGGCCTGGAATTGGATTGCCGGGAAATCTGGTATCAGCCGCCGATTGTCTTCAACGCCGATTGTGTGGCGGCGGTGAAGGGCGGCGCGGAAGCCACCGGTCTCGCGGCCATGGAAATCGTCTCGGGCGCCGGCCATGACGCCTGCCATATCTCCACCCTGGCCCCCACCGGCATGATCTTCGTGCCCTGCAAGGACGGCATCAGCCATAACGAGGTGGAAAGCGCCACCCAGGACCACTGCGCCGCCGGCTGCAACGTGTTGTTGCACGCCATGGTCGATCGGGCCAATTCATCTGCCAATGCAACGGAAGGATAGGATGTCATGGATTTAAAAGCCTTCAAGTCATCGTTGAGCAAGGATGCGCCGCCCGCGGGTCTTGGCACGGCCGTCCAGGCGTTGTGGCGGGTCGCCAATGATGAATGGGACGAGGCCCACAAGCTGGCCCAGGAGCAAGCCGATGCGGAAGGCGCCTGGGTGCACGCTCATCTGCACCGCGTCGAAGGGGATCTGCGGAACGCCGGCCACTGGTACGGCCGGGCAGGCAAGCCGGAAGCCACGACTGCCCTGGATGCCGAATGGGACGAAATTGCCACGGCGCTGCTGTAATTCCGGGTTTGGCGAATGCCGCAAAAGACCCCTGGTGAACGCGCTGCCGCATTAATCGGACGCGCGGCGGAGGCGCAACGGCGGGCAACGCGCAAGGCTTTGTCCGGCGGTCGGTCGGTGGCCCGTTTGCTGGCCATGACCAGGGCCGCCCTGGCGCGGGTTGAGCGTACAATCGAGCGGGTCAACAAGATGATGCCGCCCGCCAGAGCCATCGCCTGTGGTCCCCAATGCCCATTTTGCTGCCACATCCGTTTGACGGCCAGCCCGCCGGAGGTTTTGTTGATTGCCGATCATTTGCGGGGGAGCCTGGGGAATGAGGCATTGGCGAAGACCAAACTGCGGGTCGCCAATATGGATCATCTGACCCGGGGCCATGACGAGGCCCGGCGTGAGGCCATGCGGCTGCCCTGTGCCATGCTGGTGGATCGGAGCTGCGCCATCCATTCCGTGCGCCCGGTCAGTTGCCGGGCCGTCGCCTCGGTCGATGTCGCCGCCTGCGAACGGGCCTATGCCTCCCGCATGGCCGAACCGGTGCCCCAGGTGCGCCTGCAAGGCACCGCCGCCGACGGCATTGGATACGGCCTGATCGCCGGTTTGAGGGAAAGCGGGTTTGGTTTGGAAAACCTTGAATTCAACGCCGGGCTTCACATCGCGCTGCAAAATGAAGATACGGCTCAATGCTGGCTGGACGGCGAACCGGTGTTTGCCCCGGCTACGGAAATCGCGGAAAAGTCCGGCTGATGGTTGCTTTAATCCGCCAGCAGGTTGTCGATTTCGCTTTGGTCCAGGTTGGGCGTGTCGCCATGAATTATGGCGGCGGCGACATCGATCAGACGTTGCAACAGCCGGGTCGCCGTGGCGGCGGCAACAGCCAGTTCTTCCGGACGGCCGCCGTCTATGGCCGCCTCGATAATTTCAATATTTTTCAACACCACCTTGTTCATGCGTTCGATGGTTTCATCGAATGGCTCGCGGAACACCGCCGGGGCGTTCTCATAGGCTTCGATGGTCAAGTCGCTATCGGATAGGCCACTGTCGGCAAAATGCTGGGTATAACTTTTCGGTTGCCAGATTTTGGCTTCATCCAGGATATCCGGCATATCAGGTATCATATCAAGAAGCATCACTATCTCGTTGAAATGATTTAGATAATCTGTTGCTAAGAATGTGTCTATATTGATGTTGGCGCCGGCGACGCGTGACTTCAATTGGTCCGCTGGATCGGAGTTTTTTACCTCTTCCGATGCTGTTTCGTGGCTCATCATGATCATCCGCCGCGTCCCGTCTTCACCCCGATGCAGCAAGTTTCGCGTCATCGATATCCGCGATCATGGTGACGCCAATTGGTTAATATTAGCTTTCCCAACTTCAATGTGCGCCGCCCGGCGCTGGCTTCCGAATGAGCAGGATCAGCGGCAGGACCGCGACAGAGGCGATGGCGGAGAGAAAAAAGACGTCCAAATAGCCAATCATCGCCGCTTGCCGGGCGATCTCATTTTGCACCAAGACCAGGCCGCTGTTGCCGGCGCTCGGCGTCCAGGCCCCGCCAATGGACCATAAAGCCTTGTTGTAAGGGTTGATGAATTCACTCAAACCCGCTTGTGTCGTCCCGCTCATGCGCACCAGAACGGCCAGTGCGATGGCCAGTCCCATGGCGCTGCCCAGACTGCGGATCAGATTCCAAATCGACGAGGCCTCGGTGCGATGGCGTGCGTCCAACGTGGAAAACGTCAACATGCCCAATGGCGCGATGACAAAGCCCGCGCCCATGCCCTGTACCCAGCCAGTCCAGGAAACCTGCCAGTCGCTGACCTGCAGGTTCCAGCCCGACATAGCGAGGCTAGAGATGCCGAGCAGAATGAAACCCGTGGTGACCCAGATCCGGGCATCGACCTTGTCGCCGAAGCGGCCGAACAGCATCATGGAGAACATCATGCCAAGGCCGCGCGGCGCCATGAGAACCCCGATGGTGGTGATGGGATAGCCCTGCAAGCCCTGCAAAAACGGTGGCAGCATGACCAGGGGCGCCAAGCTCAAAAATCCGTAAAGAAAGACAAATACAACGCCAAGGGCATAGTTCCGGTCGCGGAAAAGCCGCAGGTTGACCATGGGGTGCTTGGCGGTCAGGCCTTGCACCGCGAAGACGTATAGACCAATCAAGACTAGACCGAATTCCAACATGATTTCGCCGGATTCAAACCAATCCAGCCGCTCGCCCCGGTCCAGCATGGTCTGCAAGGCGCCGACGCCAATGGCCAGAGCGAAAAACCCCAGCCAATCAAACCCTCTTGGCGTCGTGCTCCGTGGTGTTTTGAGCAGGAATACCAGGCCGCCCAAAAGGGCGAATATGCCCAACGGGACGTTGATGTAATAGACCCAGCGCCAGGAGTATTCATGGGTCAGATAGCCGCCCAGGGAGGGCCCGATAACAGGCGCCGTCATGATGCCGATACCCCACATGGCCATGGCCTTGGCGTGTTGAGAGGGGGGGTAATTGTCCAGCAGAATGGATTGTGACAGCGGTATCAGAAAGGCGCCGAAGCTTCCCTGGGCCAGCCGGTAGGCGATCTCGGCCGGTAGGGACTGGGCGCTGCCGCAGAGCGCCGAGAATATCGTGAAACCGCTGATGGCGACGATAAATAGCTGTTTGCGGCCAATACGCTCGGCCAGCCAGGCGGTGGTCGGCAGGGCGATGGCGCTGATCACGATGTATGAGGTCAAGACCCACGAAATCTGGTCCTGGGTAGCTGAAAACGTTCCCTGCATGTGGGGCAGCGCCACCGCCGCGATGGTCCAATCCAGGGCATACATGGAGGACGCCAGCATCACCGTTATGGTGATGGCCAGCCGCTTGGTCCGGTCCATGCTCTGTGTTGCTGAATTGGCGGGCTTCATGTCATATCAAGCTGGCGTTCGAGGACATTCCTGGGCGTCGTATTTTTACGGGGAGTGTTATGTCGGTTAATCCATTTAAAAACGTCCTGGCGCAAAGCGGCGCGCCCGGCTCCACAACCGCCCGGTGGAAGGCGGTTGCCGACCTCTATCATGCCTATTTTACGGGCTTGATCCTGATGATCGCGTCCCGGAAAGGGGGCGATGCGGCGGGCGAATGGATTTTTCGCACTTTTCGCCGGCAACATCACGAAAAATTCCTCTCTTCCTTCAAAAAACTTGGGCTGGAGCACCTGCCCGACGCCGTGGCGGCGGCGCAATATCACTATCTGTCCAATTCCGTCGGCGGGGCGGAGGTGGAATACATGTACGAAACCGATAGCAAGGCCTGGGTGCATTTCTGTCATCCCCGCTGGATGTACGACGGCGCGGCGCTGTGCGGCGCCCCCCTGCAGGTCAGCCATGGTTTTCTGCGTGGCTGGTATGGCCATAACGGCGTCTCCCTGGGCAACCCGCGCCTGGGCTTTGTCTGCACCTCACAGGACATGACGGCGGAATACGGCCTGGCGGGGTATTTTCAGGAATTCGACCACGATCTGGGCCCCGACGAGCGCCTGCAATTCGCCTCCGGTGAAATGGCGCCGCCATTCGAGCCGGCCCAGGCGCCACAATTGAATACGGACGAGTGGCCGGAGCAGCGCCTGCACAAGGCCAATCGTAACTACGCCATGGAGTATATCAAAACCGGCCTGCCCGAACTGATCGCCACCCTGGGTCCCGGCGAGGCCGGCGCCCTGGGCAACCTGGCCGGAAACATCATTGGCCGGCAGTATTTCTGGCAGATCCGTGAACGGCTCGGGACCACGGGTGACGGCGCCCTGGATTTCGCCAACTTCATGGCGGCGATGGCGGCGGCCCAGGATGACGGGGTGGAGGTTTCGGGCACCGACACGGATGCCACGGTGCGGGTGACCGGCTGGCGCCTGATGCGCGGGCGCGAGAGCGAGCACGAGGCGGTGTTCGAGGCCTGGAACGGCCTGTGGCAAGGCTGCCTCGCCGCCCATAACCGCTTCCTGGCGATCCAGATCGGCGACCGCATGGACTACGGCGATGACGCCTTCGAATGGCGCATCCGCAAGGTCCGGTGATTGGTCCGCAACACTGTCACCATGATCGTGCCGGGCCATGGCGTTCGAAAAGCGCAAGCAAAACGGCGGAAACGATGCTGATGACAACGATGTAATCGACTGCGTGGTCGAGCATGTAAGCGCTTGCTCCGGCGACGGCGGCCCAGGCCAGCGGCAGAGCGAAAAGGAGCCGTGGCGGCGTGCGCAGGGCCAGCAATAGTCCGACCATAAGGATCGCCGTCGGGTTCGGGGCGGTGCCGGCCAGGGGCAGGGATGTCCAGTCATATCCCTGGATTAATAAAATCAAGGGATGGATCACCAAGGCAAAGAGGATCAGCGCCGTCGAAAGGGTGCGGGCCAGGCTGGATCGAAAACCCAAATTTATCCCGGTAGGGGAAAGGCTGAACCAGGTCAGCATAACACCTTGGCCAATCCAGGCAGCGGCGTAATAAGGCGCCATGAAGTTCAGTTCGGCCATCATATCCAGTTGGTGCGCCACGCCGACCCACAGACAGGACGCGGCAAGATATCCGGCAAGGCAGCGGGATATCCATTTTGCTGCCCGTCTTTGCAGGCGCAGCGTCAGGGCGGCAATCAGGGCCGCCAGCACCCAGGCAGACAATACCACGGGTAGCCAACGTGCATTGTAGTCGCCCATCAAGGCGAAATAGACGTCGAGGGAATAGGGTAATTCCATGAAACCACGCCGCGCTGATTGCCGGCCCCGGGGCCGCTATAGATCTTCGATAAAACGCACCATGCGCCGGCGTATCTTGGGCTCGGGCAGGCGGCCGCGCAGGGCCCCCATGTTCTCTTCCATGTGCGCCACCCGAGAGGTTGCCGGAATGGCGCAGGTGACGCTTGGATGGGAGATGATGAATTTCAAGAAGAACTGCGCCCAGTTCGAACAGTCGAATTCCTTGACCCAGCCAGGCAGCGGCTTGTCCCGTACCAAAGGAAACAGGCCGCCGCCCTGAAACGGCCGGTTGATGATCACGCCTAGCCCGCGCTCCCGCGCCAGGGGCAGCAGGCGCGCTTCGGCTTCCCGGTCCAGTATGTTGTAGGTGAATTGCACGAAATCCAGGGATTGAGCGGCCATGATCCGTTCCATTTCACTGTGCCGGCCGCCGTGGGACGTGGTGATGCCGATATAACGAATCCGGCCCTCCGCCTTGGCTTGGCGCAGGGTCTGCAAATGCGCCTCCCAATCCACCAGGTTGTGGATTTGCATGAGGTCGAAGCGGTCGACCGCCCAAAGCGCGGCGGCTTCCCGAATCTGGCTTTCCGCGCTGGTGCCATACGGGGTCCAGACCTTTGTGGCGGAAAACAGGCCTTGTTTATTCTCCAGCCGTTTCAGGCACCAGCCGATAACCTCTTGCGAACTGCCGTACATGGGCGAGCTGTCGATCATCCCGCCGCCCAATTCAAGAAATCTCCGCAGCACCGCCAGCCGCCGCCGGCGCAGCCTTTCACTACCGCCGACATTAAAGGTAATCCAGGTGCCCATGCCGAGGGCGGGGATTTCCTCTCCCGTCGCCGGGATCTTACGCCGGATCAAGGTGCCCGGTTTCGCCGCCGGGTCGGTGGAAAACAATGGTGTCAATGAAGCGCCCAGCGCCGAAAACAGCAGCCGGCGGCGGTTGAATATCAACCGCTGGGTCTGCATTGCCTTCGGTGCCGCCGTCTCACCGCATCATGTCTCCAACCCTTTAGGATAGTGCGTCGCGCAATCGTTTGGCGGCAAGACTTTGCGCGGCAATGGAATCGTCCAACATGGGCGCCATGGAAAAGAAGCCGTGGATCATGCCCTCAAAATCCACGTGTTCGCAGGCCACGCCTTCGGCCACCAGCCGCTTGCCGCATTCCCGGCCCTCGTGGTTGAGGATATCGCATTCCGCCGTGATCAACAGCACCGGCGGCAGGCCGGCAAAGCTGGCCGCGCGGGAGGGCGAGGCGCGCCAATCGGCCAATTCCTCGTCGCTGTTGAGATAGTGTTCCCGGAAATAAGGTATCGAGTCCGCCACCAGGGGGCCATGGCCCTTGCCATAGGTCTCGTAGGTGGGCGTGCCGCCGGCATAATCCATCACGGGATAGACCAGCAATTGAAAGGCGATGGATAAATCATCCGCGCTGTCGCGGGCCATGAGGGAGACGACAAGGGCCAGGTTGCCGCCCGCGCTGTCGCCGCCCACGGCGATTTTGTCGGCCCGGATGCCCATCTCATCGGCATTGTCCGAGAGCCACTTGGTGGCGGCATAGCTGTCATCGACGGAAGCGGGAAATTTTGCCTCCGGTCCCATGCGGTAATCCACGGAGAGGACGAAGATTCCGGCGTCCCGGCACATGGCGCGGGCGACGGAATCGTGGGTCTCGAGGCTGCCGATAACATGACCGCCACCATGGAAATAGACCAGGGCGCCCACCGCGCCGTCCGAGCCACCGGCGCCGGCGGGGCGGTAGGTGCGCACGGGAATATCGCCCATCGGTCCGGGAATGGTCCGGTCCTCGACCGCGCCGACCTCGACGATGGGCGCATTGCGGGCCTTCACGCCGGCTTCCATCTGCGCCCTGGCATCGACCGGGCTCAACTCGTGCATGGGCTTCAGGCCCAGGGCCTTCATGGCCTCCAACAGATCGAGCAATTGGGGTTTCATTGCCATGATTTCGTTTCCTCCATTTTTTCGACTGAAATTTTAATACTGCACACTTGGGGTCAAGGCGCCATCGACCAACAGGTTGGCGCCGCTGATGAAGCTGGCCAGGGGACTGCACAAAAAGACCGTGGCATCCGCCACCTCTTCCGGCGTGCCCATGCGGCCCATGGGGTTCAGGCCCAGGGCGCCCTTATAGATTTCAGGCGTTTCCACTTCGCGCTGATGCCACACCCCACCCTCGAAATAGATCGTGCCGGGCGAGACCGAATTAAAGCGCAAACCCTTGGACGCATGCGCGTGCGCCAGGTTGGAGATATGGTTGACCAGGGCCGCCTTCATGGTGTTGTAGGGCCGCACGCCGCCGAAAAACTGCAGCGCCCCGACCGAGTTGATGGCGACAACGGAACCGGCATCGGATTTCTCCAGATGGGGCAGGGCGCCGTCAATCGTGTGAATGGTGCCCATGATGTCGATCTCGAAGGCGGCGCGCCAATCTTCTTCCGTGTCCGTGGTTGCCATGGCCGATACATTGGCCACCAGCACATCCAGCCCGCCCAGTTCATCCGCCGCGCTGTCGATCCAGGCTTTCAGGGCGGTTTCATCGCCCACGTCCACGCCCCCGCCCGTGGCCCGCACGCCCATGCCTTGCAGGGCCGCGACCGTCTCCGCCACCGCCTCCGGATCGCGGGCGCATATCGCCACATCCGCGCCTTCCGTCGCCAGACGCTCCGCGATGGCCCGGCCGATGCCCCGGGTTCCGCCCGTCACCAGAGCCTTTTTGCCCCGTAATCCCAAATCCATGCCGTTATCTCCCCCTCATGTATTTATTTTTTCGAGTGTACCACTCACCGACGGCGTCGGGAAACCCGAACTAAATAGCTGGGTCCAGGAGGATCTTGCATTGACCGGTAGGTGACTTCAGGCCTTCGAAGGCGGCGGAGAAGTCGTCGAAGCCGACCACGCCGGTAATCATGGGGCTGGGGTCGATACGGCCCCGGTCCAGCATTTCCAGGGTCAGTTCGAAATCCCGTCTTTCGTACATGTAGCTGTATTTGACGGACAATTCCTTGCTGACGGCCTTGACCGGCATAATGCTGTCGGCGCTCATGCATAACCCGGCGATGACCAGGCGGCCGTTCACGGGGGCGTAGTCCATGGCCAGTTGCTGGCTGCCCGCTATGCCGACACAGTCAAAGACCACCTCGGCCCGGCGGCCGGCAATCTGTTTGTAGCGGTTGACCACATCCTCCCGGCTGGCGTCGATCCCGTCCGTGGCGCCCAGGGCAGCCGCCTTGGCCAGACGGCCCGCGGACAGATCGGAGATCACCACATGCCGGGCGCCGAAAAAGCGGCACCACAAGGCCACCGCCAGGCCGATGGGCCCGGCGCCGATAATCAATACCCCATCGCCCACCGCCAGACCCGCCGTGCGCACCGCATGCAGGCCCACCGCCAGGGGTTCGACCAGGCCGCCGGCCTGATAGTCCACCCCAGGGGGCAAGGCCAAGGCCTCCGCCCCGCCGACCCGGACATAGTCGGCATAGCCGCCCTGTGGCCCCTCCGCATGTCCCATGCCGGTATTGACGACTTGCCGGCAGCGGTGGCCGCGGCCGGACAGGCAGTCCAGGCACTGACCGCAGGAAATATAGGGCAGGGCGCAAACCCGGTCTCCTTCGTGCCAGTGTCCCGGCGCCTGACCGCCGACCTCCACCACCTCGCCGCAGAATTCGTGGCCCATGATGGCGCCCTGGCGCAACGGCGCCATGCCGCTGGAGCGATCAGAGAGAGCGGCCAAATGCAGGTCCGAGCCGCAAATGCCGCAGCTCTTGACCTGCACCAGTAAATCGGTGGGCTGGGGCTCGGGGGCCTCGACCTCGCCGATCACCAGGGGCTGGCCCGGCGCCTCGAACAGTGCTGCACGCATTTCCGCTCTTCCCGCATCCATTGAGTTGGCGTTATTGTCCAAGTGCTGGCCCCCGAACGCAAGATGGAAATGTTATTGCTCATGACCGATGTTTTAATACCCGCGGATTTTCCAAGCGGTTTCGCCGACGCGGCGGCACTGGAAGAATTCATGACCCGGCCCAGCCAGGCCTTGATCGATGATCTGGCGAAACTGGATGGCGATATCATGGTGCTGGGCGTGGGCGGCAAGATGGGCCCGACCCTGGCGCGGCTGGCCAAGCGCGCCGCGCCCGGCAAACGCATCATCGGCGTGGCGCGGTTTTCCGAAGCGGGTCTGGCGGAACAGCTGCAAAGCCACGGTATCGAGACCATAACCTGCGATTTGCTGAACCGGGACGCCGTCGCCGCCCTGCCTGACATCGCCAACGTGGTGTTCATGGCGGGGCGCAAGTTCGGTTCCGCCGGGGCCGAGGAACTGACCTGGGCCATGAATGTGCATGTGCCGGCAATTGTCGCGGAGCGTTTTTGCCAGGCCCGGATCGTCAGTTTCTCGACCGCCTGCGTCTACCCTTTCGTCTCGATCCTCTCCCAAGGCGCCGGCGAGGACGTGGCGGCAACCCCGCCGCCGGGCGAATACGCCAATTCCTGCGTCGGCCGGGAGCGGATGTTCGAATATTTTTCCAATCTCCATGATACACCCGGCCGCAGTATCCGCTTGAGCTATGCCATCGACATGCGTTACGGCGTGCTCCATGACGTCGCGGCCAAGGTCTGGGCCGGCGAGGTGATTGATTTGACCATGGGGCATGCCAACGTCATTTGGCAGGGCGACGCCAATTCCCAGGTCCTGCGCGCCCTGCACCATTGCACGACGCCGCCCAGCCCCCTGAACGTCACCGGGCCCGAAGTGGTCGCCATTTCCTGGCTGGCCGCCGAATTCGGCAAACGGTTCGGGTTGGAGGTGGAGCTGACGGGGGAGCCGGCGCCGGAAGCCTGGCTGATCAACACAGCCCGCGCCGAGACCTTGTTTGGCTATCCCATGGTCTCGTTGGCCAGCATGGTCGATTGGGTGGCCGACTGGGTTGCCCGCGACGGCGGCAGCCTTGGCAAGCCGACCCATTTTGAAGTCCGCGATGGCAACTATTGATGAGTTGACATGGTCCGGCCTGGGCGCGGCGGACATTGACGCCGCCGTCGGGCTGAATGCCGAGGCGGGCTGGAACCAGAACGCCGCCGATTGGCAATTCATGCTGGAACGGGGCGAGGGCATGGCGGTTCGCGGTGAGGCGCTGGTGGCCACATCCATGCTGTTGCCCCAGGGCGGCCGCTTTGCCTGGATCGCCATGATCCTGGTCACCGCCGCCTGGCAGCGCCAGGGCCTGGCCAGCGAGTTGATGCGCCGCTGTTTGGCGCGGGCCGTTGCGCTGAACCTGATTGCCGGGTTGGATGCGACGACGGCCGGGCGCCGGGTTTATCTGCCATTGGGCTTTCAGGACATCTATCCCCTGACCCGCTGGCAGGTGGAAAACCCCCAGGTTGGCGACCGTGGAGCCGGCGTGCGGCCCATGGGGCAAGACGATCTGGACCGGGTTGCGGCGTGGGACGAAGGCATCTCCGGCGCCCCCCGCAAGGCTTTGTTGAGGCATCTTTACAAGCGCTGCCCCGAACGCGCCTTCGTGCTGGAGGCGGGGGATGGTTTGCAGGGTTTTGTCCTGGCCCGCGATGGCCGCCTGGCGACGCAAATCGGGCCGTTATCGGCTAACAGCGGCGATGGGGCGGCCGCCTTGCTGGGGGCGTCTCTTGGCGCCGGGTCCGGTCCGGTTTTTTTGGACGCCGCCGATCATCACGGCCTGCTTCGCCAGTTCCTGCAAGATGCCGGCTTCAAGGAACAACGGGGTTACATGCGCATGCTGCTGGGCCGCACCGAACCCTTGGACGACCCGAACCGCGTGTTCCTGATTGCCGGACCGGAATTGGGCTGATACCAAGCCGTCATGACAAATCTTGCTGACATCGAAATTAGGCCGGCGGCGCCCGATAATGAGGAGCGCGCCGCCCTGTTGCTCCATGCCACCGCACGGCCCGTGTTCGAATTCGTCTATGGACCGGATCGCAGCTTCATGCTGGCCATGCTGGCGGCGCAATGGCAGGCGGAGGATAGTCTTTTCAGCCACCGCCATGCCCAGGGCGCCTACGACCCATCCGGCACCCTGATCGGGCTTGAACTCGGCTTCGACGCCACGTGCGATGACGCCGCACTTGCCGGCTCCTTTGCCGTGAGCCAGGCCCAGGCCAGCGCCGCGCAGCGCGCGCATATCTCACAGGCCGTTCGGCAATTGATCTACTTCACGCCCCCCACGCCGGATGGCAATTATTGCGTGCACAATCTGGCGGTGGACCCCCAGGCAGGAGTCAGGGGCCTCGGCCGCCGGCTTTTGCAGGGCGCTTTTGAGCGGCAAGCGGCGGCGGGATATAGCGCCGTCTGCCTGGATGTCCTGGACGACAACCCCGCCGTGGGTTTCTACCTTCACATGGGCATGGAACTGGCCTGCGAAGTGCGCCTGCCGCGCCTGATCGAGGAGCATAATATGCCGGCCATCTACCGCATGGTAAAAACGCTTGGATAGCGCATCACATTGATATTGGAGACTTGGACATGACCGCATATCTCATCGTACGCGCCGAAGTGGATCCTTCGGTCAGGGAAGGCTTCGACACCTGGTACCAGAACGAACATCTGCCCGACGCCCTGAAGGCCTTCGACGCCGTCAGCGCCAAACGCGGGTGGAGCAGCGTTGAAGCGGATGTCCACATCGCCTTCTATGAGTTCCGCGACCTGGACGCCGCCGAAGCCCTGATCGGTTCGGACATCATGACGGGCTTCATCGCCGAGTTCGACCGCCACTGGTCCGGCAAGGTGACGCGAACGCGGGAACTGGTGGAGTTTTCACAACAGATTTAAAAACCGGCGGATTCACCAGTCAAATTCCATCATGAATGGATTCGTAGATTACATCTCGTTATGCTCTCGCCATGTCGGATCGAACACAGCGCAGACTGGCCGCGATCGTTGCCGCGGACGTGGTTGGCTATTCGAGGCTCATGGGCGCGGACGAGGAAGGAACGCTGGCCGCCCTGAAAGAGCTGCGCCGCGATCTCGTCGACCCAAACATCAGCGGCCATGGCGGGCGCATCGTGAAAACCACCGGAGATGGGCTGCTCCTGGAATTTCCAAGTGTTCTGGAAGCCGTCCGCTGTTCCATTCAAATCCAAGAGGCCATGGCGGAACGGACCGCCGATATCCCGGATGACCGCAAAATGCTGTTCCGTTTTGGCATCAACCTTGGCGATATCATTATCGACGGCGAAGACATCCATGGCGACGGCGTCAACATCGCCGCCCGCTTGGAGGCGCTGGCCCATCCAGGGGGGATTTGCATTTCCGATGACGTGATGCGTCAGATCAGAGGGAAAACGGACATCGGGTTTGCCGATGACGGGCCGCACGAGGTCAAGAATATTTCTCAGCCCATCCATGTCTGGCGCTGGCCCGTGGCGGAAAGCGTCCCCGAGACGCAAACCGAAAGCAAGTCACTGCCGTTGCCGGAGAAACCGTCCATCGCCGTGCTGCCGTTCGACAATATGTCCGGTGATCCGGAGCAGGAGTATTTCGCCGACGGCGTTGCCGAGGACATCATCACCGCATTATCAAAATACGGTTGGTTCTTTGTCACCGCCCGCAATTCCTCCTTCACCTATAAGGGCGCGGCTATCGATATCAAGCAGGTTGGGTCGGAGTTGGGCGTCAGATACGTTTTGGAAGGCAGCGTGCGCAAGGCGGGTACGCGGGTGCGCGTCACCGCGCAGTTGATCGAGGCGGCCAGCGGCAACCATATCTGGGCCGAGCGCTATGACCGTGAATTGGCCGACATCTTCGACCTGCAGGACGATATAACCATTGCGGTGGTCGGCGCCGTCGAGCCGGAACTGGCCATCGCCGAACGGGACCGGGCGACACGCAAGCCAACGGATTCTCTTGATGCCTGGGATCTTTATCAACGGGGCATGTGGCACTTTTGGCGCCTCAATAGGGAGGATGGCGCCATTGCGATGGCGTATCTCGAGAGGGCCTGCGAGATGGACCAGAAATTTGCCTCCGCCCTAGCGGGGCTCGCCTGGGTCCATAATAATCATGCGATTCATAGCTGGACCGAAACACCGGAGCTCTCGCGGGCCAAGGCATTCGAGGCGGCCCGGCGCGCCGCCGAAATCGATGACAAGGACCCATTTGCCCATATGGTCCTTGGTAGAATTTACACCCATCGAGCGGAGTTCGATCACGCTATCGCAGAGCTTGAACGGGCATTGGAAATCAATCCCAATTTCATGATGGCGCAGTTTGGTCTCGGGTTTGTACTCGTTGCGATGGACAAACCGGAAACGGCCATGTCTCATCTCGACCAGGCGATCCGCCAAAGCCCCAACGATCCCGCGCTCTGGGCTATTGAATTGACGATGTCGCGTGCGCTGTATCTTATCCAGCGATATGACGAGGCCTTGTCTTGGGCGCAAAGATCCTGCCGGCATCCCACCGCGCCCTATTGGGCCGAGCTGGGATTGATTTCGCCGCTCATCGCGCTTGATCGGACAGACGAAGCGCGAGCGGCATTGGCCATGGCGCGTGAGAAATACCCCGGCCTGTCGGAGTCGAACATAATTTCCGCACTCAGCTATTATAGTGACGCGCAGTTGGGCAAATTTTTGGATGACCTACGGAAAGCCGGGTTGCCGGAGTAACCGAAATTAAGACCGCATCCGGCGCCAGGGCCGAATGCGGTCCAAATTCGATGCGTCAGCCGCTGAATTTCACGGACATGTCCAGGAAATCGTTGGTGTAGGTTTTCTTGATGTCGAACGGCGCCTTGAGTTTGAAATAGGCTTCGATCAATTTGTAATCCGCGGCCATGCGGGCGGGATCGAAATAGCCCAGCGCGCCATTGCGGGAGCTGGGCGCATCCATCAGTTCCTTGACTAGGGCCCAGTTGGCGAGGGACGAGCCGCGCTTCAGGCCGCTGTTGGCGGCGATGAGGGCATCGATGCAGGGATCGGCGTTCTTGGCGCAGGCGGCATAGGCCTTTTGCGTTACCTGGACGAAACTTTTCACCACGCCCGGATTGGCCTTGAGGTATTTGCCGTTGGCGATCACGGAGTTGCCGTAGGGATTAACACCGATGTCCCTGCCGGCGACGAAGCCCATGTCATCGCCGAACACTTTCTGGAAGATGAAGTGGATGTTGTAGAACGATGTGGTGACCGCGATGGCGTCCGATTTCAGGGCCGCGATCTTGGCATTTGGTTTGATGTTGACCCAAGTTACGCTGTCGGGCGCCATGCCGGAGGCCTTGGCGAAGGCGGGCCACATTTGCCGGGCCGCATCCCACGGCGGATTGCCGATTTTCTTGCCGGCGAAATCCTTGATGGTTTTGATGCCGGAGCTTTTTTTCCAATAAAAGCCATAGGGCGAATTGGCGTAGATATTAAAGACAGCCACCAGGTCGGCGCCCTTGCCCTTGTTGACCAGGGCCGTGCCCAGATCGGCAATGCCGAGCTGGTTTTTGCCAATGCCCACGCGCTGGGATGAGAGCGTCGAGCCCTTGCCCTGCTCAATGGTTAGATCGATGCCCTTGTCCATATACCAGCCTTGGGATTTGGCCCAATAGACCGGTGCGTGATCGCCACCGGCGACCCAATTCAGAATAAAACTGACCTTTTCCGCCGCCTGGGCGGAACCAGCCAAAATAACCGCGGCGCAGATGGCGGCCAGGGTGAGTTTAAAAATTTTCATGCTTGATCCTCCAAGGGATATTCGTTAGCTCTGGTAACCAATTGGTTACTCGAAACATAGGTTGCCCATATGGCCCCTGTCAACGCGCCCGCGAAACGCGACCCGGAAGCTGCCCGGCAACGCATTCTGCAAGCCGCCCTGGCCGAATTCTCGGACAAAGGCCTGGGCGGTGCGCGCGTGGATGTCATCGCACAACGGGCCGGCGCCAACAAGCGCATGCTGTATCATTATTTCGGCAACAAGGATGATTTGTTTCTGGCCGTGCTTGAATTGGCTTATGGCGAGATCCGTGAAGCTGAACAGGCCCTGAACCTGGATGATCTTTCGCCGGTGGAAGGTATGCGGAAATTGGTCATCTTCACCTTTGATTATTTCGTGCGGGCGCCCTATTTCATCAACCTCCTGAACAGCGAAAACCTGCACAACGCCCGGCATCTGCGGCGTAGCAAGGCCATATTGGATATGCATGGCCCGGTAATCGGCCTGATCACGGACTTATTGCAACGTGGCATTGCCGAAGGTGTGTTTCGGGACGATGCGGACCCCATAGAGGTCTTCATCACCAATGCCGCTGTTGGATATTTCTACTTTTCCAATATTCATACATTGTCGGTGATATTCGACCGTGATTTGCAGTCCGAGGAAGAGATTGCGGCCAGACGGGCTCATGTCGCGGATGTCGTGCTCGGCTATCTGCGTCCTGCTTGACCTGTTTTGTTTGATGAAGTAAGTAACTGTTTGGTTACTTTGGGGAGCCAATCTTGAAAACCCTCGATCCCGATCAGCTGAAAACCTATCGCGCGCGCGGCCATTTGACCGTTGAAGGTATATTTGGCGAAGCGGAGATTCGGGCCGCCATCGCCGATGCCGAAATCTGGGCGAAAGAAGAAATCGGCAAGCTGGATGCCGGCCAACAGGCCTGGTACGTCGAAGGCGCGATCACGGATCGGGCCGTGCTGCGTAAATTGGACAATCCCATCTATCTGCGCCCGGCGTTCCGGTCTCTGGCGGCGAATGAAGGCCTGTTGGCCATGGTGGAACAACTGATTGGCCCGTCGCCCAAGGCCTTTTTCAGCCAGATCTTCTTTAAGGCGGCGGGGGGCGGTGGACCCAAACCGGTACATCAGGACAATTATTACTTCGGTCCCAATGATCCCGAAGGCATGGTCACGGTCTGGATCGCCCTGGACGACGCGGACGAAGGCAACGGCTGTTTGTATTATGCCGATGGCAGCAATTTGGGCGCCACCATCCCCCACACCGCGCCCGAGGGCGAACCATTTAATTTGTTGATCCCGGACGATGCCGCTGCTGCTTATGAGATGACGCCGGCGCCCGTCCCACGCGGCGGCGTCTCCTTCCACCACGGCAATACCTTGCACCAATCCTCCGATAACCAATCCGACAGACCGCGGCGGGCCTGTGCTATTCATTACGGCAACGGCAATGTGGAATTGGTTCATTCGAACTTGAGCTACGACGCGGATGTCGTGGTTTCGTTCTAAGGGGGAAGGCAAAATATGGCTTTGCATAGAGAGGAATTGCCGGCGGAAGTTCTCTCGCAACTGCGCCAGGGCGTGGTTATCCCGGCCCATCCCCTGGCCCTGACCGAAGCGCGGGCGTTGGATGAACGCCATCAGCGCGCCCTGACCCGGTATTACCTGGATGCGGGCGCGGGCGGTCTGGCGGTCGGCGTGCATGCCACGCAGTTTGAAATTCGCGATGTCGGCCTGTACGAACCGGTGCTGCGCCTGGCAAAGGAAACCGCCACCGCCTGGACCGAGCGGACAACAATCATGATCGCCGGCCTGGCGGGACCCACCAGCCAGGCCCTGGGGGAGGCGGACGTGGCGCTGGGCCTGGGCTATCACGCGGGCCTGTTGAGTCTGGCCGCCCACAAGGGCGCAAGCGAGGACGAACTGATCGCCCATTGTGGGGCGGTATCCGAACGCATTCCCTTGATCGGTTTTTATCTGCAGCCAGCAGTTGGCGGCATTGTTCTCTCGACCGAATTCTGGCGCCGCTTCGCCGCCCTCGACAACGTCATTGCCATCAAGGTGGCGCCGTTCAACCGCTATCGCACGCTGGATGTGATACGCGGCGTGGTCGCGGCGGAGGCGGAGGACCGGATCACTCTGTACACGGGCAACGATGATCATATTTTCCTCGATCTGTTGACGCCGTTCGCAGTGCGCCGGGGCGGGGAAGAGGTCGTGGTGCGTTTCCGGGGCGGGCTGTTGGGACATTGGAGCGTCTGGGTCAAGCCGGCCGTGGACTATCTGGCCCGGGCCCATGCCGCGGTTGCCGCAGGAGTGGTCGCGGCGGAGTTGCTGCAACTGGACAGCCAGATCACCGATGCCAACGGGGCGTTGTTCGATGTGGTCAACGATTTCGCCGGTTGTATTGCCGGTTGTCACGAGGTCCTGCGCCGGCAAGGCTTGTTGCAGGGCACCTGGTGCCTGAACCCGGACGAGGCCATGAGCCCCGGCCAGGCGGAGGAACTGGACCGCGTGATCGCCGACTACCCCCACCTGTGCGACGACGGCTTCGTGGCCGAGAATCTAGAGCGTTGGCTGGCTGGGAGTCCCCATGATTAGGGGTACACGTAACAAGTACATGTCCCCCTATTCACCCCCACCAATGGCACAGGCGGAGAATTTTGGGGACATGTACTTGTTACGTGTACCCAAATTTCGGGCCATCGCCGCCAATGGATTGACTGAACATGGATGACGGCCGCGATAAACTGCGTAAGTGGGTGTTGATCATCGTTATGCACCTAGCCGCCCTGGCCGCGTGGCAGGCCTGGATCACCCTGGGTGAGGTTGAGCCCTATATCATGCCGGCGCCTCTGGACACCTTCGCCACCTTGTTGGAATGGAAGACCTACGCCTGGGGCCATAACACTCTGATTACCGCCGCCTCGGTGTTCGGCGGCTTCTGGCTGGCGGTTGTGGTGGGGGTTGGCATGGCGGTGCTGTTTTCCTGGTCGCGCTGGCTGAATGATGCCCTGATGCCCTTGATCGTTTCCCTGAACATGATCCCCAAGGTGGCCCTGGGACCGATCTTTATCGTCTGGTTTTCCTATGGCCTGGGCCCGAATATCCTGATCGCCTTTTCCATCTGCTTTCTGCCGATCCTGATCACGACATCTCGGGGACTGGGCGAGGTGGAGCCGGAACTGATCGATCTGGTCCGTACCCTGCGCGCTTCGCGCTGGCAGATCTTCACCAAGATCCAGTTGCCCGGCGCCCTGCCGTTCATTTTTTCCGGCATGAAGGTGGCCGTGGTGCTGGCGGTGGCGGGCGCCATCGTGGGTGAGTTCATCGCCTCGGAAGAAGGCCTCGGCTATTTGATGATGCAGGTGCAGGTGACCCTGGACACCGCCGGCATGTTCATGGCCGTGCTGATGATTACCGCCGTGGGCGTCAGCCTGTACGCCATCGTCCTGCTGCTGGAACGCCTGCTGGTGGTCTCCGATGCGCGGATGGAATAGATGAGCGCCAACCCCGCATTCATCCAGCTCGACGGCGTGCGCAAGGTATATCGCGGCCGGCGGGCGGATTTTCTCGCCGTCTCCGATGTCACCTTCGATGTTTCATTGGGCGAACTGGTCTGCATGGTCGGGCCATCGGGCTGTGGCAAAACGACCGTGCTGAAGATCCTGGCCGGCTTGCATTCCCACGAGGATGGCACGGTCCGCATCGGCTCGAATGCCGAAAAATTCGACCCCGCCCGTGATATCGGCATGGTCTTCCAACAGCCCCTGCTGTTGAAATGGCGCCGGGTCATCGACAACGTCTTGCTGCCGGCCGAAATTCTGGGCCTGAACATGGCCGAGGCACGGGACCGGGCCGGGCATCTGCTGGAGATGGTCGGCCTCACCGGTTTCGCGGAGAGCTATCCCTATGAATTGTCGGGCGGCATGCAGCAGCGCGCCGCCATCGCCCGCGCCCTGGTGCATGATCCGAAATTGATCCTGATGGACGAACCCTTCGGGGCCCTGGACGCCTTGACGCGGGAAAAAATGAACCTGGAGTTGCTGCGCATCTGGAGCGAGAGCGGCAAGACCATCGTCTTCGTGACCCACGGCATACAGGAGGCCGTGTTCCTGGGCAGCCGGGTGGTTGTGCTGACGGCGGGCCCCGCCCGCATGGCTGATAATTTTTTGGTCGATCTGCCGTATCCGCGGACCCTGGACATGAAAACACAGGAAGCCTTCGGCGATTACACCCGCCGGATCTATAAATTATTGGGAATGGAGTGAGTATGAGCGAGAAACGCCAATGACCGAAAAAAGACTCGGCATCATCATGAACGGCGTCACCGGGCGCATGGGCAAGAACCAGCATCTGATCCGCTCGATCCTGGAAATCATGAACGCGGGCGGCCTGGAGCTGGCCGACGGCAGCCGCGTCATGCCGGATCCGATCCTGGTGGGGCGGGATGCGGGCCGGGTCGGCGCCTTGGCGCGGGCGCATGGCCTAAGCCGGTGGACCTCCGATCTGGACGCGGCAATGGCCAACCCCGACGACACGCTGTTTTTCGATGCCGCCACCACCCAGGCCCGCGCCGGGCTGCTGACAAAGGCGATCGAGGCCGGCAAGGACATCTATTGCGAAAAACCAACCTCCGACAGCCTGGCCGATGCCTATGGCGTTTATCAAAAGGCCAAGGCCGCCGGCATCAAACATGGCGTGGTGCAGGATAAATTGTTTCTGCCGGGGATCGGCAAACTGAAATACCTGATCGACGCCGGTTTCTTCGGCCGCATTCTTTCGGTGCGGGGCGAGTTCGGTTATTGGGTCTTCGACGGTGATTTGCAGCCCGCCCAACGCCCGTCCTGGAATTACAAAAAAAGCGAGGGCGGCGGCATTATCCTCGATATGCTGTGCCATTGGCGCTATGTGCTGGACAACACCTTTGGCGCCGTGAAATCGGTCAGTTGTCTGGGCGCCACCCACATCCCCAAACGCTGGGACGAGAACGATGCGGCCTACGAGGCGGACGTGGACGATGCCGCCTATGCCACCTTCCAGCTTGAAGGCGGGATCGTGGCGCATTTCAATTCTTCATGGGCCACTCGTGTGCGCCGGGACGATTTATTGACCCTGCATGTGGACGGCACCCATGGTTCCGCCGTGGCCGGCCTGCGCCGCTGCCGCAGCCAGGCCCTGGTCAACACGCCGACGCCGGTCTGGAACCCCGACATTCCCCCCGCCATCGATTACCAGGATGGCTGGGAGGAGGTGCCCGACCCGGTCCCCTACGACAATGCCTTCAAGGCGCAGTGGGAATTGTTCATCCGTCATCTTTACGGCGACGGGCCCTTTCCCTGGGATCTTCTGGCTGGCGCCCGCGGCGTGCAATTGGCGGAGTTGGGTTTGCAAAGCTGGGCCGAGCGGCGCTGGATGGATATTCCCGATTTGGAGGCCTAGGCATGGCGACCCTGAACCTGCCAGTTGGCAATGGTCGACTGGAATCCTTCTCCACCAGCACGCCGAGAGATTTCCCAGCCCGCGCCAACCGCCCCTTCAACCGCATCGCCTATTCGGCCGCCCACGTGGTGGCGGATCCCTTGTCGGACGCCGATCCCTGGCTGGAGGCGGCGATCGATTGGGATGCCACCATCGCCTACCGCGCCAAGCTCTATGATCTCGGGCTCGGCGTGGCGGAGGCCATGGATACGGCCCAGCGCGGCATGGGGCTGGACTGGGCCGCCAGTCAGACCTTGATCCGCCGCAGTCTGGAGGCCGCCCGCCATATCCCCGGCGCCCGTATCGCCTGTGGCGCCGGTACGGATCATTTGGAACCGTCGGCGGATCTGCGGCTCGATGACGTGATCCGCGCTTATGAGGAACAGGTCGAATTCGTCGAAGAGAAAGGCGGACGCATCATCCTGATGGCTAGCCGGGCGCTCGCCGCCTGCGCCACCTCTCCCGACGACTACGCCTTGGTCTATGACCGTATCTTGAGTCAGGTTCGCGAGCCGGTCCTGATCCATTGGCTGGGCGAGATGTTCGACCCGGCCCTGGCCGGTTACTGGGGCCATGACGATCACATGGCGGCCATGGATGTCTGCCTCGATATGCTGGCCGCCAACGCCAACCAGATCGACGGCATCAAGATCTCGCTGTTGGACAAGGACAAGGAAATTGCCATGCGCCGGCGTCTGCCCGCGGACGTGGCGATGTACACCGGCGATGATTTCAACTACGCCGAACTGATCGCCGGCGACGAGATGGGCTATTCCCATGCCCTGTTGGGTATTTTCGACGCCATCGCGCCCGCCGCCTCCGCCGCCCTGGATGCCTTCGCGGGCGGAGACGAGGCGCGCTTTCACGACATTCTGGCCCCCACCGTGCCGCTCTCCCGCCACATCTTCCGCGCCCCCACCCGGTTCTACAAAACCGGCGTGGTCTTCATGGCCTGGCTGAATGGCCATCAGGACCATTTCGTCATGGTCGGCGGCCAGCAAAGCGCCCGATCCCTCGCCCATTTGGCCGAACTTTTCCGCCTGGCCGATGCCGCCGGCCTGCTGGCTGATCCGGATTTGGCCAGTAACCGCATGGGAGCATTGTTGGCCACTCAGGGCGTCACGGATTAGGCACCTGTTCCCAATTGATATGGATACGTTAACGCCAAAACAACGAAGCGAGCGAATGGGCCGCGTTAGGAGCAAGAACACGAAGCCCGAAATTGCGGTTCGTCGATTGATACACGGCATGGGTCTGCGGTACCGCCTCCATCGTCGAGACTTGCCTGGGTCTCCGGATTTGGTGTTTTCGTCTCGCCAAAAAGTCATCTTCGTCCATGGTTGCTTTTGGCATCGTCACCAGAATTGCAAACTGGCCCGCCTACCCAAGACTCGAACTGAATTCTGGTTGCCGAAACTGGAGGGAAACAGAATACGCGACATCGACAATCAAAAACGATTGTCCGGTCTCGGCTGGGAATACCTAGTTGTCTGGGAATGCCAAGTGCGAGACACTAAAAAACTGAAAGATCTGATTCGCGGGTTCCTATTAGGCGAAAGGGTAGTATTTTCCGATGTTGAAGACGGTTGAATTGTTCGCTGGGGCAGGCGGCCTTGGCATGGGATTGAGCCTTGCTGGATTTGAAGCATGCGCGGTCGTGGAGTGGGATCGATGGGCATGCGACACGATGAACGAAAATCGACGGCGCGATTTCCCCTTATTGCGGAACTGGCCAATTACCCATGGGGATGTCCGAGATTTTAGCTATGAATCACTGGAAGATAAAATTGATTTGGTCGCTGGCGGACCGCCCTGCCAACCTTTCTCCATGGGCGGCAAGCACCGCGGCTTCGAAGATAATCGTGATATGTTTCCCGCCACGGTCGATGCGATCCGGCGCCTTCGGCCAAAGGCTTTCATTGTCGAGAATGTGAAGGGTCTGACGCGAACCGCGTTTGAAAATTATTTTCAGTATATTTTACTTCAATTGACTTTTCCCGAACTTCGGCGCCGGGGAAATGAAGACTGGCTTGCGCATTTGGGTAGATTGGAACGTACCAAGACGTCCAACAAACGAAGTGGCCTAACCTATAAATTGGTACACAGAGTGCTAAACGCCGCCGACCATGGCGTGCCTCAAAAACGTGAGCGGGTATTTATCGTCGGTTTTCGAAGTGATATCGGTGCAAAATGGTCGTTTCCCGAACCGACGCATAGCCTGGATGCCTTGCTTGAAGATCAGTGGGTTGGGGGAGAGTATTGGGACCGGCATGAAATTTCCAAGCGAGCCCGACCGGCGATGCCGGATCGATACGAAAAACGAATTGAAAATTTGAAAAAGTCAAACTTTCGTCCCATGTTGGACTCCAAACCTTGGCGGACCGTTCGGGACGCCTTGATTGGGCTACCGAACCCGGAAACCGGTGAAGGCGATGGTGAACTGTTCAATCATCGTTTTCAGGCGGGCGCACGGCCATACGTTGGCCATACGGGCAGTCCCATGGATTTGCCGGCGAAAGCCTTAAAGGCGGGAGATCATGGCGTGCCAGGCGGCGAAAACATGCTCGTTAAGATCGATGGTCAGGTCCGTTATTTCACTGTTCGCGAAGCGGCGAGGCTTCAGACATTTCCAGATGGCTACCTTTTTCATGGATCGTGGAGCGAAACCATGCGTCAACTTGGGAATGCCGTCCCGGTTCGTCTGGCCCATGTGATAGCCAGTAGTGTCGGTGTGGAACTTGCACGCCATGATGAACGGGAGCTGAAACGCCTGGCAAAACGTTTGGCACCGACATGAGTGAACCCGAGGTTTTCAACCCTCTGGACAAACGCAATTTGGGTGAAAGCGTATCGGATGCCTTGCTGCGTGGGCAGGCACGGCCAATGGGCGAGTTGGATAGCTTTATTGGCGCCGGAATCTATGTGATCTATTATTCGGGTGCGTTTGATCCATATTTACCTATCTCGGAACGCAACCAAGGCGACGCCTTTGAAATGCTTTTATATGTCGGGAAGGCCGTTCCGCCTGGCGCGCGAAAAGGCGGCTTTGGTCTCGACGCGGACCCAGGCAATGCTCTGAGCTCACGGCTGCGTCAGCATGCGGCAAGCATTGATCAAACAAGCAACCTGAATATCGAGGATTTCGATTGTCGTTTTCTCGTGGTTGAAGATATTTGGATCCCGTTGGGTGAAAATCTACTCATCACGAAATTTGGGCCGATCTGGAATAGACTTATTGACGGATTTGGAAATCACGATCCGGGCAGCGGTCGATATAATCAAGTTCGCTCAAGATGGGATGTGCTCCATCCTGGACGGCCATGGGCGGAACGACTACGAGATAGACCGGAGAGCGCGGAGCAAATTTCGAGAGAACTGAAAACATACCTCCGAGACTTGTTGCGATGACAAGATTTGTCCGGCTCTAGCGACGAACATGTAGTGGTGAATCCAACAATCCTGCAAATAGGCTTTGGCAATTTTGGGCCGACCCACCTGGCGGCCTGGCGTTCGTTGGGATTGGCGGATGGCTTGCTTGTGGTCGATCCGGAGTTGGCGGCACGGCGGCGTTGTTTGGACTTGGGGCTGCCCGAAAGCCGTGTCGGGGGGGATGTCGCGGAATTTCTTGATCGGGCGGATTTGGTGGTCGTGCTGGCGCCCACCGACCGGCACTTCGAAGTTTGCCAACCGCTGCTGGCGGCGGGCAAGCACCTGTTTATTGAAAAGCCCATGACCGCGACCCTGGCCGAGGCCGAGGGACTGCGTGATCTGGTTAAGGATCAAGTGGTGCAGGTGGGATTTTATTTCCGCGCTCATCCCCTGGCGAAACTGGCCAAGGCGGAGGTTGATGCGGGGCATCTGGGCGATCTACGCTACATCTCGGCAAGGTTTCATGGTTACAAGCGGGCCCGTGGCGACAGCGGCGTGGTGGGCAATGACGCGGTGCATTTCATCGATCAGGCGAACTGGATGATGGGCGCGCTGCCTGTTGCCGTGGACGCGGTGACGCGGGATCATTTCGGCCGGGGCTATGACGATCTGGCCCTGATCCGGCTGTTCTATCCCTCTGGCGCCCTGGCCCATATCGAAGTTGGGTGTATTCAACCCGGGCGCTGGAATGACAATATCGTGCCCGGCGCCACGCAGACCAAGGAATTCATGGTGGCGGGCAGTGAAGGTGCCGCGGAGATCGATTATCAAACCAGCGAATTGCGCCTGCATCGGGTCCGTCACGAATTGACGGACGGGCTATGGCGGCCCGACAACCGGGGCGTCGAAATGCCCCATGCCGCCGTGGTCGAGCCGCACGATGTCGTGGCGGCGGAATTCAGCGCCTTTCTTGAGGCGGTGGATGGTAAGGCGCCGCCCCTGGCGGGCATGGAGGAATGCGGCGTCGGCATGGCGCGAATTCTCGATGCTATTCACCGCTCGGCGGAACGGGAACAAAGGATCGCGTTGTGAAATTCGCCTTATGTAACGAAGTGATCGCGGACATGAGCTTCGCCGCGCAATGCGACTTTGCCGCCGCCCTGGGCTATGACGGCCTGGAGGTGGCGCCCTTTACCCTGTCGGATGAGCCGCACGAGGGGGGCGCTGTTGATATCGTCGCCACGCGGCGGGCCGCACGGGATGCCGGCGTTGAAATCGTTTCCCTGCACTGGCTGCTTGTCGCGCCTTCCGGTTTGTCGATCACCGATCCCGACGATGATACCAGGGCGCGCACGGTGGATGTGATGCGCCGCCTGATCGGCCTTTGCGGCGAATTGGGCGGCACGGCTCTGGTGCATGGCTCACCCCTGCAGCGGCGCTTGACCCCTGGCGATGAAGATGGCGCCCGGCAACGGGCCATCGATTGTTTCGCTGCTGTCGCCGACGACGCCAAGGCCGCCGGTGTCACCTATTGTATTGAGGCATTGGCGCCCGAGGATGCGGAATTCATCAACCGCATCGCTGAGGCTGCGGCCATGGTCGACACCATTGGCAGTCCCCATATCCGCACCATGCTCGATTGCTGCGCCACGGCGCGGCTGGATGAAGACAGCCCCGCCGAACTGATCGAGCGTTGGCTGCCCAGCGGCCATTTGGCCCATGTCCAGGTCAACGACGGCAACGGCCGGGGACCGGGGCAGGGCGCGATGGCCTTTGCGCCCATCCTGTCGGCCTTGCAACGGCACGGCTATGACGGCACGGTGGCGGTGGAACCATTTGACTATTATCCCGACGGCCACGCGGCGGCGGCCCGCGCCATCGGCTATTTACGCGGTATAGAGGAGGCCTTGCGTGACTGATCCCATAAAGCTTTCCGTCCAAGAGGTGCAACTGTTCGAGCGTGACGTGACCCTGCGCATGCCCTTCCGCTTTGGCGTTGTCACGCTGCGGGAAAGCCCCCAGGTCTTTGCCAGGGTGCGGATACGGCTGGATGATGGCCGGGAAGGCTGGGGACTATCGGCCGAGATGCTGGCGCCGAAATGGTTCGACAAGAATTTGGAGCTCAGCAACGAAGACAACTTCGATCAATTGCGCCTGGCACTTGCCACCGCCACCGGCCTTTATCGTGACGCCGCGCCCGCCACG
Source organism: Alphaproteobacteria bacterium (assembly GCA_029937535.1). Taxonomy (GTDB): domain Bacteria; phylum Pseudomonadota; class Alphaproteobacteria. Next base: position 29,553 of record JAPYPT010000020.1, read on the forward strand.
GCCTTCGGGCTGTTCCGCTCCAACTATGATGAGCAGATCCGTATTTGCGGCGAACGGGGGGATAACTCCCTGGTCGCCAACTATGGCCCGGCGGTGCTGGACCGCGCGGTTCTCGATGCGCTCTGCCGCCTGCACGAAGTTTCGTTCTACACAGCGATCCAGGGCAATCTGCCGGGTATCGAAAGCGATGAATATGACATGGACCGGTTCCTGGCGGGATTGCGCCCGGCGGCACGCATCCATGCCCGCCATACGGTGGGCATGGTCGATCCGATCCGGGAGAACCCCGAGCCCGTGGGTGACGGTCTGCCCGAAACCCTGCAAGAGGTCATCGCGGCCTATGGCCATCGGTATTTCAAGATCAAGGTCTGCGGTGATTTGGACGAGGACGTGGCGCGGCTGGTGGAAATTGCCGATGTGCTGGATGAGCGCCAGGATGACTACATCATCTCTCTCGACGGCAACGAACAATATAACGACGTCGCCGGTGTGTCCGCCCTGCTGGACGGGATCGAAGGCGACGAGCGGTTGAAGCGCTTCAATGATGCCATCCTGTTCGTGGAACAGCCCATTTCCCGCGCCGTGGCCTTGGACGTTGATGTCAGCCTGCTCAGCGCCCGCAAGCCTGTGATCCTGGATGAGGCCGATGGCTTCCTGGGCGCCTTTCCCAGAGGCCGGGAACTTGGCTATCGCGGCGTTTCCTCGAAGACCTGCAAGGGCTTCTACAAATCAATCCTGAACCGGGGACGCTGCGCCCACTGGGGCGAGGGCTATTTCATGTCGGGGGAGGATTTGACGACCCAGGCCGGCATCTCCGTGCAGCAGGATCTGGCCCTGGTCAATCTGCTTGGCATCACGCATGTGGAGCGCAACGGCCATCACTACGTCAACGGGATGTCGGGCGTGCCGGAGGCCGAGCAGGCCGCTTTCCGCGGCGCCCATCCGGATATGTACCACCTTGCCGACGGCGTCACCCGGCTGGCTATCACGGACGGTGAGATCGCCATTGGCTCGTTGGACGCGGTTGGTTTTGCGTATGGCGCGGAGCCGGATTTCACGGCCATGCGGGAGGCCGGACATGGCTGATCTGGCGCGGCTGTCGATTAATCAGGCCACCACGCGGGAACAACACAGCCTGGCCCAGGCGATCGCGGCCTATGCCGGGGCCGGCGTTACCGGTATCTCGATCTGGCGGGACAAGCTGGCCGACTGCGGTCTGGGGGAAGCGGCCGCCATGCTCAAGGACCATGGGCTGCGGGTTTCGGGCCTGTGCCGTGCCGGGCAGTTCCCGGCATCGGATGCAGCCGAACGTCAGGCCCGGCTCGATGATAACAGGTTGGCGGTGGATCAGGCCGTAGCCCTGGGGGCCGAATGCCTGATCGTCGTTGCCGGCGGCCTGCCGGAAGGTTCAAGGGACCTGCCCGGCGCCCGAGCAATGATCCGCGACGGCCTGGGCGCGGTGATGGACCATGCCCGCGCCGCCCAAATGCCCGTCGCCATCGAACCCCTGCATCCCATGTATGCCGCCGATCGGTGCGCTATCAATACAATGAGCCAGGCGCTGGATCTTTGCGACGAACTGGGGCCGGGCCTTGGCGTTGCGGTGGATGTCTATCATGTCTGGTGGGACCCCGATTTGCAGGCCCAGATCGAACGCGCCGGCGATCGCGTGCTGGCCTATCACGTCTGCGATTGGCTGGTTCCGACCACGGATTTATTGCTGGATCGCGGCATGATGGGCGACGGTGTCATCGATATACCGCAAATCAGCGAGTGGGTTGACGGCACCGGCTATAATGGGCTGATAGAAGTAGAAATCTTCTCGGCCGAGAATTGGTGGAAACGGCCCGCCGACGAAGTGATCCGCACCTGCCGGGAACGCATGTTATCATCTGTATAAATAACTGAATTTTGGGGAGGACGCCGCATGGCTGTCATCGAGAATGTTACCAAGCAGAAACTGGCGGCGGGCGAATTGTCCCTCGGCCTCGGCGTGCGTATCGCGCGCGGGGTGGAGATTGCCAAGGTGGCCAAGGTGTGCGGCTATGACTGGCTGTTCATCGATATGGAGCACAGCCCCCTCTCCCTGGAGACCGTGGCGGATATCAGCCTGGCCGGATTGGATGCGGGTTGCACGCCCATCGTCAGGGCCTCGTCCCATCTGCACCACCATGCCAGCCGGCCCCTGGATGCGGGCGCGCAAGGCGTTGTGGTGCCGCATGTCAATTCGGCGGAGGAGGCGCGGCGCGTGGTCGATCAATGTCTCTATCCGCCCATCGGTCACCGCTCTCTCGCGGGCGGCGCGGCGATCCTGGAATATGAGAGCCTGCCCATGGCCGAGGCCACGAAGGTGATCAATAAAAATTTGCTGGTTGTGGTCATGCTGGAAAGTCCGGAGGCCATCGCCAACGCCGATGAAATTGCCGCCGTCGAAGGCGTCGATGTGTTGTTGATCGGCACCAACGATCTATGTGCCGAGATGGGTATCTCCGGGCAGTATGACCATGATGACGTGGTCGCCGCCTATGACGCGACTGTTTCGGCCTGCCGCAATAACGGCAAATGGGCCGGCATGGGCGGTATCTATGATGATCTGGCGGCGAAGTATATCAAGATGGGCGTACGCATGGTTCTGGGCGGCAGTGATCTGTCCTATCTGATGGCTGCCGCGAAGGGCAGGGCGGGGGCCCTGCACGGCATCGATTTATAAACCCAACTCTGCTAGCCTGACGGCCATGAGCACGTTTATTCTCGTTTGGCTGTTGTCGGCACTGGTGGTGATAGCTGTTGTTTATCTGGTCAAGAGCCTGCGGCGACACCGTCCGGCGCGATTAGGTAACTTCCATTGGCCGGGCATGATTGTCATCGGACTTATTGTCGGCGCCTTCCCGGCGTTCATCTACTACATTCAGACCCCGCGCGCGGTTTCGGTGCCAGATGGCGTTGCCGAGCGGCCGAAGATTTCCGAACCGGCGAAAAACTAGAGCGTTTTCAATTTAGTATGACCCATATCCTGAATTTGCAAGATAGTTG